>JAHECD010000048.1 GCA_024641945.1 Rubrivivax sp. | reverse complement strand
CGCGGCCGCCGCACCGGCGCCCGGGCCCGCTCCCGTGGCCGCGCCTCGCGCTGCAGCCGGCCCGATCGACGTGCTGGTGCCCGACATCGGCGACTTCGACGAGGTCGCCGTGATCGAGGTCTTCGTCAAGCCCGGCGACGTGGTCAAGGTCGAGCAGAGCCTGATCACGGTCGAGAGCGACAAGGCGTCGATGGAAATCCCGTCATCGCACGCCGGCACCGTGAGCGAGGTGAAGGTCAAGGTCGGCGACAAGGTGAGCAAGGGCAGCCTCGTGGTCACCTTGCAGGGCGCTGCGGGTGCGGCCCCAGCGTCCGCGGCAGCGCCTGATGTGGCGGTGCCCGCGTCCGCGCCGGCCTCGGCTGCGGCGCCGACCGGTGATCGCAAGCCACCGACCGCCGCCCTGCCGCCTCACGAGCCGACTGCGGCCAAGGGCACGCTCCCGCATGCGTCGCCGTCGATCCGGCGCAGTGCGCGCGAACTCGGGGTGTCGCTGGACGAAGTCAAGGGCACGGGGCCGAAAGGCCGCATCACCCAGGACGACCTGAACGGTTTCGTCAAGGGTGTGATGGCAGGCACCGTGCAGACCGCCGCGCAGAAATCCAAGGCGCCTTCGCAGGGCACCGACGGCGGTGGCGGACTGTCGGGCCTGCTGCCGTGGCCGAAGGTGGACTTCGCCAAGTTCGGCCCGATCGAGCGCAAGGACCTGAGCCGCATCAAGAAGATCAGCGGCGCCAATCTGCACCGCAACTGGGTGATGATCCCGCACGTCACGAACAACGACGAAGCCGACATCACCGAGCTCGAAGCCTTACGCGTGCAGCTCAACAAGGAGAACGAGAAGTCCGGCGTCAAGGTCACGATGCTGGCGTTCGTGATCAAGGCGGTCGTCGCGGCGCTGAAGAAGTTCCCCGACTTCAATGCCAGCCTGGACGGCGATGCGCTGGTCTACAAGCAGTATTTCCACGTCGGCTTTGCGGCCGACACGCCCAACGGGCTGGTCGTTCCGGTCCTGAAGGATGCCGACAAGAAGGGCATCCTGCAGATCAGCCAGGAGATGAGCGAACTGGCCAAGAAGGCACGTGATGGCAAGCTGGGCCCGGCCGACATGACTGGCGGCTGTTTCTCGATCAGCTCGCTGGGTGGCATCGGCGGCACGCACTTCACGCCGATCGTCAATGCACCGGAGGTGGCGATCCTCGGCCTGTCGAAGAGCGCGATGAAACCCGTGTGGGATGGCAAGGCGTTCCAGCCGCGTCTGACGATGCCGCTGTCGCTGTCGTACGACCATCGGGTGATCGACGGCGCCTCGGCGGCACGCTTCAACGCCTATCTGGGCCAGTTGCTGGCCGACTTCCGCAGAATCGCGCTGTGACCACCATCACCGTCGTCCGCAAGGACGGCCAGGTGGCCATCGCGGCGGATGCGCTCGTGACTTTCGGCGACACACGCCTGGCGCACGGCTACGAGGCCAACGACAAGGTCTTCCGGATCGGAGCGTCGTGGGTCGGCATGGCGGGCACCACGGCGCACTTCCCGGTGCTGCGCAAGGCGTTGGGCTCGCTGCCGCTCGAGGAACTGCGGCTCGGCTCGCGCGACGAGGTCTTCGAGACCTTCCTCAAGCTGCACCCGAAGCTGAAGGAGCACTACTTCCTGAATACCAAGGAGGAAGACTCGGACCCGTACGAGAGCAGCCAGTTCACCGTGCTGATCGCCAACGCGAGCGGCATCTACGGTGTGTATTCGTACCGCGAGGTGTTCGAGTTCGATCGCTTCTGGGCGATCGGCTCGGGGCGCAGCTTCGCGCTCGGCGCCATGTACGCAACCTGGGACCGTCTGAAATCGGCGCGCGATATCGCCGACCTGGGCGTGCGCGCGGGCTGTGAATTCGACAAGAACTCGGCCGGGCCGATCAGGGCCCGCACAATGAAATTGAAGGATTGAACGAGATGGCCATCATCGAGATCAAGGTGCCGGATATCGGCGATTTCAAGGACGTGGCGGTGATCGAGCTGCTCGTCAAGCCAGGAGACACGGTCAAGGTCGAACAGAGCCTCGTCACGGTCGAGAGCGACAAGGCATCGATGGAGATCCCGTCGTCGGCGGCCGGCGTCGTCAAGGAAATGAAGATCAAGGTCGGCGACACCGTGAACGAAGGATCGGTGCTGCTGACGCTCGATGCCGCGGGCGCGGCGCCACCGGCGCCTTCACCCGCACCTGCGGCGGCCGCTGCGCCGACACCGCCCACCGCAGCGCCAGCGGCCCCGGCGCCCGCGGCCGCGAGTTATGCGGGCGGCGCGGACATCGAATGCGACATGCTCGTGCTCGGCGCCGGCCCCGGCGGCTATTCGGCTGCGTTTCGTGCGGCCGATCTGGGCATGAAGGTGGTGATCGTCGAACGATATGCCACGCTCGGCGGTGTCTGCCTGAATGTGGGCTGCATCCCGAGCAAGGCGTTGCTGCACGTGGCCGCGGTGATGGACGAGGTGACGCACTTCGCCGACCTGGGCGTGGAGTTCGGCGCGCCCACGGTCGACTTGCCCAAGCTGCTCGGCCACAAGAACAAGGTGGTCGGCAAGCTGACCGGCGGGCTGGCCGCAATGGCCAAGATGCGCAAGGTCACGGTCGTGCGCGGCTACGGCGCGTTCGTCGACGCCCACCATGTGGCGGTCGAAGAGACCACCGGCGCTGCGCAAAGCAAGACCGGCAAGACCCAGACCATCAAGTTCGCACAATGCATCATCGCGGCCGGGTCGCAGGCCGTGCGCCTGCCGTTCCTGCCCGACGACCCGCGCATCGTCGACTCCACCGGTGCGCTCGAACTGCGCCAGACTCCGAAGAAGATGCTCGTCGTCGGCGGCGGCATCATCGGCCTGGAGATGGGGACCGTGTACTCGACGCTGGGTGCGCGCCTGGACGTCGTCGAGATGCTTGACGGCTTGATGCAAGGCGCCGACCGCGACCTCGTCAAGGTCTGGCAGAAGATGAATGCCAAGCGCTTCGACAACATCATGCTCAAGACCAAGACGGTGGCGGCCGAGGCCACTGCCGACGGCATCCGCGTGAAGTTCGAAGGTCTCGACGGCAAGCAGAGCGAAGGGGTTTACGACCTGGTACTGCAGGCTGTCGGCCGCAGCCCGAACGGCAAGAAGATCGCGGCCGACAAGGCCGGTGTGGTGGTGACCGATCGCGGCTTCATCCCGGTGGACGTGCAGATGCGAACCAACGTGTCGCACATCTTCGCGATCGGCGACATCGTCGGCCAGCCCATGTTGGCGCACAAGGCCGTGCACGAGGCGCACGTGGCGGCCGAAGTGGCGGCCGGCGATTCGAAGGCGCAGTTCGACGCCCGTGTGATCCCGAGCGTTGCCTACACGGACCCCGAAGTCGCCTGGGTCGGCCTGACCGAGGACGAGGCCAAGGCCAAGGGCATCGCGGTCAAGAAGGGGTTGTTCCCGTGGACGGCGTCGGGCCGGGCCATCGCCAATGGCCGTGACGAAGGTCACACGAAACTGCTCTTCGACGCCGAGACGCACCGCATCCTCGGCGGCGGCATCGTCGGCACCCATGCGGGCGACATGATCGGCGAGGTGGCGCTGGCCATCGAGATGGGCGCCGACGAGGTGGACATCGGCAAGACGATCCATCCGCATCCGACGCTGGGCGAGAGCATCGGCATGGCCGCCGAGGTGGCGCACGGTTCGTGCACCGACCTGCCGCCGGCCCGCAAGTAGACGTCGACGCACCTCGTGTCGAGGGCCCCGCGGGGCCTTCGTGTCGTCGCGCGCCTGCCGCCCCGTCGCTCAAGTCCGGGGGCGCAGGGCCGAAAAATGCCCCATGTGTGGTTGCGATGCACGCGACGGTGTGGGCATCGTCCGAACTCCGATGCGCGTGTGCAGCAATGTCGCGCGGCGGGTGGTCGCGGCACTTTGGGGCGTCGCGCTGGCCGTGCTGCCGGCGCTGGGCGTCGCAGCCTGGGATGCCAACCGGATGCTGCGGGCCGCGGCGCCGCATGGCTCGCAGGTCGTCCAACTCGCCGGCGATCTGAAGGACCTGCTTGCCAGATCGGCCGCGCAGGAGCCGCATGCCCGCCTCGAGGCGGTGAATTCATTCTTCAACCGCGCGGTCACTTTCGCCGACGACAGCGTCGCGTGGGGCCAGGTCGATTATTGGGCCAGCCCGATCGAGACCCTGGCCAAGGGGGCGGGCGACTGCGAAGACTACGCAATTGCCAAATATTTCTCGCTCACCGCGACCGGTCTGCCCGTGTCCAGCCTGCGTCTGGTCTATGTGCGCGCAATGCTTGCGGGCGGGGGCGGCCAGCCGCCACGGTCGCAAGCACACATGGTGCTTGCCTACTACGGCGACAACCCCGACGATCCGCTCATCCTGGACAATCTCGTGCCTGACATTCGACATGCATCGCATCGCGGCGACCTGACACCGGTCTTCAGCTTCAACGGGGAAGGCCTGTGGCAGGGTGCCGGAGCGCAGACTGCTGGTGACCCCATGACGCGCCTTTCGCGCTGGCGGGACGTGGTGCGCAAAGCGCGCGCGGAGGGATTCGAATGACACAGACTCCGGGAGCATTGCCGTGACGATGATTCGCCAGATCGCATGGCTGTTGGTGTCCGTGGTGGCGCTTGCCATCGGCGGCAGCGTCGTGTTCAGCGTGTGGAGCACGCGCGACATGCTCCAGCAGCAGTGGCAGGTGCGCAACTCCGATTCGGCCACGCTGATCGCGTTGGCCCTGTCGCAGCACCACGGCGACATGACGCTGATGGAACTCGTTCTGTCGGCCCAGTTCGATACCGGCCACTACCGACGCGTGCGCATGGTCGGCCCCGACGGCGTCAAGCTCTTCGAGCGGGTGTCGCCCGCGGTCGGCGGCTCTGCGCCGGCCTGGCTCGTGTCCGCGCTGCCCATGTCGGCGCAGCCGGGCACCGGCATCGTCACCGACGGCTGGCACACCGTTGGACGGGTTCAGGTCGAAAGCCAGTCGGGCTGGGCGTACGACGCGCTTTGGGCCTCGCTCGTGCGCAGCACGGGGTGGCTGCTGTTGCTGGGCGCGGGGGCCATTGCGGTGGCCGTCGTGGCGGTCAATCGGTGGCGGCGCGGGCTGGACAGCGTGGTGGCACAGGCCCGCGCGCTCGAAGACGGCCGCTTCGTCGAGATCCGGGAGCCACCGACACAGGAGCTCAACCGCCTCGCCGCGGGCATGAACTCGATGGTGCGCCGCCTGCATTCGGTGTTCGAGAACCAGGCCGGGCAACTCGATGCGCTGCGCCTGCAGGTACATACCGATGCACTCACAGGGCTCTCCAACCGGCGTCACTTCATGGCGCAGCTCGAGCGTGCATTGCTGGGCGACCAGTCCGGCGATGGGTCGACCGCCGATGCGCCCCGGCGCGGTGGTCTGCTGCTGGTGCGCCTGCGCGATCTGGAGGCGCTGAATGCCCGTGCGGGGCACGACGCCGTGGACCGCCTGCTGGGCACCATGGGCGAAGTGCTGTCGGCGTACCCGAGCCGCGTCGAGGGGGCGTTTGCGGGACGGTTGAATGGCGGTGACCTGGCCGTCTACCTGCCCGCCAACGGGATTTCGCGCGAAACGGCGGACGCGCTGTGCGCCACCCTGGGCGCCTCGATGGCAGCGATCGACCGCGGGGCCGACATCGCGATCGGGGGTGTCGACGGGCTGGCCACTGGTGGCGTGTCCGACGCGCTGGCACGCGCAGACGAGGCGCTGGCCCGCGCGGAGTGCAGCGGGCCGTTCGGCATCGAGGTCGTTGCGCTGTCCGACGGCGAGGGCATCGGTGAAACCGAATGGCGCCAGCGCATCGCTGCCGCACTGGAGGCCGGGCGTGTGAAGCTGGCCGAATTCCCGGTCGTCGATACGGCGGGCCGCATCCTCCACCTCGAATGTCCGCTGCGGGTGCAACTGCAGCCCGACGGGCCGTTCGACGCTGCGGCGCGGTGGCTCCCGATGGCGTCGCGCAGCCGCATCCTGCAGCAGGTCGACCTCTCGGCGGCGGGGCTGGCACTCGACGCCATCCTTGCCGACGGAAAGGCGCGGTGCATTCACGTATCGGCCGCGTCGCTGGCCGATGCCAGCTTCGTGCACGAACTCACCCGGCGGCTTGCTGCAGCGCCGGCAGCGGCGGCGCGCCTGTCGATCGAGGTCGGCGAGGCAGCGACGGCGCAGTGGCATCGCTGGCGCGACGCGGCGGAACGCTGGCGCCCGCTGGGCACACGCCTGGGCATCGAAAATACCGGCCGGGCACTGCACGCGCTGCTCGATGCACGCAACTACGGGCTCGACTACCTCAAGATCGACGGGCGCTTCGTGAGAGGGCTGGCGGGCGACGCCGCGCTGGCGGACTATGCGCGCCAGATCGTGGCCACGGCACGGGGCATCGGTGTGGCCGTCTATGCAGAGGGCGTGGACGACCCGCGGGATCTCGACCGACTGTGGGAGCTGGGCTTCGATGGGGCCACCGGGCCCGCCGTCACCGCGCGCACCTGACGGGGTTCACCAGCTCGCAGCGACCGGGCGTCCATCAAGTCCGTCCAGCGCGGGCTGCCGCGATCGCGCGTGCTTCGTCAGCCGATATCGGCGCAATGAATGCCGAATTCGCCGCCGCGGCGATCGGCGAAGAATTTCTCGAGCGTCACGCGCACGGTGCGGAAGGCCAGTTCGTCCCAGGGGATCTCGTGCTCGTGGAACAGGCGAGCCTCGATCGTTTCGGGGCCGGGCGCGAAATCGGTGTCGAGCAGTCGGGCCCTGTAAAACAGGTGCACCTGGCCGACGCGCACGACATTCAACACCGTGAACAGCCCGAGCATCTCGATGCGCGCGCCGGCTTCTTCGTCGGTTTCGCGAAGCGCGCCGTCAGCGGTACTTTCACCGAGTTCGAGAAAGCCCGCCGGAAGTGTCCACAGACCGAAGCGCGGCTCGATATTGCGGCGGCACAAAAGCACCTGCTCACCCCAGGCCGGCACGGTCCCGACCACATTGAGCGGATTCTCGTAGTGGATCTCCCCGCACGACGTGCAGGTGGCGCGTTCTCGGTTGTCGTCGGCCGGCACCCGGTACTGGACCGGACTGCCGCAGACGCGGCAATGCTGGATGCGTGGCCTTGGATGCATGCGTTCGAGTGTAGCCACGCACCGTCGTGGCATCATCGACGCAACCCGGTTTCGACATCAGGAGAAAGAAGCGATGACCCTCGTCGTGACACCGCATGCGCCGACCCTCGTCCCTGTGGCAGGCGGAGGCAACTACCCCGTGCATCGCATCTATTGCGTCGGCCGCAACTACGCCGAGCACGCACAGGAAATGGGGTTCACCGGGCGCGAGCCGCCGTTTTTCTTCATGAAGCCTGCCGACGCTGCCGTGGTCGTGCCGGACGGCGAGACCGGGGTCATCGATTACCCGACGCTGACGGCCAACCTTCACCACGAAATCGAGCTCGTGGTGGCGATCGGCACCGGTGGTGCGGGCATCCGCGCGGCGGATGCCGCCGGCCACATCTACGGCTATGCGATCGGCCTGGACATGACGCGGCGCGACCTGCAGGGGGAGATGAAAAAGCAGGGTCGGCCATGGTGCATCGGCAAAGCCTTCGACCAGTCCGCGCCGATCGGTCCGATCCACCCGAAGGCCGTGACCGGCGAGCTCCTGCGTGGTGCCATCACACTCGACGTGAACGGTGTTCGCCGGCAGAAGGGCGACCTGTCCGAGCTCATCTGGAGCGTCAACGAGACCATCGAGCACCTCAGCGCCGCCTGGACGCTGCAGCCGGGCGACCTGATCTTCACCGGTACGCCGGCCGGCGTGGCGGCGGTCGTGCGCGCAGACGTCATGGAAGGCAGCGTCGCCGGCCTCGGCACGCTGCGGGTCGCGGTGCGCTGACACAGCTGCACGGGAAAACGGACCATGGAACTCTTCAACTACTTTCGCTCGTCGGCGTCCTATCGGGTGCGCATCGCGCTCGCGCTCAAGGGCCTCGATTTCGAGTACCGCTCGGTGCATCTGCAGAAGAACGAACAGATGTCGGAGTCTTATGCCGCCGTGTCGGCATCGCGCCTGGTGCCTTTGCTGCGCGATGGTGAGTACAGCCTCACCCAATCGATTGCCATCATCGAGTATCTCGAGGAAACCCATCCGCAGCCGCCGCTCCTGCCCCAGGGCGCTGTCGAGCGCGCGCGGGTGCGTGCGCTGGCGTTCGACATTGCCTGCGAGATCCATCCGCTGAACAACCTGCGGGTGCTTCGCTATCTGGTCGGCCCGATGAAGGTGAGTGACGAGGACAAGAACCGCTGGTATCGACACTGGGTCGAGACGGGTCTGGAGGTCGTCGAGCGCCAGCTGGCCGGCGCACCTGCGGTCTTCTGCCATGGTGAATCCCCGACGCTGGCCGATTGCGTGCTCGTGCCGCAGATCTTCAATGCGCAGCGCTTCGATTGCCGGCTCGACCATGTGCCGAATGTGATGCGTGTCTTCGATGCCTGCATGAAGATCGACGCCTTCGAGAAGACCCGTCCCGAAGCCTGCCCGGATGCCACCTGAGACGGGTCATTTGCCCGTGGAACTGGATCGGCCCGTCGGGTTGACGGTCGCGTGGCCCGCGCCCGCACGTGTAGGGGCTTGCATGTCCAACCGCTTCGGTGGTGTTGGCAACGGCCCGTATGCCAGCCTGAACCTGGGCACCCACGTCGGCGACGACCCCGTCGCGGTGGCGGAGAACCGGCGTCGCTTTTCGGCCATGATCGGCGCGGAGCCGGTCTGGATGAATCAGGTTCACGGCAACCGGGTCGTCGACGCGGCCGCCGTGCTGGGCGGCCCGGTGCCCGACGCGGATGCGGCGTTCACCGACCGTGCGGGCGTGGCCTGCACCGTGCTCGTCGCTGATTGCCTGCCGGTTCTGCTGGCTGCGCGAAACGGCCGCGCTGTCGGCGCGGCGCATGCCGGCTGGCGTGGGCTGGCGGGGGGCGTGGTGGAAAACGCGCTTGCGGCCGTTTGTCAGTCTGCGGGCTGCAGTCCGGCCGACATCGTGTGCTGGCTCGGGCCGTGCATCGGCCCGGGGCGGTTCGAGGTGGGCGAAGACGTCTTGCGCGCGTTTGCCGGCCCTTCAGCGGCCGATCGGTTCGTGGCGAGTGCCGATGTAGAAGGCCAGCCGCGCTGGCGGGCCGATCTGGCCGGTCTGGCGCGAGATCGATTGCGGGCGGCGGGCGTCGTGTCGATCAGTGGGGGCACCTGGTGCACCGTCGAGGACACGTCACGGTTCTTTTCGTACCGGCGCGACCGGCGAACCGGCCGTCTCGCCGCGGCCGTCTGGCTGCGTGAATGACTCGGGGGTGTCCGGGGAAACGCCCGCCTTCTCGGCGACCCTCCGCGCACGCCGGCGTGCCGGCGTCGCCATCAGGTAGAGCACCAGCGCCAGCGGCATCAGCCCATAGAGCAGCAAGGTGAAAACCGCGCCGAGGATGGTGCCATTGGGCGCCATGGCCTCGGCGGCCGCCATCATGAGCACGACGTACATCCATCCGATGGCTACGAGGTACATTGTGAAATCCAATCCCACAAAGTGAAACACGATGTCATAGTGTGGTAAGCTGGTCATCCTACAGTGAACTTGTTCACGAGAATGCACCGGTACACGGGATCAACAGCGTACCAATGCCCTGAACACGGACACGGCAGCCCCAGATTGCCCAAGGAGACAAACTTGAAGAACGCGCCCACCCCGCCGCAGAACCCGAACGACCAGGTACAGGCGTTCGGCCACGCCGTCGCCGAGATCTGGAAGTCGATGTCAGGTCTGAGCCTTCCGGCAGCGCCGTTGAGCGAGTTGCAGGCCGACTATCTGAAGAATGCCTCCGCCCTGTGGAACTCCACCCTCGGCCACTCGTTGCCCGAGGGCACTGCCAAGCCCACGATGAAGGACCGGCGGTTTTCGCACGACGCGTGGACCGGAAATCCGTCGTCTGCCTACATGGCTCAGATGTACCTGCTGAACGCGCGCACGCTGATGCAGATGGCCGAAAATGTGCAGGGCGATGCCAAGACCAAGGCGCGCATCCGCTTTGCAGTGCAGCAGTGGATCGACGCGGCCAGTCCGAGCAACTTCCTCGCGACCAATCCGGAGGCGCTCAAGCTGGCGCTGGACACCCAGGGTGAAAGTCTGACCAAGGGCCTGAAGCATCTCTGGGGCGACGTGCAGAAGGGCCACGTGTCGCAGACCGACGAGAGCGTCTTCGAAGTCGGCCGCAATGTCGCCACCACTGCCGGCGCCGTCGTCTACGAGAACGATCTCTTCCAGCTCATCGAATACAAGCCGCTCACGGCCAAGGTGTACGAGCGGCCGATGCTGTTCGTGCCGCCGTGCATCAACAAGTTCTACATCCTCGATCTGCAGCCCGAGAACTCGGTGATCCGGTACACGGTGGAACAGGGCCATCACCTCTTCGTGGTCAGCTGGCGCAATCCCGACGACTCCATGAAGGCGTTGACCTGGGACGACTACATCGAGCGCGGCCCGATCGCCGCCATCGATACGGTGCAGCAGATCACCGGCGCCAAGACGATCAACACGCTCGGCTTCTGCGTCGGCGGCACGATCCTGGCCACGGCACTGGCCGTGCTGGCGGCACGCGGCAAGCATCCGGCGCACTCGGTCACCCTGCTGACCACGCTGCTGGATTTTCAGGACACCGGCATTCTCGACATCTTTGTCGACGAGGCTTCGGTGCAATTGCGCGAGATGACGATCGGCGAGCGGGCGCCTTCAGGGCCCGGCATGCTCAAGGGCAAGGAACTGGCCACGACGTTCAGCTTCCTGCGGCCGAACGACCTGGTGTGGAACTACGTGGTCGGCAACTACCTCAAGGGCGAAGCGCCGCCCCCGTTCGACCTCCTGTACTGGAACGGCGATTCGACCAACCTTCCGGGTCCGATGTACTGCTGGTACCTGCGCCACACCTATCTGCAGAACGAACTCAAGAAGCCCGGCGCCCTGACGGTCTGCGGCGAGAAGGTCGATCTCGGCACCATCAAGGCGCCGATCTACGTGTATGCCTCGCGCGAGGATCACATCGTCCCGTGGACGGCGGCCTACCGCTCGACGCCGCTGTTCAAGGGCAAGGTTCGCTTCGTACTCGGCGCGTCGGGGCACATTGCCGGCGTGATCAATCCTCCGGCGGCCAAGAAGCGCAGCCACTGGACCAACGACAAGCTGCCGCCCGACGCCGACGCATGGTTCGACAGCGCGGCCGAACATGCCGGCAGCTGGTGGCCCGATTGGTCGAAATGGCTGGCGCCGATGGGCGGCAAGCAGGTGCCCGCGCCCAAGGGCTTCGGCAATCGCCAGTTCAAGGCCGTCGAGCCCGCGCCGGGCCGATATGTCAAGGCGAAGGCGTGATGCACGGCGCGACGCGGATGCAATAGACGAAATGGGGCACGTCGTGTCTGGCGTGGCCGCCTTCATTCCCGAGGGCCGTTGCAGCGGCGCGGAGGGCTGGGCGGCGGCGATCGAACGACAGGCTGGCGGACAACGAGCACAGGGCGAACCCGATTGACCACGAGGTACGGTCGGGCGACGCTCGAATCATTCAATCGACACACCAAAGGAGAGAGCAAATGGCACAGAAAGTGGCTTACGTGACAGGCGGCATGGGTGGTATCGGCACGGCGATCTGCCAACGGCTGCACAAGGAAGGGTTCAAGGTCATCGCGGGTTGCGGGCCGAGCCGTGACTTCGCCAAGTGGCTGGACGAGCAGAAGGCGCTCGGCTATTCCTTTTACGCTTCGGTTGGCAATGTGGCCGATTGGGAATCCACCGTCGCGGCCTTCACCAAGGCCGTCGGCGAGCATGGTCCGATCGACGTGCTGGTCAACAACGCCGGCATCACACGCGACCGCATGTTTCTGAAGATGACGCCCGAGGACTGGAAGGCCGTCATCGACACCAACCTGAACAGCATGTTCAACGTGACCAAGCAGGTCGTGCCGGGCATGGTCGAGAAAGGCTGGGGCCGCATCGTCCAGATTTCGTCGGTGAATGGCGAAAAAGGCCAGGCGGGGCAGACCAACTATTCGGCGGCCAAGGCCGGTATGCATGGCTTCACGATGGCCCTGGCCCAGGAACTCGCTGCCAAGGGTGTGACGGTAAATACCGTGAGCCCGGGCTACATCGGCACGGACATGGTGCGGGCGATCAAGCCCGAGGTGCTGGAAAAGATCGTCGCGACGATCCCGGTCAAGCGCCTGGGCACACCGGAGGAAATCGGTTCGGTCGTGGCCTGGCTCGCAGGCGAGGACTCCGGCTTCACCACGGGCGCCGACTTCTCCTGCAACGGCGGCCTGCACATGGGCTGAGCATCCGCCGAGCGCCGCTCGTCGAGGGCGCTCCGCAGCGGGCGTCTGTCATGTTCGAAAGAGGCCGGCCTTGCCGGCCTCTTTCATTCCGCGCCGCTGATGAAGTACTTGATGAGCCCTTTGGCCGCGAACCCCACGAGGCCGAAACCGAGCGCGATGAACAGGACGAAGGTTCCGAACTTGCCCGCTTTGGATTCGCGCGCCAGCTGGAAGATGATGAACACCATGTACAGCATGAACGCGGTGACCCCGAAGGTCAGCCCGAACTGGGCGATCTGCTCCTCGTTGTAGCCGAACACGGCGCGCGGCCTCAGGGCTCGTGCCGGCCAGTGGGCGGCGTCATCCTAGGGCCGCTCCTCGATGCCGGAAGCATCGACGAGGTCGCGGTACGCGTGCCAGCTGGCGTGCGCCAGCCAGGGCACCACGAAGACGAGGCCGGCCAGCGCAGTGAACATGCCGAACGCCGTCAGCGCCATGATCACCGCGGCCCAGACCGCCATCGGCGCGGGATTTTCGAGCACCACGCGCCAGCTCGTGAGGACGGCCGTCATCACGCCGACCTTCTTGTCCAGCAGCAGCGGCAGGGCGACCACGCTGGAGGCAAAGACCGGCGCGGCCAGCACGCCGCCGAGCGCAAGCCAGGCTTCGAAAAGGTGTGACTGATCGTTCAGCACCACATGCTTCAGGAAGTCCTGCGGATTGCGCACGGGCGCCGATGCAAAGCCGGTGATGAGCGACGCCGACGTGAGCACCCAGCCCGTGCCGGCCAGGGCCAGCAGCAGACCGAAGACGATGAGGCGCCCATCATTGGGCTTCCACACGGCGAGCGCGTCGCCGAGCGTCGGGCTGCCACCACGCTGCAGTTCGCGGCTGACGCGGTACAGGCCGGTGGCAACGACGGGCGACACCAGCAGGAAGCCGGAAAAGGCACCGGACAAGAGCCAGAACCGGTCGCGCGCGAAGAAGATCAGCAACGCGCCGAACAAGGCCACGGCGAGCCCGTGGGCCGCGGCGGGCAGCGGGCAGCGCATCAAGTCGTGCCAGCCCAGCGCCAGCCAAGCCAGCGGCCGCAATGTCGGAATGGTGCGCGCGCCGAAGCGGCGCGACTCTTCCACCGCATGCAGTCGTTCCATCGCGCCGGAGTGTATCGGCGATGTCGCCACCGGCCTTGATCTGGCACAGGCACACCGCGCGCAGCGACGGAACGCGTGGTGGGGCGAGGCGAACCGCGTTTCGTCTTGCCGTCAGTGCGTGGACGATGGCGGGATGTGCGGCCCGGTCCCTGGCGCCGATCGACCCCGCGACGTGCGGGCGGCCGCCGTACCGACCGCCTGCACCACCGGCAAGAGTTGCTGACCCAAGGCATCGGCGAGGCGTTGCATGTGGGTGGTGTCGCTGCCGGTCAATGCCTGCTCGAGGCGGCCCGCCGACTCTGCGGCACCCAGCGCGCCGATGCCGTCGAGGATGCCGCGCAGGTCGTGCACCATGCGTCGCGCGCGCTCGGTGTCGCCGCCGTCGAACGTGATGCGGAAGCGGCCGATCCACTCGCCGAGGGGCGCCGCCAGCTGTTCCAGCGTATCGAGGAACAACGGCACGTCGCCGCCCATGTGATCCAGGGCGTGCGCGACGTTGATCACGCCACCCTCCGACAGCGTTGCAAGTGCGCCGTACTGCGACGCGCTCAGCTCGGTGACCGATTGCGCGGGCTCCTGGGTGGGTGGCAGCCGGGCTGCCGGCGGCGTGGTCCAGCGCGCGATGGCTTCCAGCAGCACGGCCTTTCGCACCGGCTTGCTCAGGTGTTCGTCGAACCCTGCTTCCAGGCTGCGCTGACGGTCGGACGGGTAGGCATTGGCCGTGAGTGCGATCAGCGGGGTGCGCGGACGACGTTGCTCGTTTTCCAGCTTGCGCAGTGCACGTGCCACCGACAGTCCATCCATGTCGGGCATCTGCAGGTCCATCAGCACGACCTGGTACTGCTGGGTGTTCAGGCGCTCGATCGCGTCCCGGCCACCCGTCACGCTGTCGACGGTGAAGTCAGGCGTGTCGAGCATCGCCCGCACGATATAGGCGCTCGTGGCGTTGTCGTCCACGAGCAGGATCGACACCCGGCGGCCATCGTTCGGCGCGGTTGGCTGGCGCTCGCGCAGGAGGCGCTCGGCGGACGGCAGGCGCGCCGCGGTTGCGCGCTCTGCGGCGGGCAGCGGCACGGAAAATGAAAATTCCGATCCGCGGCCGGGCGTGCTGCTGACGGTGATGTGCCCGCCCATCAGCTCGACGATGCGCCGCGTGATCGTCAGGCCAAGCCCGGTGCCGCCGTATTCACGCACGACACCGGCATCGGCCTGGACGAACGGCTCGAAGATGCGGTCGAGCTTGGCGGCGTCGATGCCGATGCCCGTATCGACCACGCTGAAGCGCACGAGCGGCTCGGACGGGTCGTCGCACTCGACCTCGAGGGACACACTGCCGCGCGCGGTGAACTTGATCGCATTGGCAAGCAGGTTGACGATCACCTGGGTCAGACGCAGCCGGTCGCCGACGACGATCGCCGGTACCTGCGTGCCGATCTTCAGGCCGAGTTGCACGCCCTTGGCCTGCGCTCGCGGTCGCAGCAGCGCCACCTGCTCGCGCAACAGGTTGGCCAGGCCGAAGTCGCCACGTTGAAGTTCGATGCGGCCCGCCTCGATCTTGGACAGGTCGAGCAGGTCGTCGATGAGGCAGGCCAGGGCCTCGCCCGAACGGCGGAACACTTCGACGTGGCGCCGCTGGACCGGCGACAAGTCGGTCTCTGACAGCAGGTCGGCCACACCGAGCACGGCGTTCATCGGCGTACGGATCTCGTGGCTCACGTTGGCGAGGAATTCGCTCTTCGCGTTGTTCGACGCCTCGGCCACTGCACGGTCGATTTCGGCCTGCCGGTGCAGATGGGCCATGTCCCGGTGGCGCAGCGCCAGCATCATCCCGAAGCCCGTCACGGCGGCCACGAAGGGGAGCACCGGATCGAGCACCCATCCATACAGCCCGCGCAATCCGAGCGTCGCCCCGAGGATCGTGAAAATGGCGGCGGCCGTCGCGGCGCCCAGCAACAGGGCCGGTGGCGGGTGGCGGCGCCGCTGCAGCGCCAGCGGTGCCAATGCGATCAGCCACAGCGGCAGATGCGCCACGGCGCCGGCCTGTCGCAACACGTCGCCGGCCAGCAACGCACCGGTGGCGGTGGCCAGCCACTGGACAGCGGACCTTTGCCCGGTGGCCGTCATCAAGGACTCGCCCGGGAAGGCGCTGCTGCCCAAAATGACCGTGCGGCCAGCGACACGCTCGCGCAGCCCCGGGTCGGCTTCGATGCCCAAGGCGGCGCGCGCGAGGCGCGCAAAGGACAGTGTCGTCACTGCATCGGCGTTGCGTGGCGCCACGGTCCACACGCGCCCCTGCCCGTCGGCTGGCCAAATGCGTTTGCCGACTGCAAATGTGGACTCGCCGGCGTCATAGCGCAGCGTGCGCTCTCCGGTCAGCGCCTGCACGATGGCGACCGGCATCGTGGGCAGGCGGAAATCGCCGGTTCCCTGGACGACAGGCAGGCTGCGCAGCACGCCGTCGGTGTCGAGCGGCACCGACACCATGCCGACCATGGGCGCTCCGGGCGGTTCGCCGACCAGCGCGGCATTGGGCAGCACCAGCGCCGGCCAGTTGAACGCGGGAGCCTCGGGGTTGGGCATCGCGGTGCCGGGCGTCGGCGCTGCGGCCTCCATGGCGGGGCCGGTCGATGCGTCGAGCCGCTGCCGGACGCCGGTGGCCGCCAGCACCACGGGCGGACCGGCACGAAGCGCGGCGGACAGCTTGTCATCGCCCTGCCGCGGATCGGCGTAGACGATGTCGATACCGATGGCAGCGGCGCCGGCATCTCGCAGGTACTTCACGACTTCGGCGTGCAGATCGCGTTTCAACGGCCAGGGGCCGACGACAGGGCGCAGTGCGCTCAGAGCGCCCTCGTCGATGTCGATCGCGAGCATGTTGTCGTAATGGCGAACCGGCGCCGCGAGGCGCGCGAGCCCATCGCCCGTCTCGCGCGAGAGCCACTCGTGCAGCGGGCTCCAGGCCACGAGGCCGGTCACGAACAGGGTGCATGCCACCGCCCAGACAGGACGCAGCGACTGCGCCAGCCGGCGCAATCCCGGCGGCCACGAAGGTGGGCGCGTCATCTTGCCGGACCCCGTCGGCGGGATGCACCGTGCAAGGAGGCCGCACGCACGCACGAGCATCGGGACGGGCAGGGTGAAGGCATTCGAATACGGCCGTCGGCGGGAAGCCCGGAGCGGGCGCCAGATGACCGTGAAAAGCAGTCTATCAGCGCGCTGGCTTGGCGTCGCACCCCGATGCCAGTTCACCGTGGCGGGCGACCGGCGTATCGGCAAGGATGTCACGCGCCCACCGCGCCAGCGTCGCGGGCGACCCGTCGGTCACGGCGAGGATGCGGGCGTCGCCGAGGTGCGCAAAGTGGCGTGTCATCGAGCGTGTGTAGATCGGGTCGTAGTGGTCGGCCAGCAGGTCCTTCACGACGTCGACGACGTGCCCCGCGCGGGCCGCGGCCTGCCAGCGCCCCACCACGTCGGCGCCGCGCGCTTCGTGCAGCGCCTGCAGGCGCTCGCAGAAGCCGTCGATGTCGTTGGCGTGGTGGGCATAGTCCGCCATGAGAAGGTCCACACGCGCCGCCACGGGCATGTCGATGACCAGACAGCGCGAGGCGCGCATGTGCGACAACAGGGCCTCCGGAATGCGCAACCGGCCGACGGTGCGGCTCTCGCTCTCCGCGAAGACAGGGCGCTGCGGATCGAAGCGGCGCAAAGCGTCCCACAGCAGCGTTTCGAAGCGCTTCTGCGAGGGCTGCGGCGTGCCGGGCACCGAGCCCAGCACCGAGCCGCGGTGACAGGCCAGCCCTTCGAGGTCGAGCACCTGCGCGCCGGCATCGGCCAGTGCGTGCAGCAGACGGCTCTTGCCGCTGCCGGTCTTGCCGCAAAGCATGTGCAGCTCCAGCGTGGCCGGCAAGCGGTCGAGTTCGTCGATCACCACCCGACGAAACGCGCGGTAGCCGCCGTCCAGCAGTTGCACGTCGAAGCCGATCTGGCCGAGTACCAGGGCCAGCGAGCCCGAGCGCTGGCCGCCGCGCCAACAGTAGATCAGCGGGCGCCAGTCGCGCGGCAGCCCCCCGGCCTCACGCTCGATGTGCGTGGCGATGTTGCGGGCTGCCATCACCGCCCCGCGCTTGCGCGCATCGAAGGCCGATACCTGCTTGTAGTCGGAGCCGATCAGGTGGCGCTGCTCGTCGTCGAGGGTGGGCCAGTTCACGGCATGCGGCAGGTGATCCAGCGCATATTCGGCCGGGCTGCGTGCGTCGATCACGGCGTCGAAAGCGTCGATGCCGGCGGCCGCTTCGGCGGCGCCGACCTTGGTGACGCTCACGCCGGCGTGCCCGCGCCGTCGGCCACGGCGTCGAGCAGTTCGCTCTCGATCTGGATCTGCGCCCTCGACTGCTGGAGCTCGGGCCCGTCGACCAGAAAGGTATCTTCGACCCGCTCGCCAAGCGTGCTGATCTTGGCGAGCTGCAGGTTGATGCGGTGCCGGGCCAGCACGCGCGCAATGGCGTAAAGCAGGCCGGACCGGTCGCTGGCGCTCACGCTCAGCAGCCAGCGTTGCGCACGCTCGTCAGGCGCCAGCGAGATACGCGGCACGATGGGGAACGAGCGCACCCGGCGCGACACGCGGCTGCGCCCGGGTTCGGGCAGCGGCCCGTCGCTGGCAAGCGCAATCGCAGCCTGCGTCTCCACGAGCGAGATCAATCCGCGATAGTCGGACGGCGTGGCGCCTGGGCCAAGCTGGGCACTCACGACCTGGAAGGTATCCAGCGCGAAGCCCGCCCGTGTGGTGTGGATCTTGGCGTCCTGGATGCTGAAGCCGGCGCTGTTGAAGTAGCCGCAGATGCGGGCAAAGAGGTCGGGGCGGTCGGGCGAGAAGACGAGCACCTGCAGCCCGTCACCCACCGACGACAGGCGTGCGCTGACCACCGGCACGGGTGTGGCCAGATGGCGCCACAAGGTGCGTGCGTGCCACGCGATATCGGCCGCGTCGTGGCGCGCGAAGTAGCTCACCTCGAGTGTTTTCCACAGAGGCTCCTCGGTGCCGGGCAGCGCCGAATGCAGGGCGAGCAGCTGCCGGGCCTCCTGCTTGCGCGATTCGATGTCGGCGTCGAGGTTCGGGCGCGAGCCGCCCAGTGCACGCAGCGTCAGGCGGAACAGATCCTCCAGCAGCTTGCCCTTCCAGGCGTTCCAGACACGCGGGCTGGTGCCGCGGATGTCGGCCACCGTCAGCAGGTACAGCGCGACGAGGCGCTGCTCGGTCCCGACCAGGCGCGCAAATGCGCCGATCACGTCGGGGTCGCTCAGGTCTTCCTTCTGCGCGATGCGGCTCATCGTCAGGTGCTGCCGCACGAGGAACTCGATCAAGGCGGTGTCGGCGCGGGACACCTCGTGGTCCCGGCAGAAGCGCCGCACTTCTGCCGCACCCAGCTCCGAATGGTCGCCGCCACGGCCCTTGGCCACGTCGTGGAACAGGGCGGCCACGTAGAGCAGCCAGGGTTCGTCCCACTGCGATGCGAGTTGCGAGCAGAACGGGTACTCGTGTGCATGCTCGGGAATGAAGAAGCGGCGCACGTTGCGCAGCACCATCAGGATGTGCTGGTCGACCGTGTAGACATGGAACAGGTCGTGCTGCATGCGCCCGACGATGCGTCGGAAGACCCACAGGTACCGTCCGAGCACGGACGTCTGGTTCATCAAGCGGAATGCATGCGTCGTGCCGGTCGGCTGGCGCAGGATGTCCATGAACAACTCGCGATTGATCGGGTCGTTGCGGAACGACGCTCCCATCAGGTTGCGTGCGTTGTACAGCGCGCGCAGCGTGCGTGCCGACAGCCCCTGGATCCCGGGCGTCTGCTGGAAGATGAGAAAGGTCTCCAGGATCGCGTGCGGGTTCTCCGCGTAGACGCCGTCATCGGCCACCTCGAGCATGCCGGCGCGGTCGAAGAAGCGCGCGTTGATCGGCCGCATCGGCGTGGCTTCGGATTCCAGCACGCGCTCCTCGATATTGAGCAGCAGGATCTGGTTGAGCTGCGCCACCGCCTTGGCGGCCCAGTAGTAGCGGTGCATCAGCACTTCCGACGAGCGCTGTGCGCGTGTCGCCTGGTAACCGAAGCTTTCGGCCACGGCCGTCTGGAGATCGAAGACCAGTCGGTCCTCGCGCCGCTGCGCCACGGCATGCAGCCGCGCCCGGATGAGCTTGAGGGTGCCCTCGTGTTTGTTCAGCTGGCTCACCTCGAAAGGGGTGAGCAGGCCGCCTGCCGCCATCTCGCTCCAGGCCCGGCCCAGCCCGGCAGCCCGTGCCACCCAGACCAGCATCTGCAGGTCGCGCAGCCCGCCCGGGCTTTCCTTGCAGTTGGGTTCCAGCGAATACGGGGTGTTCTCGTACTTGGTGTGGCGCTGCTGCATCTCGAGCGTCTTGGCGCGCAGGAACGCCACCGGGTCGAGTGCGGCGTGGGTCGCGCGCTGGAAAGCGTTGAATGTCTTGCGTGCGCCGGCGATGGGCCGGGTTTCGAGCAGGGCGGTCTGAACCGTCACGTCGCGCTGCGCCTCGGCCACACATTCCCGCACGCTGCGTACCGACGAGCCGATCTCCAGCCCCACGTCCCAGCACGCCGTGATGAAGTCGCCAACGCCGTCCGTCGGGGCGCCCTCGGGCAGGATCACGAGAACGTCGACATCGGAATACGGGAACAGCTCGCCCCGGCCGTAGCCGCCGACGCCCGCGAGGGCGGCGCCGGCCGGCATGCGGCGCTGCTCCCAGAGCGTCTGCAGCGTGACGTCGACCAGCTTGGTCAGTCCACGCAGCAGTTGTGTCGCCGCGATGGTCGTGGCGCGCGACGCCAGGAAATGCCCGATCAGTGCGTCCTTGCCGTCGCGGAAGCGCACACGCAGATCTGCCACGCTCAGCGGCGCGGCCGGCAGCGGCCGGCGGGCCATCGTCAGCCGACGCTGAGCGCAGGCGCGCCGGCGGTGGCCGTGACGAAGGCCGGCGGCGGCGGGCTGCCCGCAGACAGCGTGAGCACCTCGTAGCCGGTCTCGGTGACCAGGACCGTGTGCTCCCACTGCGCCGACAGCGACCGGTCGCGCGTGACGATGGTCCAGCCGTCATAAGGGCGGTTGCCGCGCCGGTCCTCCTTGATGTCGCGCCGGCCGGCGTTGATCATCGGTTCGATCGTGAAGGTCATGCCGGGTATCAGCGTCTCCAGCGTGCCCGGGCGACCGTAATGCAGCACCTGGGGCTCCTCGTGGAACCTGGCGCCCACGCCGTGGCCACAGAACTCGCGCACCACCGAATAACCTGCATGCTCGGCGAACATCTGGATGGCATGGCCGATGTCACCCAGGCGGGCACCCGGCCGCACCTTGACGATCCCTTTCCACATGGCCTCGTACGTGATGCTGCACAGGCGGCGGGCGGCGATCGACGCGTCGCCGACCACGAACATGCGGCTGTTGTCGCCGTGCCAGCCATCCTTGATGACGGTGACATCGATATTGACGATGTCGCCGTTCTTCAGAGGGCGGTCATCGGGAATGCCGTGGCAGACCACGTCGTTCAGCGACGTGCACAACGACGCCGGGTAGGCTGGATAACCCGGCGGCTGGTACCCCAGCGTGGCCGGCACGCCCTTCTGCACGTTGACCATGTAGTCGTGCGCAAGCCGGTCGATCTCGAGCGTGGTGACACCTGCCTTGACGTGCGGCGTGAGCATGTCGAGCACCTCGCTGGCGAGGCGCCCGGCGATGCGCATGCCCTCGATCTCGGCGGCGGTCTTGGCAGTAAACGTCATGGGCCATGATTATCCCACCCTCGCTAAAATCTTCGGACGACCCGGACATCGGCCGCACCTTGCGGCAAGCCCGAACGTCGGCCGCCCGCCCACCCGCCACGACCCTCCGGGACCGCATGTCATCCAGCCCCCTGCACCTGAACGCCTTCGAGGGCGGCAACGCCCTGTCCCCATTTCGTGCCCAGGCGCTGCTGGCCACGTTGCAGGCGGTGGAGCCGGCCGTGGGCGCCGTCTTCGCACGCCACGTTCACTGGGTGGCATCGGACCAGGCGCTCGATGGCGCCATGCGCGATCGCCTGGCCGCGCTGCTCGACTACGGCGACGTCGCCACGAGCGGCGCGGACGCGGGCGACCTCATCGTGGTCATGCCGCGCCTGGGCACCGTATCGCCATGGGCCAGCAAGGCCACCGACATCGCCCACAACTGCGGGCTCGGCATCCGGCGCGTCGAGCGGGTCACCGAATACCGGCTCCAGCGCAAAGGCGGGCTCTTCGGCGGGCCGAAGGCGCTGGACGAAGCACGGCGGGGGGCGCTGGCCGCGCTGCTGCACGACCGCATGACCGAAAGCGTGGCGTTCGACCGCGACGCCTCGCGTGCGCTGTTCGACGAGCATCCGGGCGTGCCGATGGTGCATGTCGACGTGCTCGGCCGAGGCCGTGCCGCGCTCGTGGCGGCCAATGCCGAATTCGGCCTCGCGCTGTCGGACGACGAGGTCGACTACCTGGTCGACGCCTTCGGCCGGCTGCGGCGCAACCCGACCGACGTCGAGCTGATGATGTTCGCGCAGGCGAACAGCGAACACTGCCGCCACAAGATCTTCAACGCGCAGTTCACGATCGACGGCGTGCCACAACTGCATTCGATGTTCGGCATGATCCGCCACACCGAGGCCACGTCGCCGCAGCACAGCATCGTCGCCTACAGCGACAACGCCGCCGTGATGGAGGGCGGGCCCGTGCGCCAGTGGCTTCCCGACGGCTTTACCAATGCGCCGAAGTACGGCGCCCGCGACCTCACCGCGCACGTGCTGATGAAGGTCGAGACGCACAACCACCCGACGGCGATCTCGCCGTTTCCGGGGGCGGCCACCGGCGCCGGCGGCGAGATCCGCGACGAGGGAGCGACCGGCCGCGGCGCCAAGCCCAAGGCCGGGCTGACGGGTTTCTCGGTCGGCAACTTGTACCTGCCGGGCACCGACGAGCCGTGGGAGCGAAGCCCCATCGGCAAGCCGGCGCACATCGCCAGCGCGCTGCAGATCATGACCGAGGGGCCGCTCGGCGGCGCCGCCTTCAACAACGAGTTCGGCCGCCCCAACCTGGCCGGTTATTTCCGCGTCTTCGAGCAGCAGGTGTCGGGTGTGCAACGCGGCTACCACAAGCCGATCATGATTGCCGGCGGCCTGGGCGTCATTGCCGACGGCCAGACACACAAGAAGACCTTCCCGGCCGGCACGCTGCTGGTGCAGCTCGGCGGCCCGGGCATGCGCATCGGCATGGGCGGCGGCGCAGCCAGCTCGATGGCCGCAGGCACCAACACGGCGGCGCTCGACTTCGACTCGGTGCAGCGTGGCAACCCGGAGATCCAGCGCCGCGCGCAGGAGGTCATCAACCACTGCTGGGCGCTGGGCGAGATGAGCCCGGTGCTGGCGATCCACGACGTGGGGGCGGGTGGCATCAGCAATGCCTTCCCCGAGCTCGTGGACGGCGCCGGCCGCGGCGCGACGTTCGACCTGCGCAAGGTGCCGCTCGAGGAAACCGGCCTGGCCCCGAAGGAAGTCTGGTGCAACGAGAGCCAGGAGCGCTACGTGCTCGCGCTCGACCCCGACCTGCTGCCCTTGTTCGAGCAGATGTGCACGCGCGAACGCTGCCCGTATGCGATCGTCGGCGTCGCGGCAGAGCCCCCCCAGCTGGTGCTCGAGGACGGCCCCGGCGGCGCGCGCGCGATCGACATGCCGATGGACGTGCTGCTCGGCAAGCCACCCAAGTTGCAGCGCGACGTGCAGCGCGTGGCACGCGCCGCGGCCCGGCTCGACCTCACCGCGGTCGAATTGGAGCAGGCCGCGTTCGATGTGTTGCGCCACCCGACGGTGGCAAGCAAGCGGTTTCTCGTGACGATCGGCGACCGCACCGTCGGCGGCCTGAGCCACCGCGACCAGATGGTCGGGCCGTGGCAGGTGCCGGTGGCCGACTGCGCGGTCACGCTGGCCGATTTTTCCGGCCTGCGCGGCGAGGCCATGAGCATGGGCGAGCGCTCGCCGCTGGCCGCTCTCGACGCGCCCGCGTCGGGCCGCATGGCGGTGGGCGAGGCCATCACCAACCTGCTGGCCGCGCCGATCGAACTTTCGCGCATCAAGCTCAGCGCCAACTGGATGGCCGCGTGCGGCGAGCCGGGCGAGGACGCCGCGCTGTACGACACCGTCAGGGCCGTGGGCCTGGAGCTGTGCCCGGCACTCGGCATCGGCATTCCGGTGGGCAAGGATTCGCTGTCGATGCGCACGCGCTGGAGCGACGAAGGGCAGGCGAAGCAGGTCGTCGCGCCGGTGTCGCTCATCGTCACCGCGTTCGCCACGCTGGACGACGTGCGCGGCACACTCACGCCGCAGCTGCAGGCGGGCGATACGACGCTCCTGCTCGTCGACCTGGGCCAGGGTCGCCAGCGCATGGCGGGCTCGATCCTCGCGCAGACGTTGCAGCAGTTCGGCGACGTCGTGCCCGATCTGGACGAGCCGCAACAGCTCAAGGCGCTGGCGGCCGCCGTCCATGTGCTGCGTGCACGGGGCGACCTGCTGGCCTACCACGACCGCAGCGACGGCGGGCTGTGGGCTGCCGCGTGCGAGATGTCGTTTGCCGGCCGTCTGGGCGTGAGCCTGAACGTCGACATCCTGGTCACCGAGGGCGACGGCATCGGCGACAGCCGCGCCGACCACGGCGACTCCAAGAACTGGGCCACGCAGGTGGCCGCGCGTCGCGACGAACTCACGCTGCGGGCGCTCTTCAACGAGGAACTCGGCGTCGTGCTCCAGGTGCCCACCGCACGCCGCGATGCCGTCATCGCCACGTTGCGCGAGCATGGTCTGAGCCGGCATGCCCACGTCATCGGCAAGCCCAACGACCGCGCGGCCGTCGAGGTCTGGCGCGACGCCAAGCTGCAGTTCAGCGCACCGCTGACGGCGCTTCAGCAGGCCTGGGACGACGTGAGCTGGCGCATCGCACGCCAGCGCGACAACCCCGCGTGCGCCGACGCCGAGCATGCCGCGGTCGGCGCGGTGGACGACCCCGGGCTGCACGTGCACCTGACGTTCGATGCCAGCGAGGCGCCGGCGGTGCACACCACGCGGCCGAAGGTCGCGATCCTGCGCGAGCAGGGCGTCAATTCGCACCTCGAGATGAGCTATGCGATGGACCAGGCCGGCTTCGACACCTTCGACGTGCACATGAGCGACCTGCAGGCCGGGCGCGCGCGGCTCGACATGTTCCAGGCCTTCGTCGCGTGCGGCGGCTTCAGCTATGGCGACACCCTCGGCGCCGGCGAAGGCTGGGCGCGCTCGGTCTTGTTCAACCCGGCACTGGCCGAGCAGTTCGCGGCCTTCTTCAACCGACGCGACACGCTTGCGCTGGGGGTGTGCAACGGGTGCCAGATGATGGCCGCGCTGTCGCCCATCATCCCCGGCGCGCAGGCCTGGCCCAAGTTCACGCGAAACCGCAGCGAGCAGTTCGAGGCCCGCTTGTCGCTGGTCGAAGTGCTCGCGAGCCCGAGCCTGTTCTTCACCGGCATGGCCGGCAGCCGGCTGCCGATCGCGGTGGCGCACGGCGAGGGGTATGCCGACTTTTCGCGGCGTGGCGACGCGGCCGGGGTGCTGCGTGCGATGCGCTTCGTCGACCATGCCGGCAACCCCACCGAGGCGTACCCGACCAACCCCAACGGCAGTCCGCAAGGCCTGACTGCGGTGACCACCGCCGACGGCCGCTTCACGGCGCTGATGCCGCATCCGGAACGTGTCTTTCGCAACGTGCAGATGAGTTTTGGCGGGGGCAGCGACCCGACTGCACTCAGCCCGTGGATGCGCATGTTCCGCAACGCCAGGCAGGCGCTGGGCTGAAAGCTCGGCGCGGTGCAAGCCATGGACGTGACCACCCCCGATCTTGTCGACGCTGCCAGTGCCCGCGGCGCAATGCGGATGCTCGCCGCGCGCCTCGACGCCGTGAGGGTGCCGTTCAGGGCGCCACCGCCGGAACCCGTCGGCTGCTGCGGCCGCGGCTGCATCGGCTGCGTGTGGGAAGGCTACTTTGCGGCCGTCGCGTGGTGGTGCGAGGAAGCCACGCTGGCCCTGGCGCAGCCGGAAGGGTCCGGGCCATGACCACGCCCGTCGTCCGCCGCCTTCTCGTCGACCTGCGCACCCCCTTGCCGCGCCGCTGGAACGGCGGCGACGCCTTCCGCACGGCCCTTTTCAATGCGCTGTCGATGAGCTTTCCGGCAGGTGAGCAGTTTTTCATCGACAGCGTGCGGCTCGGCATCGGCACGCTCGACGCCGGCCAGCGCGAGGCGTGGGCCGCCGAGGTGCAGGGGTTCATCGGACAGGAGGCGACCCACCGCCGCATCCACGAGCTGTTCAACGAACACCTCTCGCGACAAGGTCTGGTCAACCACTGGGCGCCGCGCATCGTGCGGCGTGCCAGGCACCTCGACGGCAAGGACCCGCGGGCATGGCTGGCGGTGACTGCAGCCACCGAACATTTCACGGCCATCCTCGCCGAATACCTGCTGAAGACGGATGCGCCGCTGGCCGGCTGCGAGCCACGCCTGCGCGACCTCTGGCTCTGGCATGCAAGCGAGGAGAGCGAACACCGTTGCACGGCGTTCGACCTGTACCGCGCATTGGGCGGCAACGAGCGCTGGCGCCGGCGCCTGTTTCTCGTCGTCTCGCTGCACTTCGCCACCGATCTGATGCGACAGACGGCCAACAACCTGTGGCACGACGGGGCCTGGTGGCGCGCATCGACTTGGGCGAGTGCGTGGCGCACGGTGTTCGGCCGACAGGGCCTGGTTCGAGAATGTCTGGGTCCCTGGCGGCGCTACCTCGCGCACGACTTTCATCCCTCGCAAGGGGACGGCGCGCCGGGCGCACGCTGGCTCGCGGCGCACGGCGATCTGGCCGTGCCGGTCAAGTCCGCATGACGGCCCGGCGTTGACGGCGGCGAAGCGGTGGCGCGGCGTACGGCCCCCTCGTTCGCGCCGCCGGTGCGTCAGCTTGCGCTGTCTCGTCGCAGCCGCTCGGCGGCGCCGTCGATCGACGCCTTGAGCTCGGCGTAGCTCGAGTTCACCGGGAACTGCGGGAACTGCGCCACGATGCCCGGCGGCGGGTGGATGAAGAAGCCCGCGTCCGCGGCCTGCAGCATGCCGGTGTCGTTGTACGAATCGCCCGCCGCGATGACCTGGAAGTTCAGGCCCTTGAGTGCGTTCACGGCATGGCGCTTCTGGTCCGGCTGGCGCAACTTGTAGTCGCCGACGTAACCCTCGGCATCGATCTCGAGCCGGTGGCAGAAGAGGGTCGGGCGGCCGAGCTGGCGCATCATCGGGTCGGCGAATTCGTAGAACGTGTCCGACAGGATGATCACCTGGAAGCGTGCGCGCAGGTCGTCGAGAAAGTCCCGCGCGCCCTCCATCGGCGCCATGCCCGCGATCACATCCTGGATGTCCTTCAGCTTCAGTCCGTGCTGGCGCAGCAGGTCGAGCCGGTAGCGCATCAGCACGTTGTAGTCGGGCTCGTCGCGTGTGGTGCGCGTGAATGCCTGGATGCCGGTGCGCTGGGCGAAGGCGATCCAGATTTCGGGAATGAGCACACCTTCGAGATCGAGGCAGACGACTTGCATGGGTTCTGTGCGCGGGGTTGAACTGGCTCGATCGTAAACGACGGTGGCGCGGCGGGCCC
Source organism: Rubrivivax sp. (assembly GCA_024641945.1). Taxonomy (GTDB): domain Bacteria; phylum Pseudomonadota; class Gammaproteobacteria; order Burkholderiales; family Burkholderiaceae_C; genus Rubrivivax. Next base: position 7,550 of record JAHECD010000048.1, on the reverse strand, counting down.
CGTGGCCGGGCCCGGCTGCGGGTCGTGTCGATCAACCCGGGGACGGTGCGGGGTCGTCCAGCAGGTGGGCGATCGAATTGGCGTAGTAGCGCAGCAAGGCCGCTTCATTCGCCCGCATGCGGAAGCTGCCCTCGGTTTCGTCGACGAGGTGGCGCAGGCGCAGCATGCGCAGGCCGGCGCCGACGGCGTAGTCCTGGTCGCCACGCGGCACGTAGAGATGCGCGCCGCGCGCCTCCAGACGCTGCACGAGTTCACTGACGCCGGCCTTGATGTCGAGTTCGCTCAGGCCGTGTCCGGCGGCATCGAGCAGCACCGTGGCCACCAGCGGCACCGGCAGCACCGGCACGAGCGCGCCGACCTGTTGCATCAGGTGGGCGCCCAGCGCGGCCACCTCGGCCTGGCGCGGCTCGCGCGGCAGCATGTCGAAGCGGATCCCGCGCTGTGCCGACCATTCGCGCACGGAGACCGGCGTGCCGAAGTTGACGCAGGCATAGCCGAACCGGTGCCAGCGGCTGCGCAACAGCAGGCCCGCCTGCCGTGCCGCGAAGCCCAGGGTCGTGCCCAGGGCCTGCAGCCGCCCGCGCCGGGGCGGCGCGGCATCGGGGTCCGCTCCGAGCAGTTGGGTGCGGTCCTCCAGCACGCGGTCGTAGTTCAGGCCGATGGGCACGAAGACGAGATCGCGCTCACCGTCGCTGTGGTAGCCGCGCAGCATGTAGTCGAGCACGCCGAAACGTGGCGCGCGCAGCCGTCCGTCCTTCGTCAGCCCGCCTTCGGGGTAGACGGCCTGCGTGACGCCGGCCTCGGTGGCCATCGCGATATAGCGCTCGAGCACCCGCCGGTACAGGTCGTCCTTGGAATTGCGGCGCACGAAGTAGGCGCCCATCGAGCGGATCAGCTGCTGCAGGCCCCACACCTGCGCCCACTCGCCCACCGCGTACGAGAGCGCCGCACGTTCGGCCGCCAGGTACGACGCGATGATGTAGTCCATGTTGCTGCGGTGGTTCATCACGAAGACCACCGTCGCGTTGTCGCCGATCGCATCGAGCCCGGCGTCGTCGGTCCAGCCGATGCGCACGCGGTACAGGCTGCGGCTGAGCGTGCGCCCGATCCAGTAGCCGATGCGGAAGTACACATAGGCGTTGAACGCCGGCACGATCTCGCGTGCATAACGCTGCACCTGCGCCAACGCCACCTCGCGTGGCATGCCGCGGTCGTCGGCAAAGGCCTGGGCCGCCTGCTGCACCTTCTCGTCGAAGATCAGCCGGTCGATCAGCGCCTGGCGCCTGACCTGCTGGAACGGCCGGATGCGGATCTTCAGCTTCGCGCCGACATCGGCCAGCACGCGGTTGGCGCGGCTGCGGATGAACCAGCGTGCGGACGGCATCAGCAGCCGGTCGAGCAACGCCCACGCCGCGAGCGCGCCGGCGACGACGGCCAGCCACAGCGGCACCGCGAGGGTGGTGTCCACGTGCCTCCCTTTCTGTGTGTCGGGTCGATGGCATCGTAGCCCGGTGTGGCCCGGAGCACGGCAGGGTTTTCGGTCGGGCGCGCGGGCGGTTCGGCGGGATGCGGAAGATCCGGCCCCGCAAGCAAACCGCCGTCACATGTGCCCACAGGCGCCCTCACAACGTGTGGCGTTACCGTCGCGGTGCGCATGGATGCGAACACACCACCGTGACGCACTCTGAAGCACACTGCGCACCATCACACCGGAGGACTCACGATGCCGATCCGCCCCTGGCTGCTCACCCTTGCCGCGCTGGCGATCCTGTCGGCCGGCTGTGCCTCGCCTGCCAATCGGGTGGCCGGTGTCGAGATACCGCCGCCGCTGCCCGCCGGCGACGTGTCCGACACCTACTGGGGCGTGAAGGTGCCTGACCCGTACCGCCGGCTCGAGGATACGAAGGACGCCCAGGTGCAGCACTGGATGCGCGCGCAGGCCGATGCCACCAATGCCATCCTGGACCGCATTCCGGGGCGAAAGGGCATGCTCGAGCGCATCCGCGCGATCGAAGGCGGGGCCGGCGGCGTCACCACCGAGGTGGTGCGGACCGAGGGCGGGCGGCTGTTCTTCCTGCGGCGCAATCCGGGCGAGAACCAGTTCAAGCTGGTCTGGCGCGACGGGCCGGATGGCGCGGACCACGTCGTGTTCGATCCCGAGGCCGGCGCCGCGGGTGGGCCGCCGCGCGCGGTGATGGATTTCGCGCCTTCGCGCGACGGGCGGCGGCTGGCGTATTCGGTGCAGGCCGGCGGCGGAGAAATCGGCACGATGCAGGTCATCGACGTGGACAGCGGCCGCGACCTGGTGCCGAGCGTCGACCGCATCCGTTATGCCGAGGCGCACTGGCTCGACGATGGCAGCGGGCTCTTCTACCTGCGCCTGCGCGAAGGCTACGAGAAGCTGCCCGAGGCCGATCGATTCGGCGACCACACGGCGCACTTCCTCGACGTCGACGGGGGCGGCACCGATCGGCCGGTGCTCAGCGCGAGCCGCAATCCCGAGCTGGGGCTGCCGACCTACGCCACGCCCGTCGTCTTCCAGGTGCCCGGCACCCGACTTGCCGCCGTCATCATGGTGATGGGGGTGGACCGCAACCTGCAGTTCTTTGTGGGCGACCTCGACGCTGCCCGGGCAGGCAAGGCTCCCTGGCGCAAACTCGTCGGCACCCAGGACGAAGTGACGGCGATCACCGAGGCCGGCGGCTGGTTCTACCTGAAGAGCAGCAAGGACGCGCCGCGCTACGCGCTGCTTCGCATGCCGGTCGCCCGGCCCGACCTGGCGCGCGCAGAGACCGTGCTGGCGCAGGGCGAGCATGCGCTGGGCAGCATCGGTGGTGCACGCGACGGCGTGTACTACACCCGCCGCGAGGGCGTGAACACGGCGCTGTACCGGCTGCCGTTGAGCGGCACGGCCGCGCCCGAGCGGGTGGCGCTGCCGTTTGCCGGCGGGGTGGAGCTGAAATCCACCGACCCGCGCAGTGACGGCGCGGTGGTCGGCATGGTGGCGTGGACCCGGGCCTTCAAGGACTATGCGGTGTCGGCCAGCGGCGCCGTGACCTTGTTGCCGCTGGCCAAGGACGGCGCCTACGACGCGCCGCCGGACATCGAGTCGCGCGAGGTGATGGTGCGCAGCCACGACGGGGTCATGGTGCCGCTGTCGATCGTGTCGAAGAAGGGCATCAAGCTGGATGGCGGCAACCCCACCATCCTCTACGGCTACGGCGCCTACGGCAGCACCGACGACCCGTTCTTCAGCCCGCGGGTCTACGCGTGGCTGCAGCGCGGCGGGGTCTGGGCCACGGCGCATGTGCGCGGCGGCGGCGTTTTCGGTCGTGACTGGCACGAGGCCGGGCGCAAGGCGACCAAGCCCAACACCTGGAAGGACACCATCGCCGCCGCCGAATGGCTGGTTCGCGAGCGCTGGACGCGGCCCGCCCGGCTGGCCGTGTACGGCGGCAGCGCGGGCGGGATCCTTGTCGGGCGTGCGATCACCGAGCGTCCGGACCTGTTCGCCGCCGCAGTGCCCGCTGTGGGCGTGGCCGATACGGTGCGCGCCGAATCCAGCGCCAACGGTGTGGCCAACATCCCGGAGTTCGGCACGGTCAAGAAGGAGGACGAGTTCAAGGCCCTGCTCGAGATGAGCAGCCTCCAGCACGTGAAGGACGGCACCGTCTACCCCGCCGTGCTGCTGGTGCACGGCGTGAACGACATCCGCGTGCCGGTATGGAACTCGCTCAAGTTCGCCTCGCGGTTGGCCACCGCCAGCACCAGCGGCAAGCCGGTGATGCTGCGGCTTGAATACGATTCGGGTCACGGCCAGGGCAGCACCCGGGCACAGGCGCAGGAGCGCTCGGCCGACATCTGGAGCTTCCTTCTTTGGCAGTTCGGCGACCCGGCATTCCAGCCGGCGCCGTGAAGCGCAAAGGGGGCAGCGATCCTGGCCGTGGGACCGTGCGAGGGTCCGGCGGCCTCAAAGACAGGGCGTGCCGGCGATGCATCGACCGCTTGATGTGCCGGTGCCGCAGATCCAGCACGTCACCGTGCGGGCGTTGCTCCACACCAGAACAGACCATGATGGCCACAACGGGCCCCGCGCTGTGGCGACGAGCGCGCTGATGCCTGCACCGCGACCTCAGCGCACCGGTATCGGCGTGGCGCCGGTCGGGCCGACCTGCAACGCGGCGTCGCGCCCGCCGAATCGTTCGACCAGGGCGTTCTGGTCGTCCTTGGCGTGCCGGTCCACGGCCACCGGGTCGAGCATCCGGCGCAGCAGCGCGTCGAAATAGGCGAGGGTCGCGCCGTGCGCCGGGTCGGCGGCGAGATCGTGGGCCTGGCCGGGGTCGACGGCCTCGTCGAACAATTCCGGTGCGTAGCCGACGTAGTGGTGATAGGCCCAACGGCCCTGGCGCAGCAGGTAGGCGGCGCTCGGCGAGCCGACCGCGTGGTATTCGCTGAAGCCCAAGCGCTGGTCGTCGTCGGGGGCGTTCGATAACTCCGACAGAGAGCGGCCCGGCCATGCGGGATCCGGCGCCACGCCCATCGCGCCGGTGACGGTCGGTGCCACGTCGACGAGGCTGACGTTGGTCGCGCAGACATGCCCGGCCGGCACGCCGGGCCCGGCCACGATCATCGGCACTTGGGTCGATTCGCGGTACAGCATCGACTTGTTCCACAGGCCGCGCACACCCTGGTTGTCTCCGTGGTCGCTGGAGAAGACGACGAGCGTATCGTCTTCGAGGCCTGCGGCGCGCAGCGCATCCAGCACGACGCCGACCTGCTCGTCGAGAAACGAGACGAGCGCGAAATAACAGGCGAGCGCCAGGCGGCGGCGCGCGTCGGTGCCGAGTTCGCCGTCGTGGTCCATGTAGTCGACGAACCGTTGTGCCCACGGGTGGCGCGGCGTGCCGTGGCGTGGATGCAGGCGCGGCAGCGGCAGGGCATCGACGGGAATCGCATCGAGAAACCGCTGCGGCACGACGAGCGGGAAATGCGGCGCGACGAAGCCGACGAAGAGGGCCCAGGGCTTGGCCACCGGCGTCCGTGCGCGCGCCTGCAGCCAGCGCGCGGCCGACTGCGCCACGTTCATGTCGTGGCGGTTGTAGGCCGATTCGCCGGCGCCGAGTTCGGTGAACAGGCGAGAGGCCCTGGGCTGCGCGGGCAGCGGGTCGCGCACGGAGCCCCAGACCTGCCCGGTGCCGCCGGCCAGGTGCAGCGCTTCGTGCTGGCGGCCGAAGCCGGTGGGCGCCCGGTCGTCCACGTAGTGCAGCTTGCCGATCGACTCGACGCGGTGCCCGGCATCGAGCAGCGCGTGCCCCCAGCCGCGCACGCGGCCGTCGTAGCCCATCGCGTTGTCCCAGTAGCCGATGTCGTGCACCCAGCGGCCGGTGGCGAGGCTGGCGCGTGCCGGCACGCAGATCGGCGACGGCGTGATGGCGTTGCTGAAGCGTGTGCCACGCGCGGCGAGCGCATCGAGGTTCGGGGTGTGCACCCACGGGTGGCCGGCACAGCCGAGCACGCGCGCGTCCTGCTCGTCGGACAGCAGGATCAGCACGTTGCGCGGAGCGGCCGTGGTCACTGCACGACCCTCGGCACGGTTCCCCGCGGCACGAGCACGCGGGAACGGCCCCGCGCGCTCACTGGAGTACCTTCGCGCCTGAAGGGCTCCGGAATGAGTGCTTGGGAACGGCCCGGCGCACTCATGCCGGCCCCACGGGGGGCGCCAGCGGATGGCGCTGGTCGTCAGGGCGGGCCATCAGGCGCTGCATCAGTTCGTCGCGCAGGCCTCGGCAGGCGGGGTCGTCGAAGCGGTTGACGCACTCATGTGGGTCGTCGCGCAGGTCGTACAACTCGCCCGCGCCGCTGCCGAGTTCCAACGTGAGCTTGGCCTCGCGTGTGCGCACACCGCGAAGGTCCAGTGCGACGCCGCAGCGCTGCGGGCCGAGGCGCCATTCGGTGAGCGCGTGGTCGCGTGTGGCGCCATCGCCTTCGATCAGGGGCCGCAGCGAGCGGCTGTGCGTGGCGGCCGGCACCGGCACGCCGGCATAGTCGCCGAAGGTCGCGGCGAGGTCGATCGTGGAGACCGGGTCTGGCACCGCCTTGCCCGCCGGCGTGCCCGGTCCGCGCACGATCAGTCCGACACGCAGCAGGCCCTCGTAGAACATCGGGCCCTTGAGCACGAGGCCGTGGTCGCCGAGCCAGTCGCCGTGGTCGGCCGTGAAGACGACGACCGTGTCGTCGGCCAGGCCTTCGTCGTGCAAGGCCGCGAGCATGCGGCCGACGTGGTGGTCGACGAGCGAGATCATCCCGTAGTAGTTGGCGATCAGCTCGCGAAGCTGCGCATCGGTCTGCGGGCCGATGCGCGAATAGTCTTCGCGCACGCGGCGGTGTTCGGCGGTGCCCCCCTGGGGCCGGTTTTCCAGCGCGGCGCGGTGCCACCAGGGGCGGCGCTCGAGGTCACGCACGCGGTGGGCCGGCAGGTCCACGTCTTCGGGGCGGTGTTGCCAGCACCACGGCGCCGGCGCGTCGAAGGGATGGTGCGGGTCCGCAAACGAGGCCCACGCACAAAACGGGCGTGCCGCGCCGGCGCGCCGCTCGCGGCCGTGCGCGCGCAGCAGCTCGATCGTGCGGTCGCCCACCCAGGTGCTGTTGTGCCACGCCGTGGGCAGGGCGCTGTGGTGGGTCTGCGCGGCCGTGGTGTCCGGCGCGAGCCTGCGGCGGTACAGCGTGTCTTTCAGGTCGCCGTGTCCGTCGCCGTGGTACCAGCGCTCGTAGTGCAGGCCACCGGGTGCGCGCTCGGGCAGCCAGTAGTTGTGGCCGAGCTGCATCAGCTCGACGTGCTCGAAGCCCATGTACGGGCCGCTCCAGTCGGCGGCAAATCGGTGCGAGCTGGGGATGTTCTCGCAGCGCCCGGTGGGCTGCGCCGAATGGTTGCTCGAGAAGTGCGCCTTGCCGATGAACGTGGTGGCGTACCCGGCCCGTGACAACGCACCGGCGAACCCCTGTTCGGCGACGGCCTCGTCGAGGTCGATGCCGTTGTCGTGCGTGCCGTGGGTCAGCGGCAGCAGGCCGGTGAGGATCGACGCGCGCGCCGGCATGCACACCACGTTGGGGGTGATGCAGGCGCCAAAGCGCGTGCCCTGACTGGCGAGCAGGTCGAGGTGCGGCGTGTGAACGGCGCGCCCTTCGAACCCGAAGCAGTCGCCGCGGTGCTGGTCGCTCGTGACGAGCAGGATGTTCGGGCGGGCCACGCCGGCTCAATCCTCTGCGCGGTAGCCGGTCGCCTTGACGATGGGGCCCCAGCGCTCGAAGTCGGCCTTCAGGCGCGCGGCGTATTCGGCCTGGCTCATGGACAGCGGCTCGAACTCCAGCTTCTCCAGCGCGGCCGTCGCGCGTGGCTGCCCCGCGGCGGCACGCAACGCGGCGTGCAGTTCCGCCACCACCGCCGGTGGCGTCTTTGCGTGGGCAAAGAAGCCGAACGACTCGGTGATCACGAGGTCAGGAAAGCCGGCTTCCTTGAAGGTCGGCACGTCGGGCAGCGAGGGCAGGCGTTT
>JAHECD010000047.1 GCA_024641945.1 Rubrivivax sp. | reverse complement strand
GTCAGCCCGGCGGCCGCGTATCGATGAAGCTCTGGCGCGCAGACAGCTTGTCGTACAGCTTCGACAGGTTGGCGTGGCGGGCGCGCCAATCGATGTGCGGGAAGCGGAAATCCAGATAACCGAGCGCGCAGCCGACCGCGATGTCGGCCAGCGACAGGTAGATGCCGGCACAGAAGGCCTTGTCGCCGAGGCCCTTGCTCATGGCCACCAGGGCTTCGTCGACACGGCTCATCTGGCGGTCGATCCAGGCCTGCGAACGCTGCTCGGCGGTGCGACCCGTCCACGTGGCCTCGAGGCGCGCGAGGATGCTCGCGTCCAGCAGGCCGTCGGCCAGCGCTTCCCAGGTGCGCACCTCGACACGCTCACGGCCGCTCGATGGGATCAGCTTGCCCACGGGCGACAGCGTGTCGAGATATTCGACGATCACACGCGAGTCGAAGACCGCCTCGCCACCTTCCATCACGAGGCACGGCACCTTGCCGAGCGGGTTGGACTTGAGGATTTCCTGGCTGGCCCACACGTCTTCGAGCACGAGCTGGAAGTCCAGCTTCTTCTCCGCCATCACGATGCGCACCTTGCGCACGTAGGGGCTCGTCAATGCGCCGATCAGTTTCATTGGGGGGTACGGTGGTCCGTCTCAGTTTGAAAACATTCTAGGGTCTGCGTCCGATGCAGATGTCGTGCCGGACCCACGGACGAGGGGGTCCCGGCGGCCGAATTGCGCGCCGACCCGGAAGTTTCAGGGGGCGGCCTGCGGCCGCGTGAAATCGATTGCCCCTTCCCTGCCCGGCAACCGGACCACCGACACCGAGGGCGCTGCGGTGGCCAGCACCACGCCGGCGCGCACCACGAGCAGTCGCTGGGCCCGCAGGCGGATGGCCTCGACCGGCGAACGCGCCTGCAGCAGCACAAAATCGCCCCGGCACCCCGGCTCGAGACCGTAGCTGTCGAGTCCCAGCACACACGCCGCGTTCACCGTCACGGCGTCGAAGCAGCTGCGCATGCCCGCCTGCGAGGTCATCTGCGCCACGTGCAGGCCCATCGACGCCACTTCCAGCATGTCGGCCGAGCCGAGCGAATACCAGGGGTCCATCACGCAGTCGTGCCCGAAGGCCACGTTCACGCCCGCCGCCATCAGCTCGGGCACACGCGTCATGCCGCGTCGCCGGGGGTAGGTGTCGTGCCGCCCCTGCAGCGTGATGTTGATGAGCGGGTTCGCCACGACATGCACGCCGGCTTCGCCGATGAGCGGAATCAGCTTGCTCGCGTAGTAGTTGTCCATCGAATGCATGGACGTCAGGTGCGAGCCGGTCACGCGCCCCTGCAGACCCAGGCGCTGCGTGTGGAAGGCCAGGGTCTCGATGTGGCGCGACAGCGGGTCGTCGCTCTCGTCGCAGTGCATGTCCACCGGCAGGCCGCGCCGCGCCGCCAGTTCGCACAGCAGGCGCACACTCTCGGCGCCCTGCTCCATCGTGCGCTCGAAGTGCGGGATGCCGCCGACCACGTCCACGCCGAGGTCGAGCGCGCGCTCGAGATTCGCCATCGCGTGCGGCGCGCGCAGCACGCCGTCCTGCGGAAAGGCCACGAGTTGCAGGTCGAGGTAGGGCTTCACGCGCTGCTTCACGTGCAGCAGCGCCTCCACCGCGAGCAGGCGATCGTCGCAGACGTCCACGTGCGAGCGGATCGCGAGCAGCCCGCGCGCCACCGCCCAGTCGCAATAGTCCAGCGCACGCGCGACCAGCGCCTCCTGCGTGAGGTGCGGCTTCAGTTCGCCCCACAGCGCGATGCCTTCGAGCAGCGTGCCGCTCGCATTGACGCGCGGCAGACCGTACGACAGCGTGGCGTCCATGTGGAAATGCGCATCGACGAAGGGCGGCGCGAGCAGCCAGCCTTGTGCGTCGTGCACCGGCACACCATCGAGCGGCTGCAATGCCATCCCGACGTCGGCGATGCGCCCGCCAAGCACGAGCACGTCGATGCCGGCGCGGCCGTCGGGCAGCGTGGCATTGCGCACCAGCAGGTCGGCCGCGCGCATAGCAGGGCCTACTTGGTGCCGAACAGGCGGTCGCCGGCGTCGCCCAGACCGGGCAGGATGTAGCCATGCTCGTTGAGCTGGCGGTCGATGGCGGCGGTGTAGACCGGCACGTCCGGATGGTGGGCGTGGAACGTGGCCAGCCCCTCGGGCGCTGCGAGCAGGCTGACGAAGCGGATCGAACGCGGCCGCGTCTCCTTCAGGCGATCGACCGCCGCGACGGCGGAATTGCCCGTGGCCAGCATCGGGTCGAGCACGATCGCGTCGCGCTCGTGCATGTCGTGCGGCATCTTGAAGTAGTACTCCACCGCGACCAGCGTCTTCGGGTCGCGGTACAGCCCCACGTGCCCCACGCGCGCACCCGGCACGACCTCGAGCATGCCGTCGAGAAAGCCGTTGCCGGCGCGCATGACGACGACGAAGACGGTCTTCTTGCCGTCGATCACCGGCGACATCATCGTCTCGAGCGGGGTCTCGATCTCGATCAGCGACGTCGGCATGTCGCGCGTGACCTCGTAGGCCATCAGCATCGCGATCTCGTGCAGCAGGCGGCGAAAACTGCTGGTGCTGCGGTCCTTCTCGCGCAGCAGCGTGAGCTTGTGCTGCACCAGCGGGTGGTCGATATGGTGGACTTGGGGGGTGTCGGCCACGTGGTCTCTCATGGTTGAGGCGTCGGCGCGAGCATAAGCGAGCGCGGTTCGGCGGGTGTGGATCCGCGGGATGGCGACCATCGGCCTGCACGGCCGGGCGCGGGGTATCTCGCGGCGCCGCGCGGCGCAGCCATCGACGGGCGGCTCACAACGGCGACCAGGGTGCCGCGAGCCCGGCGTAGACCTTGGGCAGCGGCAGCGCGTAGTCGCCGCGTTTGCTGGTGCCCAGGCCCAGGTGCACCAGCGACTCTGCCAGCTTGACCGCCGCGGCCACGCCGTCGATCACCGGCACGCCAAGTTCGCGCTGCAGCCGGCGGCACAGGTCGGCCATGCCGGCGCAGCCCAGCACGATGGCGCCACTGCGGTCGCGCACCAGCGCTTCTGCGGCGCAGTCGCGGATGCGTGCGTAGGCATTGCTCGCCGGGTCGTCGAGTTCGAGCACGGCCAAGTCGGTGCCGTGGATACCGCGGCAGCGCCGCTCGAAGCCGTACTGCAACACCAGATGCTCGGCAATGACGCAGGTGCGTGTCAGCGTCGTGACGACCGAGAAGCCAGTGGCCAGCAGGGATGCGCAGTGGAACGCGGCCTCGGCGATGCCGATCACCGGGCCCGTGGCCAGCTCGCGCGCAGCATGCAGCCCGGGGTCGCCGAAGCAGGCGATGACGTAGCCGGCGGCGCCGTCGCGCTCCCCGGCGCGCACCTGCTCTGCCACGCCCGCAGCGGCCCAGACGTCGTCGTGGTGGCCCTCGATCGACGGCGCACCGAAGCTCGGCTGCACAGCGTCGATCACCGTGCCCGGCGCGGCCACTGCACCCGCGGCGGCGCCGATCGCGGCGGTCATCGATGCCGTCGTGTTGGGGTTGATGACACGCAGCTTCATGCGAGGCTTTCAGCAATTCGCGCGCCTGCCACATCGGAGGGTCTGCGCCGAAACGGTGCGCCCGACGCCCAACGACAGTGCGCAAGGGCTGGTATGCCCTTTGCGTCGGACAAAGGATGCAAGCGGAATCCAGGCTCGAACTTGCCCACTTGAGCAAACGCTACGGCCAGACGACCGCGGTCGACCGCATCGACCTGAAGATCGCCGGCGGCAGCTATTGCTGCCTGCTCGGCCCGTCGGGCTGCGGCAAGACGTCGACGCTGCGCATGATCGCCGGGCACGAGCTCGCGAGCGACGGCGACATCTTGCTCGGTGGGCGCAACATCACGGCGCTGCCGGCGGCCGCGCGCGGCAGCGCGATGATGTTCCAGAGTTATGCCCTCTTCCCGCACCTGAGTGCGCTGGACAACGTGGCCTTCAGCCTGAAGATGCGCGGTGTGGGCAAGGCCGAGCGGCACAAGAAGGCGGCCGAGCTGCTCGAGCGCGTCTCGCTCGGCCACCTGGCCCAGCGCAAGCCGGCCGAGCTGTCCGGCGGCCAGCAGCAACGTGTGGCGCTGGCGCGGGCGCTCATCACCGAGCCCAAGGTGCTGCTGCTCGACGAGCCGCTGTCGGCGCTCGACCCGTTCCTGCGCATCCGCATGCGGGCCGAACTCAAGGCCTGGCAGAAGACGCTCGGCATGACCTTCGTGCACGTGACGCACTCGCAGGAAGAGGCGATGGCCTTGGCCGACCAGGTGGTCGTGATGAACCACGGCCGCATCGAGCAGGACGCCGCGCCGCATGCACTCTTCAACAACCCGAAGACTGAATTCGTCGCGCGCTTCATGGGCGGCCACAACGTGATCCCCACGTCGCTCGGCCTGACCGCCGTGCGTGCCGACAAGACGCGCCTGAGCCGCACGTCGATGCCGGCCGGCGACACGGTGCTCGATGCCACCGTGCAGGGCGTCGAGTACCAGGGCACATACGTGCTGCTCACATTGGCGAGCGAGCCCGTGCCGGAATTCAGCGTGGTGCTGCCCGAGGCGCAGTTCGACGCCGCACCGTGGCAGCCCGGCGAGCGTGCATGCGCCCACTGGGACCCCACGGATATCCACCTTTTGGCAGCCTGAGATCCAGGCGATCTTTCAACCCGAGGAGAACACCATGTCCGACCAAAACCGCCGCAGCCTGCTCAAGGGCACCGCCGGCATCCTGGCCACCGGGATCTTCCCGGCCATCCACGCGCAGGAGAAGATCACGCTGCGCTACCTGGGCACCGCGGTGAACCAGGACAAGAAGATCGCGGAGAAGTTCGAAGCCGACACCGGCATCAAGATCCAGTATGTCGCCGTCAACACCGACGAGGTGACCAAGCGCGCCGTCACGTCGCCGAACAGCTTCGACCTGATCGACACCGAATATTTCTCGCTGAAGAAGATCGTGCCCACGGGCAACCTGAAGGGCATCGACGTCAAGAAGATCAAGAACGCCGACAAGATCACCCCGCTGTTCACCACCGGCATGGTCGGCGGCAAGGCGGTGGGCGACCAGGGCACCGCGCCGAAGAAGGTGATCTACCTCGAAGGCGAGAAGAGCAAGGTCTTCGCCAAGTCGCCTACGCAATGGATGAGCCTGATCCCCACGGTCTACAACGCCGACACGCTGGGCATCCGGCCCGACCTCATCAAGCGCCCGATCGAAAGCTGGAAGGAACTGCTGAACCCCGAGTTCAAGGGCAAGGCGGCGATCCTGAACATCCCGTCGATCGGCATCATGGACGCGGCGATGGTGGTCGAGGCGATGGGCCTCTACAAGTACCCCGACAAGGGGAACATGACGAAGAAGGAAATCGACCTGACGATCAAGACGCTGATCGAGGCCAAGAAGGCGGGCCAGTTCCGCAGCCTGTGGAAGGACTTCAACGAAAGCGTCAACCTGATGGCCTCGGGCGAGGTGGTGATCCAGTCGATGTGGAGCCCCGCCGTCACGGCCGTGCGCAGCAAGGGCATCGCCTGCACCTTCCAGCCGCTGAAGGAAGGCTACCGCGCGTGGGCCGCCGGCTTCGGGCTGCCGGCCACGCTGACGGGCAAGAAGCTCGACGGCGCGTACGAATTCATCAACTGGTTCCTCGACGGCTGGGCCGGCGCGTACCTCAACCGGCAGGGTTACTACAGCGCCGTGCTCGAGACCGCCAAGGCCAAGATGGAGCCGTACGAATGGGCTTACTGGATGGAAGGCAAGCCCGCCGCGCAGGACATCAAGAGCCCCAACGGCGACCTGCTGCACAAGGCCGGCGGTGTGCGCGACGGCGGCTCGTACGAGCAGCGCATGGGCGGCATCGCCTGCTGGAACGCGCTGATGGACGAGAACACGTACATGGTCCAGAAATGGAACGAGTTCGTGGCGGCTTGAGTTGATCCCCCCAAGAACGGCTGACGCCGCTCCCACCCAGGGGGGCGCCGCTGGCGGACTGGCAGAGCCGGATCCGCGGCGGCCGCTTGGGTCGGGCCGGGCTGCGCCGGCCGAATGCGGTGGCGGGTGGCTGGCGTGAGCAGCCCTTCATTGAAGTCCGGGCCGGCGGCGTGGCTGCAGGCGCTGCCTTTCGGGGCGGTGTTCGCCTTCTTCTTCATCGCGCCGCTGCTGCTCATTGCGGCAGTGAGTTTCTGGCCGACGAGCGACTACGAGTTGATCCCCGGTTTCACGGGGCAGAACTACGTCTCGATCTTCAATGGGTGCAGCGACCTGTCGGACCCGTGTGTCACGCTCAAGACGTACATCTCGACGTTGCGCTTCTCGTTGCTGACCTGGGCCGTGTCGCTGGTGATCGGGTTCACGATCGCCTACTTCCTGGCATTCCATGTGCGCACCGCGGCCATGCAGACGGTGCTGTTCGTGATCTGCACGATTCCGTTCTGGACGAGCAACGTGATCCGCATGATCTCGTGGGTGCCCCTTCTCGGGCGCAACGGGCTCGTGAACCAGGCGCTCGTCGGCGCCGGGCTGGTGGACAAGCCTGTGGAGTGGCTGCTGTTTTCCGAGTTCTCGGTCGTGCTGGCCTTCGTGCACCTGTACACGATGTTCATGCTGGTGCCGATCTTCAATTCGATGATGCGCATCGACCGCGCGCTGCTCGAGGCCGCCGACGACGCCGGCGCCACCGGCTGGCAGACGCTGTGGAACGTCATCGTTCCGCTGTCGCGCACCGGCATCGTGATCGGCTCGATCTTCGTCATCACGATCGTGATGGGCGACTTCGTCACCGTCGGCGTGATGGGCGGCCAGCAAATCGCCTCGGTCGGCAAGGTGATCCAGGTGCAGACGTCCTACCTGCAGTTCCCGCTCGCCGCCGCCAACGCCGTCGTGCTGCTGGCCGTGGTGCTGATGATCATCGTGGCGCTGACGCGGATGGTCGATCTGCGCAAGGAGCTGTGACGGTGACCGGGGTCGCGTCGCCCATGTGGCCATCCGGCTCGTTGCGGCCTTTCGTGCATTGGGTCGTCAACGCTGCGCGGGCCGAGGCCGCCGGGCAAGTGCCTCCGCTCATGTCCCCCGGACTGGGCTGCGCCCAGCCCTCCTCCTTTACTTCGCTGCGGCACTCACCCGCCGTCCTCGGCCAGACACCGGGTTGGCGCGCCACCGTCGAACCACCTTTGCGTATCGGATCAGGGTGGTGGGGCGTTCTCTGGAGCGAAGTAAAGGAGGAGGGTCGGCCGCAGGCCGATCCGGGGGACATGAGCGCAAGAGAGCGCCCCGGCGCCCTGGTCCCGCACAGGGCATCGAACGCGGGTGGCGGCAACGGGCCACAAGGAGCCGCCCGATGAAGAAGGGCTTCTGGCCGCTGGCATTTGTCTTCGCGCTCTTCGTGCTGTTTCTCTATGGCCCGGTGATCACGATCTTCGTGCTGAGTTTTCAGGGGCCCGAAGGCGGGCTCACGTTTCCGATGCGGGGGTGGTCGACGCACTGGTATGCGGAACTGTGGGAGGGGCTCGGCGTGGTCGATATCGGCGCGGCACTCAAGCGCTCGCTCGCACTCGGCGCGGTCGTGATGGTGCTCACGGTGGTGCTGTCGCTCGGCGCCGGGCTGGCTTTCCGCAAGAAACTCGCGGGCGGTGACACACTGTTCTTCGTGACGGTGGCCAGCCTCATCATGCCGTCGATCATCGTGTCGCTCGGCATCGGGTTGCAGTTCCGCCTGCTCGACGGCGGCATCAAGTGGCTGCTCGAGGCGGTCGGCGCCACGTCGATGCTGGAGTCGTACACCACGTCGCTCGGCCTGTTCACGTCCGGGCTGGGCGCACATCTCACGTGGACGCTCCCGTTCGGGCTGCTGATCATGTTTGCGGTCTTCAACAGGTTCAACCCGGCCTACGAGGAGGCCGCGCGCGATCAAGGTGCAACGCCTTGGCAGACGTTCCTGCACGTGGTGCTGCCACTGATCGGGCCGTCGGTCGTGGGCATCGGCATGTTCGGCTTCACGCTCAGCTGGGACGAGATCGCGCGCTCGTCGCAGGCCATCGGCGACCTGAATACGCTGCCGCTGGAACTGCAGGGCCTGACCACGACAGTGACGACGCCGGCGATCTACGCCCTGGGCACGTTGACCACCGGCATCTCGCTGCTCGTGATCGCGCTGGCACTCGGCGTGGCATCGGCGCTGCGGCGTGGCCGTGCCCGGTAGAGCCTAACTCTCGAAGCCTGCCCCCAGCGTTCGGGTCAGTTCGGCGGCCCCCACGCCGCGGCAGCCGCTCGTATTCTGGCCGGCCCACAGGGGCGAGAAATCGCCGCTGCCACGCTGCTCGGCCGCTGCGCGCAGCGGCGCCAACGCGGCACTCGCGAGCGGAAACTCCGGCGCGGCCTCGCACAGCATCCCCAATTCGCGCATCACACGATTGACGATGCCGCGCGCCGGCCGGCCCGAGAACACGTTCGTCAGCGCCGTGTGTCGTGCATCGGCACTGCGCAGGGCGGCGCGGTGCGGCTGGCTCGTCGTGGCCTCGTCGCACAGCAGGTAGGCGGTGCCGATCTGGACCGCACTGGCGCCGAGCGCCAGCGCGGCCGCCACACCCGCCCGGTCGGCGATGCCGCCTGCGGCGATGACCGGCACGTCGACCGCGTTCACGATCTGCGGCAGCAGCGCCAAGGTGCCGGCCTGGCGCGTCAGGTCCGGATCGAGAAAGTGTCCGCGGTGGCCGCCGGCCTCCAGCCCCTGAGCGATGACGGCGTCCACGCCGCGGGTGGCGAGCCAGCGTGCCTCGTCCACCGTGGTCGCCGTCGAGAGCACCTTCGAGCCCCAGCCCTTGACGCGCGCCAACAGCCCGGGGTGGGGCAGTCCGAAGTGGAAGCTCACCACCGCCGGCCGGAACGGCTCGACGATGTCGGCGATCTCGTCGCTGAACGGCGCGCGCGCCGGCCCGGCCGGCACGTCCACCGGATCGAGGCCGAACTCGCGGTAGTACGGTGCGAGCCGGTCGCGCCAGCGCTGCTCGCCTGCGGGGTCGGGCCGCGTTGGCACGTGGCAGAAGAAGTTGACGTTGAACGGCCCGGACGCGCCCGTCTGCAGCGCCATCAGTTCCGTGCGCAGCGCGTCGGCCGACAGCATCGCGCATGGCAGCGACCCCAGTGCGCCAGCGCCCGAGACCGCAACGGCCAGACGGTGTGTCTGAACACCCGCCATCGGCGCCTGGATCAACGGCAGGTCGGACTCGAAGAGGGTTCGGTGATCGTGCGAGCTCATGCGGTGCGCGCCATGACCTCGCAGGTCATCGACGCCGGGGCTTCGGGGCGGCACGATGGTGCCACAGCCTCCAACAAGGACCCCCTATGAACGGCATCGACCTCGTCCCTCTCGCGGTGGGCCACATGATCGGCCTGGGGGCCATCGGCTCGTGCCTCGGCATCGGCGTGATGGCCTCCAGATTCCTCGAGGCGTCGGCACGCCAGCCGGAGATGATGGAGCCGCTGCAGACCAAAGTGTTCCTGCTCGTGGGCATCCTCGACGGCGCTTTCATCATCGCCACCGGCATCGGCCTGTGGTTCGCCACCGCGAATCCGTTCAAGGGTTAGGCAGGGCCGCCAGCAGGCGGCGCAGCGCCTCGGCCGTGGCCGCGTCGGCCGGCAGCAGCGTCTCGACCGCCAGCTCCGACAGCGTCACATCGCGCGGCGCGCCGAAGACCGTCATCGCGGTGATGAAACGCAGCGGGCCGTCGGGTGTGCGCAGCGCCAGCGGGACGGCGACGTCCGCCGCGGCCCGGGTCCCGTCGTCGACGGCACCATCGGCCGGCCAGGCGGGCTCGCCCACGGGCGGCGGGAGCGTCTGCAACTCGTCGTGCAGCGCAAGCAACGTGCCGTCGCCGGTGGCGGCGGCCTGGCGGCGCAGGCGCGCCAGCACATAGTTGCGCCAGACCGGCAGGTTCTCGATCGACGGCGCGAGCCCGCGCGGGTGGAGCGACAGGCGCAGCACATTGACCGGGGGCTCGCGCAGCTCCGGCGCAGCGCGCGTCAGCAACAGCGGCACGAGCCGGTTGCAGGCGACGAGGTTCCAGCCGCGGTCGACCGCCAGCGCCGGACTCGGCTCGTGCGCATCGAGCAGGCGCTGCACGGCCGCGCGCGCGGCCGGATGCAGCGGGTCGTCGAGTCGGTGCTCGGCGAACAGCGGCGCGAACCCCGCCGCGGACAGCCACCCGTTCCTCTCGCGCAGCGGCACGTCCAGCCGCTCGGCCAGGCGCAGCACCATCGCGCGGCTCGGCTGCGCCCGGCCGGTCTCGAGCCAGCTCAAGTGGCGGGCGGACACGCCGGCCTGGCCACCCAACTCCAGCTGGCTGCAGCGGCGCTGGCGGCGCCAATGGCGAAGCAGCGTTCCGAACGTCTGCGCGAACGTGTCCATCGTCGGGCCGCCCGTTGGCGCTAACGCGCCGGTCCCTTGGCGGCCCGCGCACCGGGCAGATACCTGCGGGACGGCACCCTAGAACACCGTGCCGTCGCTGTCGATCGCGAACGGCGGCGCACCCGCGCGCAGCGCCTGCGCGGTCTGACGGCCTGCGGCCCAGGTGCCGCCTTCGAGGATGCAGGCCAGCGGCAGGTTCGCCGCCGACGGGCCGAGCTGCTGGCGCACGAGCAACGCGAGTTCGTCGAGCAGCGTCACCGTGAGCGCACGCCACTCGACGACGAAGTCGCTGCCCGGCTTGTAGGTCTTTTCGAGGTCGCGCGCGGCACGCGGCACGATCACGCCGCAGTCGAGCAGCAAGCCGCCGTTGCGGTATTCGGGCAGCCCCGTCAGCGCATCGAGCCCCGTCACCTGTACGCCGGCCCATTCAAGCGGTTCGAGCAGCGAATAGGTCATCCACTGGCTGAGTTTGTGAAACGGCACCCAGCCCGACGTGGTGCCGTCGCGGCCGGCCGGCGTCTCGGCACCGGCCCAGCCGTGCGGCCAGACGTCGCCCGCCGGCAGGCCCTGGACCTGGCTGCCGCTGCGCCAGATGGGCGCGTAGTCGCGCAGCAGCTGGCCCAGGATGTCGGCTGCGGGCAGCGCGCTGCGCGTGCCGTCCAGCGTGAGCGTGTCGTAGAGCCGGCCCGGACGCGCCTCGCCACCACGGGCAAGTGCCAGCTGCGAGAGCACCGTGCCCAGGCGGCGCAGCAGGTCGGCGCGCCCATCGAGCCCGACCAGCGCGTTGGACGGCCCGGCCTGGAAGACCGCGCGCAGCGCAGCAGTGTCCAGGCGCTCGAGCACCTGCGCGTCCACCCGCAGCGGATCTTCGCGCGATGACGAGAAGACGCCGTCGACGAACGCACGGAACGTCGCCACGCCGAGACCTTCGGAGCGTGTGTAGACGCCGTGCGCGGGCTCGACGGCCACTGGCGTTGGCGCGGGCTCGGATGCCGACGCAGCACCCGCTGCGGGTGCCTGCGCGGTGCCGCCGGCCGCATCATCGGCGAGCGGCGAGCCTGCCGCCTGCCCCAGCATCGACAGCAGGTCCTCGCGCTGCTGGCGCTGCACCGGCAGTGCCAGCGGTGCGACCACGCCGGGGCGCTCGGTATATTTCCACTGCGCACCGGCGCCGGCATCGAGCAGCACGCTGATCACGGTGAGGTCGATGCGCGCCCGCGCGCTCTCGGCCACGCTGCGACCGGCGAGCAGTTGGTCGAGTTCGGCCCGGCGGTCCACGCCGCCGGCCTCGAAGTGGCGCCAGCGGCTGTGGTACGGGATCTTCAGGTCGGGGTAGCGCTCGCGCGTGATCTCGGCCACGCGGTGCGCCGCGTCGGCCAGGCGCGTGCGGTCGATCGTGAAATGCGCCGAGCGGTGCTCCTGCACCGCGCGCGTGATGGCCGCACAGCGCAGCCGGATCGTCGCGGGGTCGCGCAGCGGTGCGAGTACGTCGCGTGGCAGGTCGGCCCGCGTGGGGTGCACCGTCGTGCTGGCATCACTCAAGTGCGCGCCCCTTCACTTGTGCCAGGTCCGCGCCCGTGGGCACGGCACCGTCGGTGAAATAACCGGCCGCGATCTTGGCCTCGATCTCGACCTTGGCGTCGGCCGGCACCAGCGCGTCCGGAATCTTCACGCGTTCGCCGACCTCGATGCCGCTGCCCGTGATCGCGTCGTACTTGTCGTTGCTCATGCTCACCAGCCGGTGGATCTTGCGAATGCCCAGCCAATGCAGCACGTCGGGCATCAGTTCCTGGAAGCGCATGTCCTGCACCCCGGCCACACATTCGGTGCGCAGGAAATACTTGTCGGCGCGGTCGCCGCCTTCTTGCCGCTTGCGGGCGTTGTAGACGAGGAACTTGGTCACCTCGCCCAGCGCACGGCCCTCCTTGCGGCTGTACGCAATGAGGCCGACGCCGCCCTTCTGCGCGCCCTGGATGCATTCCTCGATCGCGTGGGTCAGGTAGGGGCGGCAGGTGCAGATGTCCGAGCCGAAGACGTCCGAGCCGTTGCACTCGTCGTGCACACGGGCGGTGAGCGTGATGCTCGGGTCGGCCAGCGCGCGCACGTCGCCGAAGACGTACAGGGTCTGCCCGCCGATCGGGGGCAGGAAGACCTCGATGTCGCTGCGCGTCACCAGTTCGGGATACATGCCGCCCGTCTCTTCGAACAGCGCGCGGCGCAGGTCGCCTTCGCTCACCTTGAAGCGGCGCGCCACGCCGGGCAGCCACCACACGGGCTCGATCGCAATCTTGGTCACGGACGCCGAGGCGTCGTCGAGCAGGTAGCGGCCGTCGGCCTGCAAGCGCTGGAAGGCGATGGCCTGTCGGATCTCGGGCAGGTGCACGTGCGCCTTGGTCACCGCGATCGTCGGCCGGATGTCGTAGCCCTCGGCCAGATAGTCGGCATACACCTTCTGCACGGATGCGCCCCAGGGGTCGATCGAGACGATCTTCTCGCCGTCGCCCCATTGGGGATTCGGGCCCACCAGGTCGGTCGGCGACGTGTCGGTGAGGTCGGCGCGGTGCCCGCGAACGAGGCTGCCCGCCGCGACCGCCAGCGCGCGGTACACGCCGTAGCTCCCGCTGTGCGTGCCGACCACGTTGCGCTGGCTGCGGTTGGCCGTGGTGCCCACGATCGGGCCGCGCTCCAGCGGGTCGGCGGCGCCCCAGTGCAGCGCCGGCGCGCCGGCCGTTCCCTGGCCGGGATGCGACGTCAGACGGATGTGGCGTGAAGGCGAATCGGGTTGGCCCATTGCAATTGACGACCGTTGGCAAGCCGGTGACGATACGCCAGTCCCGATGCAAGCGTCACGCCCGCCCGTTCGGCCGGGCGCCTTCGCACCAACGTGGCATGCGGATTGCACCAATCGACCACCCCTAACGAGGAGCCCCCATGAATCACCGATCCGGCCCACTGACCCTGCACCTTGTCGCCGCGGCGTCGCTCGCGGCGATGCTGCCCTCTGGTGCATGGGCCCAGGCCGCGACCGCCGAAAGCGGCAAGCTCACCGTCATCACCGTGACCGCCGAGCGCCGCGCCGAGAACCTGCAGGACATTCCCAGCTCGGTCAGCACGATCGGCGCCGAACTGCTCGACTCGCTCAATACGGGCGGGCAGGACATCCGCATGCTCGCCGGCCGTGTGCCGAGCCTGAACATCGAATCGTCGTTCGGCCGGGCGTTCCCGCGTTTCTACCTGCGCGGCTACGGCAATACCGATTTCCGCCTGAACGCGTCGCAGCCGGTCTCGCTGGTGTACGACGACGTCGTGCAGGAGAACCCCATCCTGAAGGGCTTCCCCGCCTTCGACCTCGACCGCATCGAGGTGCTGCGCGGCCCGCAGGGCTCGCTCTTCGGCCGCAATACGCCCGCAGGCGTGGTCAAGTTCGATTCGATGCGCCCTTCGCTCAAGGCGCTCGGCGGCTATGGCAGCGTCTCGTTGGGCACGTTCAGCAGCATCAACGCCGAGGGCGTGCTGAACCTGCCGGTTTCGAGCCAGTCCGGACTGCGCCTTTCGGTGCTGAGCCAGACCCGCGACGACTGGGTGAAGAACACCCTCGCCGCCGGCCCGACGAAGGAGTTCGAGGGCTACCGCGACAACGCGCTGCGCCTGCAGTGGCTGTTCGAGCCCAGCAAGGATTTCAGCGCCCTGTTCAACGTGCACGCGCGCGACTACGACGGCTCGGCGCGCCTGTTCCGCGCCAACATCATCCAGCCGGGCACGAACGATTTCATCCCCGGCTTCGACGAGCGCAAGGTCGCCTTCGACGGCATCAACCATTCGGAGCTGCAGAACCAGGGCGCCAACCTGCGCCTGAAATGGAACCTGGGCGACGTGACGCTGCACTCGATCACCGGCTACGAACACGTCAAGACCTACAGCCGCGGCGACATCGACGGCGGGCCGCCGCCATACAACTTCGGCGGCGGCGCGGGCGCGATCCCGTTCTACTCCGAGACCGCCGACGGCATGCCCAAGCACAGCCAGTGGACGCAGGAGCTGCGCCTCGAATCCAACGCGAGTGGCCCGCTGAGCTGGCAGGGCGGCGTGTACTTCTTCAAGGAAGACTACAAGATCGAGAGCTTCGACTACGACTCCACCGCGGGCAACGCCCAGCAGGGCTACGAGCGGGTGCGCCAGAAGAACGATGCCTATGCGATCTTCGGCGCCGTGAACTACGCCGTGACGCCGCAGCTCAAGCTGCGCGGCGGGTTGCGCTACACCTGGGACAAGAAGACGTTCGCCATCGAGGACTACAACAGCAGCGCCTTCGTGCCCTGCATCGGGCCGACGATCGGCGCCATCCCCGCGCCGCCGCGCTGCAGCCTGGCCGACCTGGCCGCGCTCGGCGACACGTCCGCCAAGACGTCGGACAAGAAACTCAACTGGGACCTGAGCGGCACCTACGCGCTCGACAAGAACACCAACCTCTATGCGCGCGCGGCCACCGGCTTCCGCGCCTCGAGCGTGCAGGGCGCGGGCGCATTCAACGACCAGTCGATCGGCAAGCCCGAGAACGTGACGTCGGTCGAGGCCGGCATCAAGGCCGATCTCTTCGACCGACGCGCGCGGCTGAATTTCGGGGTCTTCAACTACACCGTCAAGGACCTGCAGCTCACCGCGGTGGGCGGCGCCACCGGCAACGCCAACGTGCTGCTCAACGCAAAGAAGGCCACCGGCCAGGGCTTCGAGCTCGACCTGCAGGCGTACCTCACCGACAACCTGCTCGCCAGCGTCGGCGTGGGCTACAACGACACCAAGATCAAGGACCCGAGCCTCGTCGTCTCGGTGTGCGGCAACGGCCAGTACGTGACCAGCCCGAACTGCACCGTGCTCGACCCGCAGCCCACCGCAACCACCGCCAACATCAACGGCAACCCGCTGCCGCAGGCGCCCAAGACCACGCTGAACTTCACGCTCAGGTACTCGCAGCCGGTGGCCGATGGCGAGATGTACGTCTATACCGACTGGGTGTACCGCAGCAAGATCAACTTCTTCCTCTACGAGTCGAAGGAATTCACCGGCAAGCCGCTCACCGAGGGCGGCATCCGCGTGGGCTACACGTGGGGCAACGGCAAGTACGACGCCGCGATCTTCGGCCGCAACATCACGAACCAGATCCGCATCGTCGGCGGCATCGACTTCGACAACCTCACCGGCTTCATCAACGAGCCGCGCACCTGGGGCCTGCAATTCAAGGCGTCGTTCTGACCCCCCCGAAGCGCCTTCGGCACTCCGCCCAGGGGACGCAGCCCGCGGACCGGCCAAGCCGGATCCGCGGCCGCCGCCTGGCGGTGCTGGCTTCGCTGACGGTCGCCGGCGTTGGGGCATCGGCCCAGCCGGCAGTGATCTACGAACTCGGCGGCAAGGCCGACCTGTCGTTCAACCAGGCCGCGTTCGAGGGCGCCGAGGCCTGGAAGCGCCAGACCGGCAAGCCGTACTTCGAATTCGAGATCGCCAACGCCGCGCAGCGCGAGCAGGCGGCGCGTCGCTTTGCCGAACGAGGCGCGCAGCCGATCGTGGGCATCGGGTTTCCGCAGGCGAGCAGCATCGAGAAGGTGGCACGCGACTTTCCGAAGGTGCCGTTCGCGATCGTCGACGCGGTGGTCGACCTGCCCAACGTGCAGAGCTTCGTCTTCCGCGAGCACGAGGGCAGCTTCCTCGTCGGCATGCTGGCCGCGATGGCGAGCCAGAGTCACAAGGTCGGTTTTGTCGGCGGCATGGACATCCCGCTCGTGCGCAAGTTCCTCTGCGGCTACGAGCAGGGCGCGCGCCATGCCGACCCGAACGTGCAGACCGTGTCCGCAATGACCGGCAGCACGCCGGCCGCGTGGACCGACCCGGCGCGTGGCGCCGAGCTGGCCAAGGCGCAGATGGCGCAGGGCGTGGACGTGATCTTCGCCGCCGCCGGCACCACCGGGCTGGGCATCATGCAGGCCACCGCCGACGCGCGCCGGCTGTCGATCGGCGTCGACAGCAACCAGAACGGCCTGCATCCGGGCTACGTGCTCACGTCGATGGTCAAGCGCGTGGACCGCGCGGTGCAGAGCGCCTTCGACGGCGTCAAGCCCGGCATCACCGCGCTCGGGCTGAAGGAAGGTGCGCTCGACTATGCGATGGACGGCCACAACGCGCGCCTGGTGACGCCGGCGATGAAGGCGCGGGTGGAAGCCGCGCGTGCCGACATCGTGGCCGGGCGGCTGAAGGTCACTGACTACACGGTGGCGAACGCCTGCCGCTGAAGTGCGGGCGCCGCGGCACCGCGTCGCGGTGACCCGCTGGCGGCTGCGGCCGTACGCCCATTCACGCCGATCCGATGTCGGCGCAGGCCCGCGCATTCGCCAGTGCGAAATCCGCAATCGCCGCGGCGTCCGCCAGCGCGAGCAGCGGGGGCACCACGCCGCCGTGCGCTGCCACGGCCGCGCCAGCGTCGTCGGTCGCCACCGCGGCGATGCCGGGCCATGCCGGCCACAACATCGGCTGTCCCGGCCCGGCGCGCCAGACCTCCAGCTTGGGAAAGTCGCCGCCCTTGAAACCTTCGATCAGCAGCAGGTCGCACGGTGCCATGTGGCGAACGAGTTCGTCGAGCGAAGGCTCGGCCGCGCCGCGCAGTTCGTGCATCAGCGCCCAGCGGTCCAGTCCCAGCAGCAACACCTCGGCACAGCCGGCGTCGCGCAGGCGGTACGAATCCTTGCCCGGCCGGTCGATGTCGATGTGCTTGTGGCTGTGCTTGACGAGCGAGACCGTCAAGCCGCGCCCGGTGATCTCGGGGATCAGGCGTTCGAGCAGCGTGGTCTTGCCCATGCCGGAGCGGCCGGCGATGCCGAAGATCTTCATGGCCGGGGATTGTCGCGGCCACAGCGGCCCGGCTCGCCGACGCACGCATGCCGTCCGCGAACCCTCCGAATGCACCCGATGCATCCAATACTTTCCACGCTGCGTAACTTTCTGCGCCGCCGGAGCGAATCCCGGTGGCCCAGTGGGCAATCCTTTCGGGCTCTTGCCCGCCAATCGTGCAACCGTCACAGGAGAAATTCATGAATTCCAAAATGTTCAAGGGCATGGCCCTGGCCAGCGCCGCCGCCGGCCTGTTTGCGCTCAATACGACCCTCGTGACGTCGGCCTATGCCGCCGACGAGGCCATGGTCCACTGCGAAGGCATCAATTCGTGCAAGGGCACGAGCGACTGCAAGACGGCCAAGAGCGCCTGCAAGGGCCAGAATTCCTGCAAGGGGCAGGGCTTCAAGGCACTGAGCAAGGATGCCTGCGAGAAGGCCAAGGCCGAGATGAAGAAATAAGCGGCGTCATGCTGCGCAGGCCGGGCGATCGCAAGGTCGCGCCGGCGTCGCTGGCGTGCTCGGCCTTTGTTGCTTCGACGCCTTGACCGCACCATGAATGCACCTTCGTACCCCGCGGCGCGGGGCCTGGGTTTCGGCCTGGGGCTGCGCAGCACGCACTATGCGTCGATCGTCGACGGGTCGCCCCGCATCGACTGGTTCGAGGCATTGAGCGAGAACTATCTCGTGCCCGGCGGGCGCCCGTTGAAGTGGCTCGACCGCATCCGCGAGCGCTACCCCGTGGTGTTGCACGGCGTGTCCATGTCGATCGGCAGTGCCGACCCCATCGACCGTGACTACCTGGCGCAATTGAAGGCACTGGCCCGGCGTGTCGAGCCCGAGTGGATTTCGGACCACCTTTGCTGGACCGGCGTCGATGGCGGCAACCTGCACGACCTGATGCCGCTGCCGTATACCGAAGAGGCGATCCGCCATGTGGCCCGCAAGGTCCGCCAGGTGCAGGACGTGCTCGGGCGCCGCATCCTGCTCGAGAACGTCTCGAGCTACCTGACGTACCGTGAATCGACGTTCACCGAATGGGATTTCCTGGCCGCCATCGCCGAGGAGGCCGACTGCCTGATCCTGCTCGACGTGAACAACGTGCACGTCAGTGCGTTCAACCATGGCTTCGACCCGCTGGACTACCTGGCGCGCATCCCGGTCGGCCGCGTGCAGCAGATGCACCTGGCGGGCCACGAGCATTGCGGCACGCACATCATCGACACCCACGACGCGCCCGTGGCCGAGCCGGTCTGGCAGCTCTACGAGGCGGCGTGCCGCCGCTTCGGCCCTGTCGCCACGATGATCGAACGCGACGACCACATCCCGGCGCTGCAGGATCTGGTCGATGAACTCGACCGGGCCCGTGCCATCGCGGCCCGCGTGGCCGGCGAGTCCGTGCGCGGCGGCGCGGCCGGCGTGGCGCTGGCCGGGCACGGCTGAGGCTGGAGAGTCCGCCATGTCGGCCCTGCGGGATCTCCAGCGCACCTTCCACGCCCACGTGCTTGCGATGCCGCGAGGCGCATCCCCGATGGTCGATCGCATCGTGGATGCCGGGGCGCTCGATGCCGCGGCACGTCTGGCCATCTACAGCGACGGCTATCGCCTGCGTCTGGTGGAGGCGCTGCAAACCGAGTTTCCTGCGCTGCATGCGCAGCTCGGCAGCGCCCGGTTCAACCGCATGGCCCGGGCCTACGTCGAGCGCCATCCATCGCCGCATCGCAACCTGCGCTGGTATGGAGACGCCGTGCCGGCGTTCCTTGCCGAGCATCCCACCTTTGCACGCCGCCCCGTACTGGCCGAGGTGGCGACACTCGAATGGACGATCGCGCTGGCGTTCGATGCCGCCGACACGCCGGTGCTCGCCTTGCCCGCGATGGCGACGATTGCCGCGCAGGATTGGCCGGCCATGCGCTTCACGCTTCACCCCAGCGTGCACCGGCTCACGCTGCACTGGAACGCGGTACAGGTCTGGAAAGCAGCGGGCGCCACCGCCACGTCCGCTGTCGGCGACCGCTCGGGCGAAACCGCCGCCAGGCTGCCGCGCGCACGCCGGCTCTCATCGGCTCAGCCGTGGCTGGTCTGGCGCCAGGGTCTCGACCCGCGTGTGCGTCGGCTCGAGGCCGATGCCGCCTGGGCACTCGACGCCGTGGTCGCGGGGCGCACCTTCGCCGACGTCTGCGAGGGCCTGTGCCGCTGGGTCGACGCCGAGCACGCCGCGCTGCGTGCCGCCGCACTGCTCAAGGGATGGATCGTCGACGGCCTGTTGTCCGGCGTGTCGACGGCGCCGACGGATTGAGACGCCGGGCCGGCGGCTGACGCCCGGGTCACCCCGCGCCGGTGCGATCCACCGCAACGGCGATGCCGGACGGTGCAACGGCACCGTCCAGTCCCCGCACCGGCAGCATCGCGCCGCGCTGGATCCAGTTGCGCCCGTCGTACACGCTGCGGGCGTCCGTCACATGCAGCGTGTACGCAAATCGTGACCGCCCCGAGCGGTTGGCGGCGCTCCAGTGCGGCAGCAAGCCGTGGAAGACCACCAGCGTGCCGGCCGCGCACGGCAGCGGTGTCGAGCGGCCGGTGTCGGGCCAGGGGGTGTCGTCCAGCGTGAGCAGCCGGGTCTGCCGGCCTTCGCGCACGAAGCGCTCGCGCAGCGGGCCGCGGTGGCCGCCGGGCTCGACCCACAGGCAGCCGTTGTCGACGTCGGCATCCTCGAGCGCGAACCAGAAGGTCGTGACGCTGATCGGGTCGGTGAAGAAGTACGTGGCATCCTGGTGCCAGCGCACCGCGCCACCGATGCCGGGCTGCTTGCAGATCAGCATCGACTGCCAGACCTGCGTCTGCGCCAGGCCGAGCTCGGCGGCGAGGGCCGTCAGCGCCGGGCCGTGCGAGAAGGCGTCGAAGACAGGGTCCAGGTCGTGCAGCGCGTGGCCGATCTTGTTGATCGCCTGCGGCAGCGGCCGCGTCAGGCGCCCTTGCGCGTCGAAGGCTTCTTCCTCGAAGAAACACCGCACGCTGCAGTCGGAATCCAGGAACCAGTCGTCGGCGCTGCGGCCGGGCTCACGGGTGCTGAACACGCCGCCGCCCGCGTGCGGGTCGAGCGCGGCGAGCAGTTCGTGCGTGCGGTGGCGCAGCGCGGCCACCTCGTGCGCCGGCTTGAAGCCGGGCAACACGAGGTAACCGTCCTCGTCAAAACGCCGGCGGCGCTCGCTGTTCACGCACCGCCGCGCCGCGTGCCGCAGCTCACGCGCCGCCGGGCCGCCCCAAGGCGGCTCGGTGCCCCCTCGGGGAGCAGGCGCGCAGCGACGTGGAGGCGGTCATCTCAGAACTCGTAGCGCAGCGTGACCTGCAGGGCCCACTGCGACTCGCCGCTGGTCTGGCGTGTCACGTAGTCTTCCAGGCTGCCCAGGCTGTAGACGTATTTGCCGGTGGCGTCGCGCCCGTTGTAGTTGACGAAGCTGCGGTTCGAAGGAAAGCCGATCTCGTCGATGTGGCCCCACTTCTTGTTCAGCAGGTTGCCCACGTTGAGGATGTCGAACGTCAACACACCCTTGTGCCCGGCCTTGAAACCCGGGACTTCCTGGCTGACGCGCAGGTCGAACGAGTTGACCCACGGCGCGAAGTTGTTGTTGCGCCCGACGACGCCGCCCTTGGCCGATGCGAGACCGGGGTTGGCGTTGACGATCTCCCAGAACCTGGCCTCCTCGTCGGCACCGCCGCGGAAAATCACGTCGCCCGAGCCGGGACCGGACGGGATGTACATCAGATCGTTGCCGCTGATGCCGTCGCCGTTCAGGTCGTTCAGGTAGGTCCAGCTGTACGGCTTGCCCTTGCGGCCTTCATAGAACAGGCCGAAGGTGGTGCGGTAGCTGCCGAAGAAGGCCTTCGACCAGTTGACGCTGCCGCTCACGCGGTCCTTGACCAGGTAGTTGGAGTTGGACAGCACCTCTTCGTTCGGGTTGAAGATGTTGCGGTTGCTCCAGTTCGACGATGAGGTGGACGACGTGAGCGGGCTCACCTCCTTGGCCTGCGTGCGTGTGTAGGCCATGGTCCAGCCGAAGGCCGAGCTGCGCTGCTGGCCGACCGACAGCGTGACCGCGTCGCCGCTGCCCTTGCTGGTCTCGGTGGCGAGCAGCACGTTGCCGTACAAGCGGTTGCTGAGCGCGCGTGTGCGCGACTGGCCGCTCGGCGTGGCGCAGGCGCCGCTCGTGATCGCCGTGCCGTTGGCGTTCCAGCAGGCGGCGTCGAAACCCTCCGCGCCGTAGAAGAGCTGGCGCCCGTCGGGGCCGGTGTCGGTGGGCCCGCCCAGGTTCAGGTGCTGGTAGTACAGGCCCTTGTTGGTCTTGGTGTGCAGCCACTCGGCGCCGACGGTGAGCGTGCCGACCACGGGCAGCGGCGGCAGCTCGGTATCGAACGCGAGGTTCATCTTCCAGACCGACGGCTGCTCCAGGTTGCGCGACAGGAAGTCGACGTTCGCCGCCGGCGCCGTGCCGCTCAGGCCTGGCTGCGCGTCGGGGTCGGCGCTGAAGGTGGCGCCCGCCGCGTTGCATGCGGTGAAGCTCGTGCAGTTGAGCGATGCCACCGCGATGCCGGTGTTGCTGAACGGGTTGGACAGCCAGACGTTGGCCGCGGCGCCCTGGAACAGGCCGACGCCACCGCGCAGCTGCATGCGGCGCTCCTTGGTCCCGAGGTTCCAGTTGAAGCCCACACGCGGCTGCACGAGCGTATTACCGTCCAGGGTGTAGGTGTTGTCGAGACCGAAGCCGCCGGTGTTGCGCACGCGCCCGGCGGCGCTGCCTTCCAGCAGCGGCTGCGAGGCAGCCTCGTTGAAGAGCGGCTTGTCAGGCACTGTCTGCTGGTCCACGCGCAAGCCGACCATCACGTTCAGGTTCTTGTCGAGCTTCAGGCTGTCCTGCAGGAACAGGCCGGTATTCGCGTAGCTCCAGATGGCGACGGCGTCGTCGAGCACCCGACCGGCGCGCGGGGCCTGCACCTGGTAGAACGACGGCTTGCCGAGGCGGAAGTTTTCCAGCGCGGCGCGCGCCACGGTGGCCGCATCGGCGGTGGTGCAGGTGACGTTGCCGAAGCTGTACGCGCCGTTTTCGCACTGGAACCGGTACTGGCCGTTCGTATCCTGCAGGAAGGCGTTGTAGACGTCGTTGTCGGCGTAGTCGAGGCCGAATTTCAGCTCGTGCTTGCCCATGTTGAGCGTGCCGCCGAAATAGGCGTCGAGCGTCTCCGTGCGCAGCACGTTGAAGTGGCGGCTGCGCTCGGTGCCGAAATTCAGGTCGCGGCTGTTGGCGTTGGTGCCGGTGGGCGCGTCGTCGGGCAGCGCGCCGGTGAAACGCAGCGTGATCTGCGGCAGCCGCACGCCATTCACCGGGACGGGGATGCTTTCGTAGTCGCGCTTGCTGAGCTTGACCTCGGTACTGAAGTTGGGGGTCCAGTCGGCGAACCACTGGCCGACCAGGCTCTCGACGGTCTTGTTCTGGTTGTACCAGTACGAGCTCAGCGACAGGCTCGTGGGCGAGAACGCCGACGTGAACGTGATGTTCGGCTCGGTCTGCTCGGTCTTGGTATAGCGCAGGCTGGCGCGATGGTCGTTGTTGATATTCCAGTCGAGCTTGAGCAGCGTGTCCTTGACCGCCACCTCGAGCCCCGACGGCACGTTGGCGGTGCCCACGTCCATGCCCCAGGTGTCGCGCGCGACCGCGATCGCCTCGTCGATCATCCCGGTGGTGATGCCGACGTTGGTGTTGGGGCTGCCGACGGGGCCGAAGTCGGGCCGCGTGCGCGAGCTCTTGTACTCCTCGTAGCTGCCGAAGAAGAAGAGCTTGTCCTTGATGATCGGCCCGCCGAGCGTGAAGCCGGCGGTGGTGTCCTTCGACGTGGGCGGGTCGAAGTACGCCTTCGTGCCGCGGTTGTAGCGTTTGCCGGCGAGGCTGTCGTCTCGGTAGACGTAGTACACGCTGCCGTGCAGGTCGTTCGTGCCGCTCTTGGTGATGGCGTTGATGTTGGCGCCGGTGTAGCCCTTCTGCGTGACGTCGTAGTTGGACAGGTTGACCTGCACCGACTGGATCGCGTCGATCGAGATCGGCTGCTTGATCGTCGGCAGGTTGTTCGCCTCGAGTCCGAAGGTGTCGTTGGTGGTGACGCCGTCGATCGTGATCGAGTTGTAGCGCGTGTTCTGGCCGCCGGCGGAGATCTCGCCGCGCTCCTTGTCGGTCTGCGCCAGGCGCGGATCGGTGCGCGCATAGTCCTGCAGGTTGCGCTGGATCGACGCCAGCGCCTGCAGCTGGCGCCCGTTGATGTTGGTGCCCGCGCCCATCGTGCTGCTGTTGAACTTCTCGTTCACCGCCTGCCCGGTGATGACGACGGTGGCCACCGTCGCGCCGAGCGTCGCATCGAGATTCGTGGTCTCGGCCAGCGACAGGAAGACGTTGTCGCGCTTGTCGGTCTGGCCGTCCTTGCTGATGGTCACGCTGTACGGGCCGCCCACACGCAGCCCGCGCGCGGCGTAGCGCCCGTCGGCGTCGGTGACGGCCGAGTTCGACGAGCCGGATTCGAGGTGCACGATGGTGACGGTGGCGCCCGCGAGCGGCTTGCCGGCGGCGTCGGTGACACGCCCGCCAACCGCGGCGGTGGTGTTCTGCGCCAACGCCGGCGCGCAGATCACGATGGCGGCCGCGGCGCCGAGGGCGCTCAGGACAAAGTGGTGGTGGGGGTAGCGGTTCACGCGGTCACTCCTCGTCGTTGTCGTGGTGTTTTGTCCGGCCCCGCATGGGGCCGCCCTCGGCCGGCAGCACGGGCCGCCGCTGCCCTGAAGCAAGCGGCGCGCCCGGTATATTTGGACGATGCTAGTTCGGCCGCGTGGCATTGCGGTGACGCATTCGCGCCACTGCGGGTAATACCGGAGCCGCGCGGCCGCAACCGCGGCCGCTACGGAGCGCTTTGCAGCGCGTCGAGCGCGCGGGCGCGCGCGGCCGCGCCGAGGAACGATGCCCGTGCGGCCTGGCAGCCCATCTCGACAAGATCGCTCCAGGCAAAACCGGCCTCGCCGACGAGCGCCCGCGCCTCGGCCGACATCGACGTGCGCGACATCAGCCGGTTGTCGGTATGGAACGACAGCGACACGCCGGCGTTCCACAGCGCACGGATCGGGTGCGTCGCCACCGACGCCGCGGCACCGGTATGCACGTTGCTGGTGGGGCAGACCTCCAGATGCACGCCTGCGGCGCGCACCTCGTCGAGAGCGGCGGGGCCGTCGGCGCGGCCGATCAGATCGGCCAGGCGAACGCCGTGGCCGATGCGCGTGGCACCCAGACGCACGGCCTCGAGCACACGCTCGCCCGCGTCCGCCTCGCCGGCATGCAGCGTGATGCCGAGGCCGGCCTGCTTGAGCCGCGCCAGCAAGGCCGCATGGCGCGTGGCCGGCCACCCGGCCTCGGGGCCCGCCAGGTCGAAGCCGACGACACCACGGCCGAGCCAGCGCAGCGCGAGCGCGGCGCTCTGGGCGATCTCGGCGTCGTCGTGGTCCCGCATCGCGCAGACGATCAGGCCGCTCGGCAACGGGCTGCGTGCGAGGCCGGCGAGCATGGCCTCGACGGCGGCATCGTCGCTCACGCCGTGCGGCCCGAACAGGCGCGGAGCGATGCGGAATTCGGCCAGCACGCAGCCGTCCCGGCGTGTGTCCTCGGCCGCCTCGAAGGCCACGCGCTCCAGCGCATCGGGGCTGGCCATCGCCGCGACCGTGAGTGCAAAGCCTTTCAAATATTCGCCGAGCGAGCCAGCATGGGCACGTTCGTCGAACCAGCGCGCGAGGCCCGCCACGTCGCGCGCCGGGTGCGCGATGCCACGCGCGTCGAGCAGTTCGAGCAGGGTCGATTCGCGCAGGCCGCCGTCGAGGTGCTCGTGCAGCAGGACCTTGGGCAGGGCTCGCGAACTCTCGGCGGTGAACGGAAGGTCGGTCGCGCTCGAGTCGGTCGGGGCAGGCATCGGCGGATGCTAGCAACTACCCGTGGACCGGGGCCCGAGTATTGCTATCCTGCCCGTCGACCGCGCCCACCGTCGGCGCGCCGGCCTCTTTCAGGAGTTGCATCCCATGATTCTCAAGTCGCTTGCCTGCCTGAGCCTGACCGTCGTCGCGGCCACGGCCGTCCTCGCCGAGCCTGCGGTGATCTACGACTTCGGCGGCAAGTTCGACAAGTCGTTCAACGAGGCCGCTTTCAATGGCGCCGAGCGCTGGAAGAAGGAGACCGGCAAACCCTATCTCGACTTCGAGATCGCCAACGCCACGCAGCGCGAGCAGGCGATGCGCCGCATGGCCGAGCGCGGCGCGAACCCCATCGTCGGCGTCGGCTTCTCGCAAGGGTCCAGCATCGAGAAGGTCGCCAAGGATTTCCCGAAGCAGCAGTTCGCGATCATCGACGCGGTGGTCAACGTGCCCAACGTGCAGTCGATCATCTTCAAGGAGCACGAGGGCAGCTTCCTCGTCGGCATGATGGCCGCGCTGGCCAGCAAGACGGGCAAGGTCGGTTTCATCGGCGGCATGGACATCCCGCTGATCCGCAAGTTCGAGTGCGGCTACCAGCAGGGCGCGAAATATGCGAACCCGTTGGTCGAAGTCAGCGCCAACATGACGGGCACCACGCCGACCGCCTGGAACGACCCGGCGCGCGGCGCGGAACTCGCCAAGGCGCAGTTCGCCAAGGGCGTGGACGTGGTCTTCGCCGCCGCCGGCGGCACCGGCACCGGCGTGTACCAGGCGGCCAAGGACGCGGGCAAGCTCGCCATCGGCGTGGACAGCAACCAGAACCACCTGCACCCCGGCACGATGCTCACGTCGATGGTCAAACGGGTCGACGTGGCGGTGGCCAGCGCCTTCAACGGCGTGACACCCGGCGTGACGAACCTGGGCCTGAAGGAAAACGGCGTCGACTATGCAATGGACGAAAACAACGCCAAGCTCGTGCCGCCGGCGATGAAAGCCAAGGTCGACGCCGCCAAGGCCGACATCGTGGCCGGCAAGATCAAGGTGATCGACTACATGGCGGCCAACGCCTGCAAGTGACCCGGCGCAAGACCGCGTGAGACCACATGACGATGCGATGACTCCGCGATGACCACGGCGCCTGCGGTTCGCCTGCGGAACATCGACAAGCGCTTCGGCGCGGTGCATGCGAACCGGTCGGTCGACCTGACGGTGGCCGCCGGCACGGTGCATGGCATCGTGGGCGAGAACGGCGCCGGCAAGAGCACGTTGATGTCGATCCTGTACGGCTTCTACCAGGCCGACGGCGGCAGCATCGAGGTCGATGGGCGGCCCGTGCAGATACGCCACTCGCACGACGCCATCGCACGGGGCATCGGCATGGTGCACCAGCACTTCATGCTCGTCGACACGCTCTCGGCGCTCGACAACGTGATGCTCGGCGCGGAGCCGTCGTGGCGCCTGAATGCGGCACGTTCACAGGTGCGAGCCAAGCTCGATGGGCTGATGCAAGACACCGGGCTGCACGTGCGACTCGACCTCGCGGTGGAAGCGCTGCCGGTGGGCGAGCGCCAGCGGCTCGAGATCCTGAAGGCGCTGTACCGCGGCGCGCGCATCCTGATCCTCGACGAGCCCACCGCGGTGCTCACGCCGCAGGAGACCGAGCAGCTCTTCGACACGCTGCGCCAGCTGCGCAATCGCGGCACCACGGTCCTGCTCATCACGCACAAGCTGAAGGAGATCATGGCGCTGTGCGACGCGGTCACCGTCATGCGCGCCGGCGCGGTGGTGCTCGACTGCGCGATCGGCGATACCAGCATCGAGGGTCTGGCGCAGGCGATGGTCGGGCGCCAGGTCAATCTCGGCCGCGATACGCACCGCGCGCGGCCCGGCGCCGCGCTGCTGCAGGCGCAGGGGCTGCGCTGGCGCGACGCGCTCGGCGTGGCGCGCCTGGACGGTGTATCGATCACGCTGCACGCGGGCGAGATCGTCGGCATCGCCGGCGTCTCGGGCAACGGGCAGAGCGAGCTGCTGGATGCGCTTTCGGGGCTGCGCGCGCCGCAGGAAGGCACGCTCGTGCTCGGCGGCGAGACCTTCACGCCCGCGCATTGGCTCTCGCCGGACCTGGCGCGCCAATTGCGGCTGGCGCATGTACCGGAGGACCGCCATGCGCGGGGGTTGGTGCTGCCTTTCGGCGCCTGGGAGTCGGCGGTGCTGGGGTACCAGTCGCTGGCGTGTTATGCGCGCGGACCGCTCATGGACCAGGCACGCATGCGGGCCGACACCGTGCGGATGATGGAGCAGTACGACGTGCGGCCGCGCAATGCCGCGCTGCGGTCGGCCAAGTTTTCCGGCGGCAACCAGCAGAAGCTGGTGCTCGCGCGCGAGGCGGCGCACGCGCCGCAGGTGCTGCTGGTGGGGCAACCCACGCGCGGCGTCGATGTCGGTGCCATCGAATTCATCCATGGGCGCCTGCGCGCGATGCGCGACGCGGGCGGCGCAGTGCTCGTGGTGTCGTCCGAACTCGACGAGGTGCTGGCGCTGGCGGACCGCGTGATCGTGATGAATGCCGGCCAAGTGGGCGGTGAATTGCCGATCGACGAATGCACGGAGTCGGCACTCGGCCGGCTGATGGGCGGCGCCGAGCGCGCGGCGGCCTGAAGGGAACGGCGCCGATGTCGCAACCGATCGAACTGCCGCGCTGGATCGACCTGGGCGTGCTGCCCGTGTTCAATGTCGCGCTGGCGCTGCTCGTCTCGGGCGTCGTGGTCTGGCTCGCGGGACTCGACCCGGTGCAGGTGCTGATGCAGCTCGTCAAGGGCGCGTTCGGCAGCCGTGCCGGCGTGAGCTATACGCTGTACTACGCCACCACGTTCGTCTTCACGGGCCTGGCCGTGGCGGTGGCCTTCCACGGCGGGCTGTTCAATATCGGCGGCGAAGGGCAGGCGATGATGGGCGGGCTGGGTGCGGCGCTCGTCGCGCTGGCGTGGGCGGGCGCCCTGCCCGCCTGGATCCTGCTGCCCCTGATGGTGGCCGCGGCGATGCTCTTCGGCCTGGCCTGGGCCGCCGTGCCGGCGGCGCTGCAGGCGTACCGCGGCAGCCATGTGGTGATCACCACGATCATGTTCAATTTCATCGCCTCGGCATTGCTCGGCTACCTGCTGGTGGACGTGCTCAAGGAGCCGGGCAGCATGTCGCTCGAGACCCGCGCCTTCGGCCCAAACGCCGTGATGCCGGGCATGCACACGGTGCTGGCCACCCTGGGCGTCGAGTGGCCGCGCACGCCGCTGAACCTGAGTGTGCTGCTGGCCGGTGCAGCGTGCGTCGCGGTCTGGCTGGTGTTATGGCGCGCGCGGGCCGGTTATGCGCTGCGGGCCACCGGCTTCGCGCCGGAGGCGGCACGTTATGGCGGCATCGCGCCGCAGCGGCAGGTGATGCTGTCGATGGCGCTTTCGGGCGCGCTCGCGGGCCTCGTGGGCATCAACGAGATCGCCGGCGTGCACAACCGCCTGCTGCCCGACTTCACGTCCGGCGCGGGCTTCACCGGCATCGCGGTGTGCCTGATCGGGCGCAACCATCCGGTGGGCATCATGCTCGCGTCGCTGCTGTTCGGTGCGCTCTACCAGGGCGGCGCCGAGCTGGCCTTCGAGGTGCCGGGTTTCAGCCGCGACATGGTCTACACGCTGCAAGGCCTGATCGTGCTGTTCGCCGGTGCGATGGCCACCGTGGCGGTGCCCCTTTTCGCGCGCCTGCACGGTGTGTGGTCGGGCCGGGCGCGCGCCGCACCGGCAGCCGGTTGACGGTACAGGACCGAGCCCGATGGACGACACCCTCGCCGGCACCCTGATCGCGTCCACGCTGCGGGTATCGATGCCGCTGATCCTGTGTGCGCTCGCCGGCACCGTGAGCGAACGCGCCGGGGTCATCGACCTCGGGCTCGAAGGCAAGATGCTGCTCACCGCCTTCACCGCCGCGGCGATGGGCTCGGTGAGCGGCTCGTTCACGCTCGCGATGGCCGCCGCCATCGCCGTCGGTGTGGCGCTGTCGATGCTGCACGGCTACGCCTGCGTGAGCCATCGCGGCGACCAGGTCGTGATGGGCATGGCCATCACGATGACGGCCGCCGGGCTGACCGTCGTGCTCGGCATGGCCTGGTTCAAGATGGGTGGCCAGACGCCGCAGCTGTCCGACGCCGTGCGCCTGCAGCCGATGTTCACCGGGCTGGGCACCGGGCTCGCGGCCGTGCCGCTGGTCGGGCGCACGCTCGCGCTCGGTTTTACCGGGCACAACGCGTTCGTCTATCTGGCCTTCGTGCTCGTCGCCGGTGTGTGGTGGCTGCTGTACCGCACCCGCTTCGGCCTGCGCCTGCGCGCCACGGGCGAGAACCCGGCGATGGTCGACGCCGCCGGCGTCTCGGTGCGCCTGCTGCGCTACCAGGCGCTGGCGCTGAACGGCGTGCTCGCTGCGCTCGCCGGGGCCTACCTCGTGCTCGGGCTGAACGCCGGCTTCATTCCCAACATGACCGCCGGCCGTGGCTACATGGCGCTGGCGGCGATGATCTTCGGCAAGTGGCACCCGGTGGGCGCGCTCTGGGCCTGCCTGCTGTTCGGCTTTCTCGATGCCGCGTCGATCCGTCTCCAGGGCGTGGAGCTGCCCGGCATCGGCGCGGTGCCGGTGCAGGCGATCCAGGCGCTGCCGTACCTGATGACCGTCGTGCTGCTGGCCGGATTCATCGGCCGCTCTCGCGCCCCGAAGGCGCTGGGTGTACCGTACCTCAAGGAGCGCTGAACAGCATGATCGACGAAGTGATCCTCGCGCGCCTGGTGGACGCGGCTCGCGCCGCGCGCCTGCAGGCCTACGCACCGTACTCGCATTTCGCCGTCGGTGCGGCCGTGCTCGACGAGTTCGGCCGCGTGCATGCGGGTGCCAACGTCGAGAACGCGGCCTATCCCGAGGGCCTGTGCGCCGAAGCGTGCGCGATCGGGCACATGGTGCTGGCAGGCGGCCGCCGCATCGATGCGGTGGCGGTGGTCGGCGCCGGCGCCGAGCCGTGCACGCCGTGCGGCGGCTGCCGGCAGAAGCTGCGCGAGTTCGGTGCCGACGACCTGCCGGTGGTGGTCGCCGACCCGACTGGCGTGCGCGCACGCCACACACTCGGTGAACTGCTTCCGGCGAGCTTCGGGCCGTCGCACCTGGAGGGCGCGCCATGAGTCTCGAAGCTGCCATTGCGGCCAGCGCCGCCCATGTGAAGGAGCGCCTCGGCGAGCGCGCGCCCGACGTCGCGCTGCTGCTCGGCTCGGGATGGGCCGGCCTGGCCGATGCGCTGCAGGACCCGGTCGAGATGGCGTACCGCGAGATGCCGGCCTTCCCGACACTCGGCATCGGCGGGCACGCGGGTGTGCTTCGCGCGGGGCGCCTGGGCGGGCGCGAGGTCTTCATGCTCGGCGGGCGCAAACATGCCTACGAAAACGGCGATGCCGATGCAATGAAAGGGGCCGTGCGCACGCTGGCCGCGGTCGGCTGCAAGGTGCTCGTGCAGACCAACGCCGCCGGCAGCCTCGACCCCGGCATGCCGCCGGGCTCGCTGATGCTCGTCAGCGACCACCTGAATCTCGTGCAGCGCTCGCCGCTGTTCGGTGAGTCCGGCGACGACCGTTTCGTCGGCATGACCGACGCCTACGACCCGGCCTTGCGCGCCGCTGCGCACGCCGCCGCACGACGGCTCGGCACGCCGCTGCACGAAGGGGTGTACGCCTGGATGATGGGCCCGCAGTTCGAGACCCCGGCCGAGATCCGCATGTTGCGCATGCTCGGTGCGCAGGCGGTGGGCATGAGCACCGTGCCCGAGACGATCCTCGCGCGCCACGCCGGCTTGCGTGTGCTGGCGCTGTCGATGATCACCAACCTCGCGGCCGGACTGAGCGATGAGGCGCTGAGCCACGCCCACACGCTGCAAACGGCAAAGGCCGCGGCCACCGGCGCCGCGCGGCTGGTCGACACGCTGATCGAAACGCTGGAAACCTGACCCATGGACCGCACACCGCCACAGGTTGCGCGCCTCGCGCTCGCCTGCCTCGATCTCACGAGCCTGAACGAAGTCGACACCGAGGCCGACATCGCCGTGCTGTGCGAGCGCGCCGCCGGTCCGCACGGCCGAGTGGCCGCCGTGTGTGTCTGGCCGCGCCTGGCGGCGTTTGCCCGCACGCACCTGCCGCCGGACATCGGCGTCGCGGCAGTGGCCAACTTTCCGGCCGGCGGGTCCGACATCGGGCTCGCCGTGCGCGACACCGGCCGCATCGTGCAGGCCGGCGCGCAGGAGGTCGACGTGGTGCTGCCGTGGCGCGCGCTCGCCGCCGGCGACGAGCGGGTGTGCACCGACCTGCTGGCGGCCGTGCGCCGCGCCTGCGAAGGCCTGGTCCTCAAGGTGATCCTCGAATCGGGTGACCTTCAACACCCGGCGTTGATCCGCCGCGCGAGCGAGATCGCGCTCGCCGAGGGCGCCGATTTCCTGAAGACCAGCACCGGCAAGACCACGACCGGCGCCACCCCGCTGGCCGCGCAGGTGATGCTGGATTCGATCGCCGCCGATGCCACGGCGCGGGCACGTGCCGGGTTCAAGGCGTCGGGCGGCGTGCGCACGGTGGCCGACGCCGCGCGCTACATCGGCCTGGTCGCGGACACGCTGGGCAGCGACGCCGTCAGCCCGATGCGCTTTCGCATCGGCGCAAGCTCGTTGCTCGGCGACATCGAGGCCGTGCTCGGCGGCGGCGCCGCGCCGGCCCGCACGCACGGATACTGAGGTGGACCCCCGGCCGCGCGCCTGTCGTGTCACGGCCGACAGACCGGCGGTGCGTTCGCTGGCACGAATGACTTCGACGGAGCATTGCGGATGATGGTGAATCGACGATCGGCACTGAGCAGCATGGCGATGCTGGCCGCCCTGTTTGCGGTGATCGGCCTGCTGGCCGGCTGCGCCGCGCCACCGCCTGCGGCCGCGCCGGTGAAGGTGAAAGTGCTCGCGATCAACGATTTCCACGGCAACCTGAAGCCGCCGCTCGGCGGCATCCGCATCAAGGACCCGGCCGATCCGGCCAAGACCGTCAACGTGCCGGCCGGCGGCGCCGAGCACATGGCCACGCTCGTGGCCGATCTGCGGCGCAAGAACCCGAACCACGTGTTCGTGGCCGCGGGCGACCTGATCGGCGCCAGCCCGCTGCTGTCGGCGCTGTTCCGCGACGAGCCGACGGTGGAGTCGCTCAACCTGATGGGCCTCGAGGTCTCGGCCGTGGGCAACCACGAATTCGACCGTGGCGCGGTCGACCTGCTGCGCATCCAGAACGGCGGATGCCACCCCGCCGACGGCTGCACCGGCCCGCAACCCTTTGCCGGTGCGAAGTTCCAGTATCTGGCTGCGAGCACGGTGGACGACGGCACGGACCGGACGCTGCTGCCGCCCTACATGGTGAAGCGCTTCGAGGGGGTGCCCGTCGCCTTCATCGGCCTGACGCTGAAGGCGACGCCCAGCATCGTGGTCCCCTCCGGCGTGGTGGGGCTGACCTTCCGCGACGAGGCCGAGACCGTGAACGGCCTCGTGCCGCAGCTGCGCGCGCAAGGCATCCAGGCCATCGTGGTGCTGATTCATGAGGGCGGGTTGCCGACCGGCGACTACAACGAATGCCCGGGGATCAGCGGCGCCATCGTGGACATCGTGAACAAGCTCGACAAGGCGGTCGACCTGGTCGTCAGCGGCCATACGCACCGGGCCTACAACTGCCGCATCGACGGCCGCCTGGTGACGAGCGCCGACAAGTTCGGCACGATGGTGAGCGAGATCGACCTGGAGCTCGACCGCAAGACCGGCGACGTGGTGTCGGCGCGGGCCGACAACCTCATCGTGCGCACCGAACGTTATGCGAAGGACGCGGCGCAGACGCAGCTGATCGCCGCGTACGAGGAGCGCGCGGCGCCGCTGGCCAAGCGCGTGGTGGGGCGCACGGCAGCCCCACTGTCGCGCGAAGCGAGCCCTGGCGGCGAGATGCCGGTGGGCCAGGTGGTGGCCGACGCGCAGTTCGAGGCCACGCGCGCGGCAGCCGACGGCGGGGCGCAGGTCGCCTTCATGAACCCGGGCGGCCTGCGGGCGCCGCTGGCCGCCGGCGACGCGCGCTACGAAGACCTGTTCGCCGTCCAGCCGTTTTACAACAACCTCGTCACGATGACGCTGAGCGGCGCGCAGGTGCTGCAGTTGCTCGAGCAGCAGTGGGTCGGGCAACCGAATGCGCGGTTGCTGCAGGTATCGCGCGGGTTCGGCTACGCCTGGGATGCGCAGCGGCCGGTCGGCCAGCGCGTCGTCCCCGGCAGCGTGACCGTCGCGGGCCGCCCGCTGGACCCGGCCGCGGACTACCGCGTCACCGTGAACTCGTTCCTCGCCGCCGGTGGCGACAACTTCACGCTGCTCCGGCAGGGGCGCGACCGCCGTACCGGCATCATGGACGTGGACGCCTTCGTGCACCACGTCGCGAACAACCCCGGCCTCGTGGCCCCGGCGCCGGACCGCATCAAACGCCTGAATTGAGTCGCCGTCGATGCCCCACTCCACGTCGGCGCAGGAGATCATCCGCCTCAAGCGCGACGGCGGCGCGCTGAGCGCGGCGCAGATCGCGGCTTTTGTCGACGGCCTCGCACACGACACCTGGAGCGAGGGCCAGGCCGCGGCGATGGCGATGTCGATCCTGCTGCGCGGCATGGATACCGCCGAAACCGTGTCGCTGACCTGCGCGATGCGGGACTCCGGCGACGTGCTCGACTGGCGCCCCGAGCACTTCGCCGGGCCGGTGCTCGACAAACACTCCACCGGCGGCGTGGGCGACAAGGTGAGCCTGATGCTGGCGCCGATCATGGCGGCCTGCGGCGCGGTGGTGCCGATGATCAGCGGGCGCGGCCTGGCCCATACCGGCGGCACGCTGGACAAGCTCGAGGCCCTGCCCGGCTACCGCGTGAACCCCTGCCGGGCCCAGCTGCTGGCCGCGCTGCACAGTGCCGGCTGCGCCATCGTCGGCGCGAATGAGCGCCTGGCACCGGCCGATCGGCGCCTGTACGCCATCCGCGACGTCACCGCCACGGTGGAATCGGTGCCGCTCATCACCGCGAGCATCCTGAGCAAGAAGCTCGCGGCCGGCCTGCAGGGCCTGGTGATGGACGTGAAGACCGGCAACGGCGCGTTCACGCCGAGCCGCGTGCAGGCGCAACTGCTGGCCCACAGCCTCGTCTCGGTGGCACGCGGCGCCGGCCTGCCGACGGTGGCGCTGATCACCGACATGAACCAGCCGCTCGGCCACATGGCCGGCCACGCGCTCGAGATGCGCGAGGCGATCGACGCGCTCACCGGCGCGCACCGCGAACCGCGCCTGCTGGCGTTG
Source organism: Rubrivivax sp. (assembly GCA_024641945.1). Taxonomy (GTDB): domain Bacteria; phylum Pseudomonadota; class Gammaproteobacteria; order Burkholderiales; family Burkholderiaceae_C; genus Rubrivivax. The sequence continues at coordinate 199 of JAHECD010000047.1, read as the reverse complement.
ACGCTCGAGCTGTGTGCCCATCTGGGCGTGCTCGGCGGCCTTGATCACACCCTCGATGCCGCGCGACGGCGGGCACAGCGTGCGCTCGACAGCGGCGCGGCGGCCGAGCGCCTGGCACGCATGGTGGCGCTGCTCGGCGGGCCGGCCGACGTGCTGCGCGACGCGCACCTGCCGCTGGCCCGCGTGCAGCTCGACGTGC
>JAHECD010000150.1 GCA_024641945.1 Rubrivivax sp. | reverse complement strand
CGCTGGCAAAGTTGCCCGGGCGCAGCGACACCGACAGCACGACGAGGAACGGGAACACCACCGCGGCGCACAGCAGCAGCAGGAAAAGGTGCGCTGCGAGCAGGCGCCAGCGCTGGGATTTCGGTTGGACGATGGGCATGGCGTGGAGGGTTTCGGGCGGGTGTGTTCAGGCCACACGGTGGCGGATCACGAGGCCGTCGACGGGCACGTCGTCGGCCATCGTCAACTCGGCGCGCAGCGGTGGTGTGACTGCCTCACTTGCGACCGTCCTGCTCGGCGATGCGTGTGAAGCGCATCTGCACCAGCGTGACCGCGGCCACGATCAGGAAGATCACGGTCGAGATCGCCGACGCCAGGCCGAACTGCTGCCCCGAATCCTGGAATGCGATGCGCCAGGTGTACGACACGAGGATGTCGGTCGTGCCCGCGGGCAGCGTGGTGTCCAACTGGTCGGGCCGCCCGTTGGTGAGCAGGCTCACCAGCACGAAATTGTTGAAATTGAATGCGAAGGTGCTGATCAGCAGCGGCGTGAGCGGCTTGAGCACCAGCGGCATCGTGATGCGGCGAAAGTTGGTCCAAGGCCCCGCGCCGACCACGGCCGACGCCTCGTACAGGTCGGCCGGGATCGACTTGATGAGCCCGGAGCACAGCACCATCATGTACGGGAAGCCGAGCCACACGTTCACGATGAGCAGCATCGTCTTGGCGAGGAACGGGTCCGAGAACCAGGCCGGCCGCACCCCGAACAGCCCGTTCAGGATGAGGTTGATCTCGCCCAGGTTCTGGTTGAACAGGCCTTTGAAGACGAGGATGCTGATGAAACCCGGCACCGCGTACGGCAGGAACAGCACGAGCCGGTAAGTGCCCTTGAACGGCAGGCTCTCCCAATGCAGCAGCACCGCCAGCAGCATGCCCAGCGCTGTGCAGAACAGCACGCTCAGGCCGGAGAAGACGACGGTCCAGATGAAGACCGACAGGAAAGGCTCGCGGAACTTGCCTTCGCTGAAGATCGTGGCGTAGTGGCGCAGCCCCACGCCGATGCGGTAGCCAGGTTGCAGGCGGTCGCCGTCGGCGCTGGCGAAGAAGCCCGCCTTGGGGTCGGGCCGGTAGGTCACGCCGGTGATCGCGTCGGTGAGCGCGCCGCCGGCTTCGCTGCGATACAGCGGCTGCAGCTGCGCAAATTCGCGCAGGCCCGTGAGCGACAGTGTGGCGGCGTCGGCGTTGCGCAGCTTCAACAGGCGCAGTGCCGGCAACTGCGTCACCACGTCGCGCAGCGGCAGTGGCGGGCCGGGGGGGGCGGCGGCCTCGTCGACGAGTGGCACGTCCTGCGCGACGGGCGCCGTGGCGTCGAGTGACAGAGCCGTCGTGCCCAAGGCGCTTGCGTTCGCGCCGTCGGGCGCCGCCAGATGCAGGCGGAACCGGCCACCGTCGGCATGCAGCGTGAACGCGCGGATCGTACCGGGCACGACGGTCGCCTCCTCGAGCAGGTTCGCGCGCACGCGCTCTTCCTCGATCAGGTTTTGCGAGCTGTAGTTGGTGAAGCCGATGCCGATCGTGTAGAGCATCGGGAAGATCACGAAGACGATCGCCGCAGCCACGCCGGGGAACAGGTAACGCAGCGCCTGCGTGCGCGCCGAGGTGTAGGTCCACAGTGCCAACGCCGTGATCAGCAGCAATGTCAGCGCGAGCAGGGTCTGGCCGGCGGCGTGGACGAGCAGCACGAGGTACAGCGCGGCGAGGGCGGCGGCGCCGGCGAGCGCAACGCCGCGCCACCGCGATGAAGGCGTGGGCGTTGGCGGCCTGCGCGCCGAGGTCACTGCCGTCATGCCGCCGCCGCCAGCCGGCGCGAGGCCGCTTCGAGGGCTTGCTTCGGCGACTGCCGCCCTTCCGTCAGGTTGGTCAGCGTCGACTTCATCGTCGACCAGAAGCGGCCCATCTCGGCGATGCTGGGCGTCGGCACGCCGTCTCGTGCCGAGGCCATGATGGCGGCGATCTTCGGCCCGTTGCGCGGGTCGGCGGCGAGCTCGTCGAAGTACGCCTTGCTGGCGGGCGCACCGATCGGCTCGGCCTGGTCGATGGCACGCAGCCCGGGCAGGGTGAGCACGTGGTGCTCGATGAACTCGACCGCCAGCTCCCGCTGCGTCGACGTGCGGCTGATCAGCAGCCCCTTGATGCCCACGAACGGCACCGCCGGGCGACCGGCCACGGTCGGAATCTTCGCGACACCGAAATCGATGCCCACGCGCCGCAGGTTCACCCACGACCACGGGCCGTTGATCATCATCGCGACCTGCCCCTGCGCCACCGCCGCTTCCATCTCGGCATAGCCGCTGCCGGGGGGCATCAGGCCTTCGCGCACCAGGCGTTCGAGCAGTTGCGCGCCAATGAGCGCGCCCGCGTTGTCGACACCGTTCTGGCGCGGGTCGTAGCTGCCGTCGGGGCGCTGGCGGAACGCATAGCCGCCGTGCGCCGCGAACAGCGGCCAGGTGAAGTACGTGTTGGTGTAGTCCCAGAGGATGGCCTTGCGGCCCTGAACCGAGAGTTCACGGTCGAGCGCGAAGACCTCGTCGAAGCTCGTGGGCGGCGTCGCCACCAGCGCCTTGTTGTAGACCAGCGTGACGGCCTCGATGGCGAACGGGTAGCCCCAGAGCCGGCCGCGGCTCATGAAGCCCCTCCAGCCCAGCGGGTCGATGTCGTCGAGCAGACGCTTGGACGGCGTGACGGCGCTGATCAGCCCGCCGCCGATCCAGTCGCCGATGCGGTCGTGTGCATAGACGTAGATGTCCGGGCCTTTGCCCGAGGCCACGGCCTGCTGGAACTTGGACGGGCCGTCCAACGGGTCGGGTGTTTCCACGACCACGGGCACACCGGTCTCGGCCGTGAACCGCTCGCCGATGCGGCGCATCGCCTTCGAGCCTTCGACCGTGAACCAGATCGTGAGCGGCTTGGGGGCGGCGGCGCGGGCGGGGGCGCGCCAGGTGGCCACTCCAAGCGCGGCGGCACCGGCAAATGCAGAGGTCAGGCGGCGCCGTCCGGGATCCATCGGGAGAATTTCTTGGCGCGTTTGTAGTCGAATTACGGAATCATTCCTATCGCGTCGTGAGCATATCTGGGGGTTGCTGCGGTCTCAATAGGTGAAGCCGATGGATTCGGCTAAACGCCTGTAGCCAAACTACTGCGACTCGCGGCGTGTTGACTTCGGCGTCCGACGCTAGACTCGCCGTCAATGACCTTCCCGGCACTGCCCGCGCAACCGTGGCCTCTCTAACGCTGCCGTCGACGGACAGGCCGTTCTTCAACCCAGCGCCAAAGCTGCAGGAGTTGCAGCTTGCGCAGGGGATACGCTGCATCGTTGTCGACGATGTGCTTCTCGACCCCGGCGCAGTTGTTGCGTGGGCCGCGCAGCAACGTTTCGTGTCGCCGCGCGACTACCCTTATCCGGGTGTCGTTGCAGATCTCCCCTCCGAGGCGGTCCGGCGGACCGCAGACCATTTCGTAGAGCATCTGCGGGCTCCGCTTGGAGCGCGCCGACTGCTCGACTTGACGGTGCGACTGTCGATGGTGACCCAGCCGCCGGAAACGCTCGCGCCGTGCCAGTGGCAATGTCATCGCGACCGTGTGGCCACCGATACACGCCAGGTGCTGTTCGCCGCGTCGGTGCTGTATCTATTCGACGATCCGACACTCGGCGGGACCAGCTTCTACGTCCCTCGCAAACCAGGCGCCGAGATCGAGAAGCTGGTCGCGCACAGCGTCACGCTCGATGCGCAACAGTTCAGCGCACGTTACGGCGTGCAGGCGGGCTACATGGTCGATAGCAACGACTACTTCGAGCGTGTCGGCACGGTACCTGCGGCGTGGAATCGGCTCATCGTCTACGACGGCGGCCAGTTCCATTCGGGCGACATCGGCGCGCCGGACGCGCTCAGCTCAGACCCCAGACGTGGACGGCTGACACTGAACGGCTTCTTTACCTGTCGTCGCCGCGCCGCATGAACCGGAGGCGGATCATCAATTGCACTCGTCGGTGGCACTGCCGCTGATGGAGGAGCCCGACTGCTGCGCCTTGCAGCGTGCCGACGCGCGGGCGGTGTCCCGCAGCTGCTCGCGCTTGATGCGCTCCGCCTCGGTCCGTCGCGCCGCAAGTACGACCTTCGCGTGGTCGAGGTCTACCTGAAGCCCAGGCGCGCCAGCCGGGCGCTTCAGCGTGGCCAGGCGATCTGAACCGACCTTCAACACCGTGAAGAATTGCGTCTTGGCGCCACTTGGCCAGACCGCGACGACGTCCGGCGTCGTGATCGAGTCGGAGGTTCCCTTCGCGACGTACGTGCGGGTCACGGGCTCCGCGCCAATCGGCTGGCCGGCCTCGAACAGCTGCGCGCCGGCCGGCTCGGTCTCGTAAGTGAGCTGGGCATTGTTGGTTGGCGCGCCGGCACATCCGATCAGGAACGCCGGCGCCACCCATGCGACAGCGTATTTCAGGAACGGTTTCATGCGGTCTCCTCGAGTCGCCTTCAGCGCGCCTCTTGGTCGACGCGCGCCGCGGCGCAATGATCGGCAATGAACTGGGCGTGCGACGGCATGACGTCGATGCAGGCACCGATGACACCCGCCACCTCGTCCAGATAGCCGGCAATTTCGTTCTCGTCCAACAGGTCGGTCAAGGGGTGGTAGCCCTCGGGCCGGATGCGCTGGCCATGCATCACCTGCAGCCAGCTCACCTTGGCGAAGAGTTCATTGCCCTCGCGGAAGACACGCCCATGGCTGCGGAACAGGTCGATGCGGTGTTGAAGGGATGACGGGATTTCCATCTCCCTGCAGTAGTTCCAGAAGGGCGAATCGCGGCGCTCGGTCGCCTTGTAGTGCAGGATGATGAAGTCGCGCACCCACTCGAACTCCTGCTGCATCACGCGGTTGTACTGATCGCGCTCTGCGGCTTCGAACCCGGCAGCCGGGAAAAAGGTGAGCAGGTGGGCGATCCCCATCTGCACGAGGTGGATGCTGGTCGATTCCAGCGGCTCGAGGAAGCCGCTCGCCAGGCCGATCGCGACGACGTTCCCGGTCCATGCCTGCTTGCGCCGCCCGGTCTGGAAGCGAATGAGGCGCGGGTCGGCCAGCGGTGGGCCGTCGAGGTTGGAGAGCAGCACCGCCGTCGCCTCGTCCTCGCTGAGGTACTTGCTCGAGAAGACATGCCCGTTGCCGATGCGGTGCTGCAGCGGTATGCGCCATTGCCAACCGGCCTGGCGTGCCGTCGAGCGGGTGTACGGGTGCAGATCCTTCGACGAGGCGCAGGGCACTGCGACGGCGCGGTCACATGGCAGCCAGTGTGACCAGTCCTCGAAGCCGGTTTTCATCGCGCCTTCGATCAACAGCGCGCGGAAGCCCGAGCAGTCGATGAAGAGGTCGCCGTCGATCGTTTGCCCGGACTGCAACGTCAGCGACGACACGAGGACTTCGCCCTCTCGCACAGCGACTTCGACGACACGCCCTTCGATGCGTTTGACGCCCGCGGCCTCGGCCAGGCCGCGCAGATAGCGCGCATACAACGACGCGTCGAAGTGGAACGCATAGGCAATATGCGAAAGCGGCGATTTCGGCATGTCCATGCGGGGACGCATGAACTTGTCCTGCAGGCAGGCCGCGGTGTTGATCGAATAGTGCTCCAACTCCTTGGCCTTACCGGCCAGGTACTGCTTGAGCCAGTACTGGTGAAAGTCCACGGTCCAGTTGTCTTGCCCGATGACGCCGAATCCGTGCACATAGCGGTCGCCCAGGCGGCCCCAGTTGACGAACTCGATGCCGAGCTTGAACGAGGCCTGCGTCTGGCGCATGAACTCATCCTCGTCGATCTCGAGCATGCGGTTGAAGAGCGAGATCATCGGGATCGTCGCTTCGCCGACGCCGATCGTGCCGATCTCGTCGGACTCGATGAGGGTGATCGGGTAGCGCCCCTTCAACACCTTGGCCAGCGCCGCAGCTGTCATCCAGCCCGACGTACCGCCGCCGACAATCACGATTTCCAGGGTCTTGTTGTCCTGCATGTCGATGTCTTTCCGTGGGACCCTCAAGTCTGCCTCAGCCGCTCGCGCGCGCGTGTGCTCGGTGGCGCGCGCAAATGAAAAGACCCTTGCCGCGGTACACGGCAAGGGCCGAGACGGTGCAGGCGTCGCCTACTCGAACTTGTAGTTCACCTTGAGCGCGTAGGACGCGCCCGTCGCCACCGACTTGTTCAGCGAGCCGTCGGCCTTGTACTCGCGGTAGACCGGCTTGTTCATGTTGTTGCCCTCGAAGCGCACGCCCAGGCCCTTGAACATGCCCTCTTGGAATTCATAGCCCACCTGCGCCGACACCCAGCTCTGCGCCGCGATGTTGAACAGCGCCGGATAGCCGCCGACGGCCGCATCGCCGACGCTGCCGATGTACTTGGAGCGGTAGTTCTGCGCCACGAAGGCGCTGAACCCGGCACGCTCGTAATACAGCATCAACTTGGCATTGACCCGTGACAGGCCCGGCAGCGAGATGGTCCTGCCGTCGTCGGGCACTGCGGCCGAGGGGTTCAGGCCGATCAGGTTCGGCAGCTTGACCGAACTCTCCGTCAATGAATAACTGGTCGTGAAGCCGAAACCGTTCAGCATCGGCGCGACCAAGTTGAGCGGCATCGACGCCGTCAACTCGATGCCACGCACGTCGCCGCCGCTGCCGTTGACGGTCTGGGTGAAGACGCCGATCGGGCCGGCGATGGGGACCGTCAGCCCGACCTCGGCCGCCAGAGCCGAGTAGTCGAAAAGCGACGTGCGAGGCACGATGTACGTGTCGAGCTTCTTGTAGAACGCCGCCGCGCTGAAATAGGCTTTGCTTCCGAAATATTTCTCGTAGGAGATGTCCAGCGCGGTGGCCTTGAAGGGCTTGAGTTTCGGGTTGCCCGCGGAGCCGACGATGAGCCCGAAATTGGCATTCGCCGGGTCGGTGTTCACGGATGCAGCAAACGAGTTGCGCATATCCGTCAGGGTCGGCCGAGCGATCTGGACCCCCAGTCCGACACGAATCACGTTGCCACCACCCAGGTCGCCCGTCAGGTTCAGCGACGGCAATACATCGGTGTAGGTGGTGCCGTCACTGCGCAGTGCGCCGGCGGGGTTGTCCAGCGTGACACTCGACCCGACGTCCGCGCGGTAACCGGACGATGATTGGTCGGTACTGACGATCTGCAGCCCCAGGTTGCCGCGTACGGGGATCTTGGCGATCTGCGAATCGATGTTGAGCTTTGCATACGCGGTCGTGACCTTCTCTTCGACCGTCCAAGTCTTCGACAGGATGTCGTCGTTGTACTTGTGCAGCAGCGCGGCACCGGGCCACAACCCGAATTGCGGGTCGAATGTCAGCATGTTGACGCCCGTGCCGCCGACGTTCTTCTCGATGTAGGCACTGCTCGGGTAGTCGATGCGGTCGTAGCCGCCGTTGTTGGCCGACACCACGAGCGCTTCGTCGGATTCCCGGCGCTTGCTGCGCTTGGTGTAGTTGGCGCCGAACTGAACGTCGGTGAACATGCCGTCACCCAGATTTCGTGTGAAGTCCAGCCGAACCGCGTCGAGCTTGTCGGTGATGACCGGGCCCTTGCTGTAGCCCGCCTGTGGCGCCGTCAGGCCGTCGTACGGCCCACCTACATATTTGACGCCGCTCCAGCCCGACACGTCGGCGATCGCGATCTGTGCCGGGTCGGTGTAGCTCGTCGGGTTGCCCACCGTGAAGTTCGGGATGGTGGCACCTCCGTTGGTGAACGACAGCGTGTCCGGTGTGGCATTCAGGCCATAGACTTCGATGTCCTTCTGGATGCGCTTCGCCTTGTTGTGGTTCAGGTCGAGTGACGCCTTCCAGTTGTCATTGATCTGGAATGAGTTCTTCCATCCCGCAGACTCGATCTTGTCGTCGTCGAAAACGTTCTCGCTGAAGGCGATCAGGTCGCCCGGATTCATCGTGAAGGTGCCGGACTCCACGACGCCGCCCGTGACCGTGGCATTGGTGATCGCACCGCCGTTCGAGCCGCGTTTCAGTGCAGCCTTCTTGGTCGCGGTCTTGATCTTCGCGTAGTAGATGTCGAGTTCGCTCGTGAACATCTTGTTTGGTTTGTAGACCAGCACGGCGGCGGCACCGTCACGCTTGTCCTTGATATGGTCGGTCTCGAAGCTGAGGCCGCCGGCGAAAGGCACATTGATGCCCGAAGTCGTGCTGCTGTCGGTGAGCGTGATTGAAGGGCTGTTGCCCCAGCTGCCGTTCACGAGCGAGCTGCTGTTGCCTTCGGAATGCACGAAGCCGATGGCGACACCCAGCTTGCGATCGGCGAACTGGTCGATGTAGCTCAGGCTGTAGCGATCACCCTTGCCAGTGACCGGAAGGCCCTTGCCGGTCTCGTTGTGCTGCACGCTGCCCGCGATGATGCGGCGGCCGAACGACAACGGGTCGACCAATTTGTAGTCGATGGTGCCGGCCAGCCCGGCCGCCATCAGCGAAGCGTCCTGGGTCTTGTAGATCGTCGCACCGCCGAGCAGTTCGGCCGGGTAGACGCTGAGATCGACGGCACGGCTGTCGCCGGTGCTCGTCTGCTCGCGCCCGTTCATCAGGTAGCCGTTGAAGTCCGGACCCAGGCCGCGGATATTGATCACCGTCGCATTGCCCTTGGCGTCGCGCTGCGTGGTCAGGCCCGGCAGGCGTGCGAGTGATTCGGCGATGGTGGTGTCGGGCAACTTGCCGATATCTTCGGAACTGATGGCCTCGACCACGCCGTCGGCGTTCTTCTTGACGTTGATCGCGTTTTCGATGCCGCGCCGGATGCCCGTAACGGTGACCGTCTGCGTGGCGTCCTGTGCCCAGGTGGTGCCCGCCGCGCCGAGCATCAGCACGGCGCTGGCAATGGCCGTGCGGGAACCGAACGTGGCGCCGGGGCGCACCTTGGCGGCGGGTCGGCTGCGCCGGATATTTGTAGTCTTCAAAGG
>JAHECD010000046.1 GCA_024641945.1 Rubrivivax sp. | reverse complement strand
CAGGTACTTCGCCTGGAATTGCCCGTCAAGACCGCGTTGAGCGAGGCCGAGTTCAAGGTCCTCGAAGACGCCGTCAATCGGTACTTTGGTGACGAGGTGCAGGCGTTGGCACTTGCTTGGACGGCACCGTCGGCGGTGGGCTGCAATTCGATCACCGGGGCCCTTGCGTTGGGTTACGACGGGGCGCTCTGCACAAACACGTGCGCGGCGTCGCGTCCGTCGGCTTACGCAAACTCGCCCACGGCGCGCCCCTTCACCGAGCTTCGCATGCGCCCTTCGATGCTCCTCGCGGCACGCAGCGTGGAGCAGGCGCGGGCAATGGTCGACCGTGGCGTTGCGTCAGACCACACCGCGCGGCTCCTGGGCGCGCCGACGGTACAAGCGGTTTTTGTCGAGACCAACGATCCTGCTCGCAATGTCCGAGCAGCGCTTTATCCGCCACCCGCGGACCTGCGTCGACCCGCGATCTCCGTGCGCAGGGTGAACGACGGGCCCATTGCGAACTCGAGCCACGTCGTGCTGGTCCAAACCGGCACATCGCAGGTGCCTTGGCTCCCAAGTGTCGACTGGGCGCCGGGTGCACTGGGCGACCATTTGACCTCATGGGGTGGTCGGCTCGACGGCAAACACAACCATACGACCGTACTTGACTGGATCGAATCCGGTGCCACGGCCAGCCACGGTATCGTCAGCGAGCCCTGCAATCACCTGCAGAAGTTTCCGCACCCCCAGTGGCTGCTCCTTTGGTACGTGCAGGGGGCGACAGCGATCGAGGCCTATTGGAAAAGCGTCCGCTGGCCGCAGCAAAGCCTGTTCGTGGGCGAGCCGTTGGCTGCGCCCTTTGCACCTCGGGAGCCCTGAGACCGCTGCCAGATCATTGCGCGATGGCCCAGGCAGCACTCTCGCCACTTCTTACAGCGCCTTCGAGTGTGGCGGGATACGGGCCGCTGACGTAGTCCCCGGCGGCCACGACGCCTGGAACCAGTTGCTGATCGGGTCGATGCAATCCTGGCGTGCAGCGAAACGTGGCGCGTCGCTCGGCCAGGATCGCCACGACCACGGGCGTCGTTGCCCACGTTCCGGCGGGAAACTGCTGCTCCATTTGCGCCAGGACCGACTCACGGAGGACCACGCGGCCGGCATCGACCCAACGCTGCGCGCCGCTGATGACCCAGGTCGAACGCGCGGCGCGGCCACTGAGGGTCCCGTGGTCGAACGCAAATTGAGCCGGGCCGCGAGGCAGGGACAGCATCGGCGCCGGCCAGCGTGCGCCGGCCGCGTCGACGACGACGGTCACGATCGGTTCGTACTTGAAAGACGACGCACGGTGGGCCCACTCGGGTGCGATGTCCTGCGCCAGGCGCGCGGCCTCTGGCGCGGTGCAGGCGAGGACCACGTCGTCGAAAACGTCGCCGTCGAGGCTCCAGCCGGATTCGACCTTGACCAGCGCCTGTACACGCGTGCCAGACCGCAGCGCCGCTCCATTGGCCAGCAACCAGGCTTGGGCCGGCATGGGCAGCAGATCTGAAAGCGGCCGCCGTGGAATCAGCAGGTCGGCAGATCCCGGACCTGAAAACAGGGCGTCTTTCAGAACTCGAAGGAATACCCGCGCACTGGCTTCGTTTGCAGGCGTATTGAGCGCAGCCACACACAGCGGATCGATCAATTCGCTCTGCAATGTCGTCGGCAGTTCTGAACAGAGTTGCGCCACGGTCAAGTTCTCTCGGCACTCAAAGCCCTTGAAGGCCCACCGCGCGGCCTGCGCCAGCAGCCTGAGTCGATCAGCCAGCGTCCACCCGCGCTGGGCGGACACGCCGCGCAGAAAGGCCACCAAGGGGGGGCCGGGAGGCAGTCGAAGCCCGATACCGTCCGGTGTCACCATCGCCAGCGGCATGCGGGCGAGCACCGCATCGAGGTCGACGCCCACCGTCGTCATGAGATCCAGCGTTCGGACATAGGCGCCGATCAGGATGTGTTGGCCGTTGTCGAGCTTCTCGCCGTGATGCTCGATGGTTCGGGCACGGCCGCCAGGGCACGACGCCATCTCGTAAAGCGTCACCGAATGGCCGCGCTGTACCGTGCGGATGGCGGCAGCCAGGCCCGCCCAGCCGGCACCGACGACGGCGACCCTCTTCACGCCTTTGCGTACGTCAATGCCCCTGCCACTGGGTACGCGTCGCGATCCAGAGTTTGCGCAGGGGCGTCAACGACGTTCGTTGGTGCAGCACCCGAAAGCCACCGGCTTCGATCTCGCGCAGCAGAGAGCGATAGATATTGGCCATCATGAGCCCGGGACGTTGGCTGCGGCGGTCCGCTTCAGGCAGGAATGACAGGGCTTCGTCATAGGCGGCGTGCGCCCGTTCTGCCTGGAATCGCATCAATGCCGTGAACCTGTCGCTATAACCCCATGGGGCGTCGCGCTTGAGAATCTCGCTGGCCTTTACGTCGAACTGCTGCAATTCGGATATCGGCAGGTAGATTCGGCCCCGCCGTGCGTCGTCCCCGACGTCGCGGATGATGTTGGTCAATTGCATCGCCAGCCCCAGCCGATGTGCGTACGTCACGGTGGCGGGCAACGTCCGCCCGAAAATGTTGCATGCGACTTCACCGACCACGCCCGCTACGAGATGGCAATAACCGGCCAGCGCCGCGTAGTCCAGGAAGCGTGTCTGGACGAGGTCCATCTGGCAGCCGTCGATGACACTTTGAAGGTGGTGTTCCTGGATGGCAAATTCATCCGTCAACGGCGCCAGTGCTCGCGTGACCGGGTGCGTCGGCTTTCCGGAAAATGAGGAAGTCACCTCGTTGCGCCACCAGGCCAATTTGGTCGCAGCGACCGAGGGGTCGTGCACTTCGTCCACCACGTCGTCTACTTCGCGGCAGAACGCATAGAAGGCGGTGATGGCCGCGCGTCGACGTTCCGGCAGGAACATGAACGCGTAATAGAAACTTGACCCGCTGTTGGCCGCCTTGTCGTGCACATACTGCTGCGGGGTCATGACAAGCTCCCGTGGGGTCGCATGCGCATCGCACGCCATGCGATCGGCAGGAAGTCAGGAGCGGCAAGCGCGGGTCTCTGCCGGATCGTTGAATGCCCCATCGCCGCGATTCTCTCAAGAACACGCAGGCCGCCCTGCACCACCAGGCGAAGTTCCCAGCCGGCCCGTCCCGGAATCACGTGTACGAGGGGCGCGCCGCTGTGCATGAGTTCTGCAGCCCAGGCACAGAGTTCGGCCAGCATCGCCCGACTGTGCCGGCTGTCTTGCAGAGTTGCCGGTGATGTCAGGTCGATCCCGTGCCTGCGAGCGTCCTCCAGCGGGATGTAGATGCGTTCGCGCGGGAGGTCGATGCTGCAGTCCTGCCAGAAGTTGATCAACTGAAGTGCCGAGCAAATGGCGTCGGACTGTTTCAGTGCGATGGGATCGTCGACCCCGTAGAGATGAAGCAGCAGCCGCCCTACGGGGTTCGCCGAGCGACGGCAGTAGTCAAGCAATGACTGGCGGGTTTCGTACAGCGGATTTCCAGTGTCTTGCCGGAACGCCTCCAGAAGGTCCGACAGCGGTTGCCTGGGCAAGGCGTGTGCCACTCGCGCGACTTCAAGCGGCTCGAAAACCGCGGCCCACCGCCGCGATGTCGGGCGGTCGCCATACAAGGCGTCGAGATCCGCGCCATACGCTTCGAGATCCCGCAGGCGCGTTTCGGTGTCGGCATTGCCTTCGTCGGCGATGTCGTCGGCAGTGCGCGCAAAGTGGTAGATCGCCATGACGGCAGGGCGGATGGCCGGCGGGCACAGTAGCGACGCGACAGGAAAGTTTTCGTAGTGGTCGATGCTCACGCCCGCGCATTGTCCACGCGCCCGATGCGGTTGATTCTCGGCTGCGCCATTGACAGCATTTCGCATCAAAAATACATTACTGACCAGTCAGTCACTAACAATCCGTCCGATCTGGGCGACCCGGAAGGCGAAGTCGAACCCATGAAACCTGACCTCGGCTGGACCCTGTTTCTCTCGATCTTCGCGGTGGCCGCATGCACCCGCAGCGAACCGGCGCCCGAACCAGTGCGCGCCGTGCGGACCATGACGGTTGCCGTGGGCACTGCGGGCGGTACGCATGAATATGCCGCGGACGTGCGCGCGCGGGTCGAGTCCCGCCTCGGATTTCGAGTCGCAGGCAAGATCCTCGACAGGCCGGTCAACGTGGGGGACCACGTGCGGCGCGGTCAGCTTTTGGCACGGATCGACCCACAGGATCTTCGGCTGGGACAAGATGCCGCCAACGCAGCCGCGCTCGCCGCCGAAGTCAATGCCACGCAGGCCGCCGCCGATCTGAAACGCTACAGGAACCTGTTCGACCAGGGGTTCATCAGCGCGGCCGAACTGGACCGCCGCATTTCCACCGAGCGGGCTGCACGGGCGCAATGGTTGCAGGCGAAGGCGCAGGCCAGCGTCCAGGTCAACCAGGCCGGCTACAGCGTGCTGGCGGCTGACGCTGGCGGCGTCATCACCGCCGTGGAAGCCGAGCCTGGCAGCGTTGTCAGCGCTGGCGCACCGGTGGTGCGCCTGGCCTGGGACGGCCCCCGTGATGTGGTCTTTGCGGTACCTGAGGATCAGTTGTCGCCAATACGCGCGTTGCTGGGCAAGTCCCACAGCGTCAAGGTGCGCTTCTGGGGGTCAGAGAGTTCGCCGGTCACGGCCACCGTGCGTGAAATCGCAGCGGTCGCGGACCCGTCGACACGCACCTTCCAGGTCAAGGCCGATCTGGGTGCGACGCCGGTTCGTCTGGGCCAGACGGCCAGTGTCGCCGTGACGGTGCCGGCGCTGCCTGGAATCACCAAGCTGCCGCTGACGGCGGTGATGGAGCATCAAGGGAGCTCTTCGGTCTGGGTGCTCGACAAGACGGCGATGACCGTGAAGGTCCAGCCCGTGCAGATCGCTGGCGCCGATGCCAATGAGGTGGTCGTCGCTGCCGGGTTGCAAGCCGGCCAAACGGTCGTCGTTTCCGGGGTGCATACGCTGACGCCAGGCCAAGCGGTTCGCCTGTACGGTGAACCCGCCAGCCAGCCATCCACACGGTGAGCCCCGGAGCGGACATGAGTGAAATTTCCGGCGCTTCGGGCAAGAACGACTCGCGATTCAACATCTCCCGCTGGGCGCTGGAGCATCCGGCCCTCACGCGCTACTTGATGGTCGCGCTCATGGTGCTTGGCGTTGCGGCCTATTTCCAGCTCGGTCAGGACGAGGACCCGCCGTTTACCTTCCGCGCAATGGTGGTGCAGGCCTTCTGGCCCGGAGCAAGCGCATTGCAGATGGCCGAGCAGGTGACCGACAAGATCGAGAAGACCCTCCAGGAGGTGCCGTATGCGGACAAGATCCGCAGTTATACGAAACCAGGCGAATCGCTCACGATCCTGCAACTGAAAGACTCGTCGCCGCCAAAGGAAGTGCAAGGCACCTGGTATCAGGTGCGGAAGAAGGTCGGCGACATGCGCGGCACGCTTCCGCAAGGTGTGATCGGCCCGGTCTTCAACGACGATTTCGGCGACGTCTACGGATCGATCTTTGCGCTGAGCGCTGACGGCTTCAGCAAGGCGGAGTTGAAGGAATTTGCCGACACCGTGCGCCAGCGCCTGCTCCGTGTCGAGGATGTGGCCAAGGTCGAGGTTTTTGGTGCGCTGCCGGAAAAGATCTTCATAGAGATTTCGCAGAAGCGTCTGGCGCAGATGGGTCTGGATTTCAACCAGGTCATTGCACAGATCGGCGCGCAGAACGCTGTCGAAGGTGCCGGCGTGCTGAACGCCGGAACCGAGAATCTGCAGGTTCGCGTCGGTGGGCAATTCAATTCCGTGGCCGACCTGCGCGCCTTCCCGATCCGCGCCGTGAACGCGGTCACCGGTGCAGGCAGCACGTTGCGACTGGGGGACATTGCCGACGTTCGGCGCGCGTACCAGGACCCTCCTCAGGTCAAGGTTCGCCATCAGGGGCAGGAAGTCGTCGCGCTGGGCATCTCCATGGCCAAGGGCGGCGATATCGTTGCGCTCGGAAAGTCATTGCGTGAAGCGGCGGCTCGCGCGCAGGCCGAGTTGCCCCTGGGCATTACGCTGACGCAGGTTCAGGACCAGCCGGCGGCGGTGTCCCGGTCGGTGGGCGAATTCGTCGGCGTATTGCTCGAGGCCGTCGTGATCGTTCTGGCAGTGAGCTTCATCAGCCTGGGATTGCATACGCGGCCGTTGCGCATCGATATCTGGCCGGGTCTGGTGGTCGGCATCACCATTCCTCTCGTCCTTGCGATCACGTTTGTGACCATGTTCTATTGGGGCGTGGGACTGCACAAGATTTCGCTGGGCTCATTGATCATTGCGCTCGGTCTGCTCGTCGACGACGCCATCATTGCCGTCGAGATGATGGTGCGCAAGCTCGAGGAAGGGTACGACAAGATGCGTGCGGCGACGTTTGCATACGACGTGACCGCCATGCCGATGCTCACGGGCACTCTGATCACGGCCGCAGGTTTTCTTCCGATTGGAATGGCGAAGTCGGTCACTGGTGAATATACGTTTGCAATTTTTGCGGTCACCTCGGCGGCGCTGCTCATTTCTTGGGTCGTCTCCGTGTACTTCGTGCCGTATCTGGGGGCGTGGTTGCTGCATACGCGCAAGCAGGTGGACGGGGATGCGCACGAGGGTGAACTCTTCAATACGCCCTTCTAGGCCAGGTTCCGCCGCATCGTGCACTGGTGCGTTGCGCACCGTTGGGTCACCATCGGGCTGACATTGCTGACCTTTGCGCTGGGCCTCGCAGGTATGGGGCGGGTGCAGCAACAATTCTTTCCAGATTCGAGCCGCCCCGAGATCCTGGTCGATCTGTGGCTGCCCGAGGGGTCGACGATCCAGCAGATGGACGACGTGGCGCGCCGCTTCGAGACGCGGCTGATGCAGGAGCCCGGCATGCAGTCGGTGACCACCTGGGTTGGCAGTGGTGTGCCGCGTTTCTACCTTCCGTTGGACCAGATCTTCCAGCAGTCCAACGTCGCGCAGGTCATCCTGTTGCCCACCGACCTGAAGGTCCGCGAAACGCTGCGGGTCAAGCTGCCGGCATTGATGGCAACCGAGTTCCCCGAGGCACGAACTCGGGTCAAACTGCTTCCAAACGGGCCGCCGGTGGCGTATCCGGTGCAGTTCCGCGTTGTCGGGGCCGATGCGACGCAGGTGCGCCAATGGGCCGATCGCGCCAAAGCGGTCCTGCGCGAAAACCCGTTGATGCGTGGCGTGAATGACAACTGGAACGAATCCATCAAGGTCCTGCGCCTCGAGATCGACCAGGACAAGGCACGCGCCCTGGGTGTTTCGAGCCAGGCGCTTGCGCAGGCGTCGAGGACCATCCTGTCTGGCAGCACGATCGGTCAATATCGCGAGGGCGACAAGTTGATCGATATCGTGCTGCGTCAACCCGTTGAGGAACGCAATGCGATCACGGACATTGGAAACGCCTACATGCCGACGGCGTCTGGCCGATTCATCCCGTTGACGCAGATCGCGAAGGTGGGCTTCGGCTGGGAGCCCGGCGTTCTTTGGCGCGAAGGCAGAAACTATGCGGTCACGGTACAGGGCGATGTGGTGGAAGGTGTGCAAGGCCCTACGGTGACCGCTCAGGTGTGGCCGCGATTGCAGCAGTTGAAGGCCGAAATGCCTGCCGGTTACGGCATCGAAGTGGCGGGGGCTGTGGAGGAAAGCAGCAAAGGGCAGGGCTCGATCGCGGCTGGCGTGCCGGTGATGCTCTTCTTGATCTTTACGCTGCTCGTGCTGCAACTGCAGAGTTTCAGCCGCGCCATGCTGGTCTTTCTGACAGGCCCGCTCGGCATCGCCGGAGTGGCCGGCGCGTTGCTGTTGCTGGGTCGGCCATTCGGCTTTGTCGCGCTGCTGGGCGTGATCGCGCTCATGGGCATGATCATGCGCAATTCGGTCATCCTCATCGACCAGATCGAGCAGGACCGGTCCCGTGGGATTGCTGCATGGGACGCTATCGTCGAATCGGCGGTTCGGCGATTTCGTCCCATCGTTTTGACAGCCGCCGCAGCCGTGCTCGCGATGATTCCGTTGTCGCGAAGTGTCTTCTGGGGGCCGATGGCGGTGGCCATCATGGGGGGCTTGATCGTGGCGACGGCGTTGACCCTGCTGGCTTTGCCCGCGATGTACGCCGCGTGGTTCCGTGTGAAGCGGCAAGACACGCCCGCAACCTGATGGTCCGAGCCGTACCGCGGGGCAGCATGGGCTTGTCTCACGGCAGGCTAAAATCTTGGGCTTGCTCCCGCGCGGGTGGCGAAATTGGTAGACGCACCAGGTTTAGGTCCTGACGCCTTCACCGGCGTGTCGGTTCGAGTCCGACCCCGCGCACCAGTCCAGATCAACCCTCAACACTGTCGAGATCCCCATGGCCGTCACCGTCGAAACCCTCGAGAAGCTCGAACGCCGCATCACATTGACCGTGCCCGCCAGCGACATCGGTAGCGAAGTCGAATCGCGACTGAAGCGCTTGTCGCGCACGGTGAAGGCCGATGGGTTCCGCCCCGGCAAGGTGCCGATGTCGGTGGTCGCCCAGCGCTATGGCTATTCGGTCCAGCACGAAGTTGTCAACGACCGCATCGGCCAGGCCTTCAACGACGCCGCAACGGAGGCCAAGTTGCGGGTCGCCGGCACGCCGCGCATCACGCAAAAGGACGAAGCGCCGGAGGGACAACTTGCCTTTGACGCCACGTTCGAGGTCTATCCGGAGGTGAAGCTTGGTGACCTGTCGACGCTGGAGGTCGAGCGTATTTCGTCCGAGGTGACCGAGGCGGCGATCGACCGAACCGTCGACATCCTGCGCAAGCAGCGGCGCACCTTTTCCCAGCGCCCGGCAGCCGAAGGGGCGGTGGAGACGGATCGCGTGACGATCGACTTCGAAGGAAAGATCGACGGTGAGCCATTCGCGGGCGGCAGGGCCGAAGCCTTCCAGTTCGTGATCGGCGAGGGTCAGATGCTCGAGCAGTTCGACAAGGCCGTACGCGGCATGAAGGTCGGCGAGAACAAGACTTTCCCGCTCCAGTTCCCGCAGGACTATCACGGCAAGGACGTCGCTGGCAAGGAGGCCGACTTCCTCGTGACGATGAAAAAGATCGAGGCCGCCCAGCTTCCTGCCGTCGACGAGGCGTTTGCCAAGGCACTGGGTATCAAGGAGGCCACGGTCGAGGGCCTGCGTGCCGACGTCAGGAAGAACCTCGAACGCGAGGTCAAATTTCGTGTACTCGCTCGCAACAAGGGGGCTGTGATGGATGCCCTCGTCAAGGTGGCCGAACTCGACGTGCCCAATGCACTGGTTGGCAATGAAGTCGAGCGCATGACCGAATCCGCCCGCGCCGACCTCAAACAGCGAGGCGTGAAGGACGCTGAATCCGCACCGATTCCGGCCGAAATCTTCCAACCGCAGGCCGAGCGGCGGGTGCGCCTGGGCTTGGTGGTGGCCGAGCTGGTGCGCACCAGTAACCTGCAGGCCAAGCCGGATCAACTGCAAAAGCACATCGAGGAACTCAGCCAGAGCTATGAGAAGCCGGCAGAGGTCGTGCGCTACTACCTCACCGACCGGCAGCGCATGGCGGAAGTCGAGGCGGTGGTGATCGAGAACAACGTCACCGAGCACGTGCTCGGCCAGGTCAAAGTTGTCGACAAGGTGGTACCTTTCGACGAACTGATGTCTGCCTGAAGGGAAGATTGGAATGAGCGCTCTTGAGACCACAGGGCTGGGCATGGTGCCCATCGTCATCGAACAATCCGGCCGCGGGGAACGTGCATACGACATCTACAGCCGCCTTCTTCGTGAGCGGATCGTTTTTTTGGTCGGGCCGGTCAACGATCAGAGTGCGAATCTGGTCTGCGCACAGCTGTTGTTCCTCGAGAGTGAAAACCCGGACAAGGACATCTTTTTGTATATCAACTCGCCGGGTGGCAGCGTGAGTGCAGGGCTGTCGATCTTCGACACGATGAACTTCGTCAAGCCCGAGGTGTCCACGTTGTGCATGGGCATGGCCGCCAGCATGGGTTCGTTTCTGCTCATGGCCGGTGCCAAGGGCAAGCGGCTGGCACTCCCCAACTCGAAGATCATGATTCACCAGCCTTCGGGTGGAGCGCAGGGGCAGGCGACCGATATCGAGATCCACGCACGGGAAATCCTCAAGACGCGCGAACAGTTGAATAAGCTCTACGCCGAGCGGACTGGCAAGACGCTCGAGAAGATCACGTCCGACATGGAGCGCGACTTCTTCATGTCGCCGGTCGAGGCCAAGGAGTATGGGTTGATCGACCAGGTCATCGAGCGCCGCCCCTAAGCCTGTCGCAAGCACGGTTTACTGCCCTTTTTCGCGCTGCCTGGGCGCCGGGCAGTTGGTCTATCATCAGTCCAGTTCACACGCCAGCTCCGCGCGCAACATACTCACATGGCCGACAAAAAGGGCGCCTCGGGCGAGAAGGTTCTCTACTGCTCGTTCTGCGGTAAGAGTCAGCATGAGGTGAAGAAGCTCATTGCCGGGCCGTCGGTGTTCATCTGCGATGAGTGCATCGAACTTTGCAACGACATCATTCGCGACGAAGCGCCCCCAGAGGGCGGCGTTGCGAAGGCGCCAAAGTCCGACCTGCCGATTCCGACCGAGATCAAGTCGAGCCTCGATCAGTATGTGATCGGGCAGGACGTTGCCAAGCGCACGTTGTCGGTGGCGGTCTACAACCACTACAAACGTCTCAAGCACATCGGTGGCTCGAAGGACGAGGTCGAACTGACCAAGAGCAACATTCTTCTGATCGGTCCCACCGGATCGGGCAAGACGCTTCTCGCCCAGACGCTCGCTCGATTGTTGAACGTCCCGTTCGTGATTTCCGATGCCACCACACTGACCGAGGCCGGTTACGTGGGCGAGGACGTCGAGAACATCATCCAGAAGTTGCTGCAAAACTGCAACTACGACGTCGAGCGTGCGCAGCGTGGCATCGTTTACATCGACGAGATCGACAAGATCAGCCGGAAGGCCGACAACCCAAGCATCACGCGCGATGTTTCGGGCGAAGGCGTTCAGCAGGCGTTGCTCAAGCTGGTCGAAGGCACCATGGCCAGCGTGCCGCCGCAAGGGGGCCGCAAGCATCCGAATCAGGATTTCCTCCAGATCGACACGACGAACATCCTCTTCATCTGTGGGGGTGCGTTCGACGGCCTCGAGAAGGTGATTCAGAACCGCACAGAAAAGTCTGGAATCGGGTTCGCGGCGACGGTACACAGCAAGAGCGAAAAGCGCGTTTCCGAAATGTTCCGCGACGTGGAGCCAGAGGACCTGATCAAGTTCGGCTTGATCCCCGAGTTGGTCGGGCGTTTGCCGGTCGTCGCAACGCTCGGCGAACTGACCGAAGATGCCATGGTCCAGATCCTGACCGAGCCAAAGAATGCCCTGCTGAAGCAATACCAGCGACTGTTCGCGATGGACGGCGTCGAACTCGAAATTCGCCCGTCTGCGCTTGCTGCGATCGCGCGCAAGGCGCTCGCCCGCAAGACCGGTGCGCGCGGCTTGCGGTCCATTCTCGAGCATGCGTTGATCGACACCATGTTCGAGTTGCCGACGCTGGATGGCGTGGCAAAGGTCGTCGTGGACGAACACATCATCGAGGAAGGCGCCAAGCCCCTCCTCGTCTATCGGGAACAAGCCAAGGCGAGCGCCTGAGCCCCGTGGGCGCCCTTGTGGGCGTCTCTTGCATTTGCCGCCCCGGGCCCCACGTGGCCCTGTGAAAGCGAGGTTCCAATGTCAGGTCATCCCGTACTCCCCGCCGATCCGATCACGCTGCCTCTGTTGCCCTTGCGTGATGTCGTCGTATTTCCGCACATGGTCATTCCGCTGTTCGTTGGTCGCCCGAAGTCGATCAAGGCGCTCGAGGCGGCCATGGAAGCCGGGCGGCAGATCATGTTGGTCGCGCAGAAGGCTGCCGGCAAGGACGAGCCCAAGCCTGACGATATGTTCGAGGTCGGCTGCGTCTCCAGCATCCTTCAGATGTTGAAACTGCCAGACGGCACCGTAAAGGTGTTGGTCGAGGGCATTCAACGGGCGACCACCAACAGCATTTCCGACGAAGGTGAATACTTCACCGGCGAGGTCGCGCCCGTGCCGCCAGGCGCTGATGTGTCACCGGAAATCGAAGCGTTGCGCCGCGCCGTGACGCAGCAGTTCGACCAGTACGTGAAGCTGAACAAGAAGATTCCTCCCGAGATCCTCACGTCAATCGCGGGCATCGACGATCCAGGTCGGCTCGCAGACACGATTGCGGCGCATCTTCCACTCAAGCTGGATGCGAAACAGTCGGTGCTGGACCTCTTCTCCGTGGCCAAGCGCTTGGAGAAGCTGCTTGAATTGCTGGAGCATGAGGTCGACATTCTTCAGGTCGAGAAGCGTATCCGTGGTCGCGTCAAGCGGCAGATGGAGAAGAGCCAGCGCGAGTACTACCTGAACGAGCAAGTCAAGGCCATCCAGAAGGAACTCGGTGACGGCGAAGAAGGCGCGGATCTCGAAGAGCTCGACAAGAAGATAGCCGCCGCTCGAATGAGCAAGGAGGCGCGCAAGAAGGCCGAGAGCGAGCTCAAGAAGCTCAAGCTCATGTCACCGATGAGCGCCGAGGCGACCGTCGTGCGCAACTACATCGACACGCTGGTCAACCTGCCATGGGCGAAGAAGACCAAGATCAAACACGACCTCGGATTTGCCGAGGACGTGCTGAACGAAGATCACTTCGGCCTCGAAAAGGTCAAGGACCGCATCCTCGAGTACCTCGCCGTGCAGCAACGCGTCGACAAAGTTAAGGCGCCGATCCTGTGCCTCGTGGGTCCCCCGGGTGTGGGCAAGACCTCGCTGGGCCAGAGCGTGGCCCGGGCCACGGGACGCAAGTTCGTCCGCATGGCGCTGGGTGGCATGCGCGACGAGGCCGAGATCCGAGGCCATCGCCGCACGTACATCGGCTCGATGCCGGGCAAGGTGCTTCAGTCGCTCTCCAAGGTGGGCACGCGCAACCCGCTATTCCTGCTCGACGAGATCGACAAGCTCGGAATGGATTTTCGCGGTGACCCGTCGTCGGCGCTGCTCGAGGTACTTGATCCGGAGCAGAACCACACGTTCAGCGATCACTATGTCGAGGTCGATTTCGACCTGTCCGATGTGATGTTCATCGCGACGTCCAATTCGATGAATATTCCGCCGGCGCTGCTCGACCGGATGGAAGTCATCCGCCTTGCCGGTTATACCGAGGACGAGAAACTCCATATCGCACAGCGCTACCTGCTGCCCAAGCAGGAGAAGAACAACGGCGTCAAGCCGGACGAGATGGATGTCACCGAGGGCGCCATCCGGGGAATCATCCGCTACTACACCCGCGAAGCCGGAGTGCGCTCGCTCGAGCGCGAGATGTCCAAGATCTGCCGCAAGGTGGTCAAGGGCATTCAACTGAAGAAGTACGACGGCAAGGTCGTCGTCACGGAGGAAAATCTCAACGACTTTCTCGGCGTGCGCAAGTACGACTTCGGGCGGACCGAAAAGACCAATCAGGTTGGCCAGGTGGTCGGCCTTGCGTGGACCGAAGTCGGAGGTGACCTGTTGACGATCGAGGCGGCGGTCATGCCTGGCAAGGGCAACATCATCCGCACCGGTTCGCTCGGCGACGTGATGAAGGAGTCGGTCGAGGCCGCTCGTTCGGTCGTGCGTTCGCGCGCCCGCCGTCTTGGAATCAAGGACGAAATGTTCGAGAAGCGGGACATTCATATCCACGTGCCTGACGGCGCCACGCCGAAGGACGGTCCCAGTGCCGGTGCCGCCATGACGACCGCCTTCGTCTCGGCGCTTACGGGAATTCCGGTGCGCGCGGATGTGGCGATGACGGGCGAGATCACCCTGCGCGGCGAGGTCACTGCCATCGGCGGACTGAAGGAGAAACTGCTTGCGGCATTGCGTGGCGGTGTCAAGACCGTGCTGATACCGGAAGAGAACGTAAAGGACCTGCAGGACATTCCGGAGAACGCGAAGAACAATCTCGAGATCGTTCCCGTGCGCTGGATCGACAATGTTCTGGAGGTCGCCCTGCAAAGCGTCCCGCAGCCGCTGCCCGATGAAGAGATCCCCGCAAAGGTGCAGGCTGCGGCTGAGGCACCCGCGACGCCGGCCGTTGCAGCGGGCGACGCGTTGCCACATTGAGATCCACATTTTCTGGCTATAATGTGAGGCTAACGCGGGAATAGCTCAGTTGGTAGAGCGCAACCTTGCCAAGGTTGAGGTCGCGAGTTCGAGTCTCGTTTCCCGCTCCAACAAAGTCCGAAAGGGAAGCTGCCGCTTCCCTTTCGACCTTCTGGCGCGATAGCAAAGCGGTTATGCAACGGATTGCAAATCCGTCCAGCCCGGTTCGACTCCGGGTCGCGCCTCCACATCACCCAAAGGGCCCCGCCGAGCGGGGCCCTTCGTCTTTTTCGTCGGCCCATAATCGGGCGCCGCCCGGATGGCGAAATGGGTAGACGCAGCGGACTTAAACTCCGCCGCCTTCGAAAGGGGGCGTACCGGTTCGACCCCGGTTCCGGGCACCACGTGCCTGTGGCACGCCCCG
The DNA here is from genome assembly GCA_024641945.1 of Rubrivivax sp. Classification (GTDB taxonomy): domain Bacteria; phylum Pseudomonadota; class Gammaproteobacteria; order Burkholderiales; family Burkholderiaceae_C; genus Rubrivivax. The sequence goes on along the minus strand of JAHECD010000046.1, from coordinate 20,476 downwards.
ACCGGGATCCCGTCGATGGCATTGTTTGACCAGGCACTTCTCAACCCCGGTGTGCGCAAGCGTGAAGTCTTTGGCTGGGCCATGTACGACTTCGCGAATTCTGGCTATACCACGGTGGTCCTCACTGCGGTCTTCAATGCCTATTTCGTCAGTGTCGTCGCGCGTGGCGCTGACTGGGGCACGCTCGCGTGGACCGCTACCTTGGCCGTGTCGAGCTTGCTGGTGATGCTGACGATGCCAGCCATCGGCGCATTGGCCGATCTGCGAGCGGCCAAGAAGAAACTGCTTGCCTTGAGCACCGCCGGGTGCATCGTCGCCACAGCGCTTCTGGCGTGGGTCGGCGAGGGCGATCTTGGCCTTGCGGTGACCGCGATCGTGCTGTCGAACCTGTTCTATTCGTACGGCGAGTCGCTCACTTCGGCCTTCCTGCCTGAGCTCGCCCGGCGCGAAGCGATGGGGCGTGTCTCAGGATGGGGTTGGGGCTTCGGATACTTCGGTGGAATGTTGGCACTGGGGTTGAGCCTCGGCTTCGTAATCTGGGCCCAATCTCATGGCATGAAGGCCACGCAGTTCGTACCGGTGACGATGCTCATCACGGCAGGCGTGTATGCCGCCGCATGTATCGCCACTTTCGTATTCCTGAAAGAGCGGGCTGTGCCTGATTCCGACGGGGCGTCTTCCGGCGGGGTCATGGCGTCACTACACCGCCTGGGTCGCACGTTTCAACAGGCCTGGCGATATCGCGACTTCATGTGGCTGCTCGTCTGTGCCGTGGCCTACCAGGCTGGCATCGCCGTGGTCATTGCCCTGGCTGCGGTCTACGCCGAGCAGGTGCTGGGCTTCCAGCAAGTCGAGACGATGAAGCTCATCTTCCTGGTCAATATCGCCTCGGCGTTGGGAGCCTTTGCGTTCGGCTATTGGCAAGATCGACTTGGACATCGCCGCGCGCTGGCATTGACTCTCATGGGTTGGATCCTCATGACGGTGCTGGCAGTGGCGGCAACCTCCGCAATGCTTTTCTGGTTCGCGGCGATGTTGGCAGGCCTCTGCATGGGATCGAGCCAGTCGGCGGGTCGCGCCATGGCGGGCCTGCTTGCGCCGGCGTCGAGGCGTGCGGAGTTCTACGGCTTGTGGACGTTTGCCGTGCGGCTGTCCGCCATCATCGGGCCGATGACCTATGGTTTGGTGACGTGGCTCACTGCGGGCAATCACCGCCTCGCGATCCTGTCGACGGGGATGTTCTTCGTGCTCGGGCTGCTGTTTCTCATGCGTGTTGACATGCACCGCGGAGAGCGCGCGGCAGCCGCTGGGAGCGAGTTGGTTTAAAATAGAACGATCGTTCTATTTTGATGATTTCGAGGCAGGTCGAACGAATGCAGACCCCTAGAATCGTCTGGTCTCGTCAACGTCTATTTCCGAGGAGCAAAGCGCAATGAAAGTGCTGGTCCCCGTCAAGCGGGTGGTCGACTACAACGTCAAGGTGCGTGTCAAAAGCGACGGCACGGGCGTGGACATCGCCAACGTCAAAATGAGCATGAACCCCTTCGACGAGATTGCGGTTGAAGAAGCGATGCGATTGAAGGAGAAGGGCGCGGCCACTGAAGTGATTGCAGTGTCGTGTGGCGTCACGCAATGTCAGGAAACGCTGCGCACGGCGATGGCCATTGGCGCAGACCGCGCGATCCTCATCGAGTGTGCCGACGAGCTGCAGCCGTTGGCTGTCGCCAAGTTGTTGAAGGCCTTGATCGACAAGGAGCAGCCCGGTCTCGTGCTATTGGGCAAACAGGCGATCGACGACGACTGCAATCAGACGGGCCAGATGCTGGCAGCGCTCGCTGGCCTTCCACAGGCCACGTTTGCCTCGAAGATCGAGATTTCAGATGGCTTCGCCAGCGTGACACGTGAAGTCGATGGCGGCCTCGAGACGCTGAAGGTCAAGTTGCCTTGCGTCGTGACCACGGATCTGCGCCTGAACGAGCCACGGTATGTGACGCTTCCCAACATCATGAAGGCCAAGAAGAAGACCCTCGACGTCCTCAAGCCGGCCGATCTGGGCGTCGACGTGACGTCGCGCATCAAGACACTCAAGGTCAGTGAACCGCCCAAGCGTGGCGCGGGAGTCAAGGTGCCCGACGTGGCCACGCTGGTGGCCAAGCTCAAGAACGAAGCGAAGGTGATCTGACATGGCTGCACTCGTTATTGCCGAACATGACAACACGACCATCAAGGGTGCGACGCTCAATACCGTCACCGCAGCGCTGGCCTGCGGCGGCGACGTCCATGTGATGGTGGCCGGAGCGAACGCCGCGGCTGCTGCACAGGCCGCGGCTCGGATCGTTGGCGTCGCGAAGGTGCTGCATGCGGACGCGCCAGGTCTCGATCACGGCTTGGCTGAGAATGTCGCTGCCCAGGTGGTGGCCGTGTCCAAAGGCTACAGCCACATCCTCTTTCCAGCGACGGCTGCGGGCAAGAACGTCGCGCCGCGGGTTGCGGCACTGCTTGATGTGGCCCAGATCAGTGACGCAATCAAGGTCATCAGCGCTGACACGTTCGAACGCCCGATCTATGCCGGCAATGCCATCGCAACGGTGCAGAGCCTGGACCCCATCGTCGTGATCACGGTGCGAACCACGGGCTTCGACGCGGCAGCTTCTTCCGGCGGCTCGGCTGCGGTTGAAAGCGTGGCGGCAGTCAACGATTCCGGCGTCTCGACATTCGTGGGCAGCGAGATCGCCAAGAGCGATCGTCCCGAACTCACCGCCGCCAAGATCATCGTCAGTGGCGGACGTGCCATGGGCAGCAGCGAGAAGTTCAACGAGGTGCTCACGCCGCTTGCTGACAAGCTCGGGGCTGCGCTCGGTGCGAGCCGCGCGGCTGTCGACGCGGGCTACGCACCGAACGACTGGCAGGTCGGGCAGACCGGCAAGATCGTGGCTCCCAGCCTGTATGTGGCCTGCGGCATCAGCGGCGCGATTCAGCACTTGGCAGGCATGAAGGATTCCAAGGTGATCGTGGCGATCAACAAGGATCCGGAGGCGCCGATCTTCAGCGTCGCGGACTACGGACTCGAGGCCGACTTGTTCACGGCCGTGCCGGAGCTGGTCAAGAGCCTCTGACGGCACTGCCTTCTAAGGGCGTCTGGGGTGGCGCCCTTTTTTCCACGTTTCGAGGAATCGCACCATGACATACCGCGCACCCGTCAAGGACATGCTGTTCGTGATGAAGGAACTGGCAGGCATCGACGCTGTGGCAACGCTGCCCGGATACGAAGACGCAGGTTATGAGACTGCCGCGGCAGTGCTGGAGGAGTGCGCAAAGTTCAATGAAGGCATCGTGGCCCCGACCAATTGGGCGGGAGACCAGCAACCCTCTTCCTTCCGCGATGGCAAGGTCACGACGACACCGGGGTTCAAGGAGGCATTCCGGCAATTTGCCGAAGGCGGATGGCAGGGCTTGCAGCATCCGTCAGCGTTCGGCGGGCAGGGATTGCCGAAGTTGATTCACGCCGCGTGCAGCGAGATGGTGAACAGCGCCAACATGAGTTTCGCGCTCTGCCCGCTGCTCACCGACGGTGCCGTCGAGGCCCTGTTGACGGCCGGCACTGCCGAGCAGCAGCAGCGGTTTATCCCAAAGATGCTCGACGGGAGTTGGACCGGCTCCATGAACCTGACCGAGCCGCAGGCCGGATCCGACCTTTCGCTGGTGCGCACGCGTGCTGAGCCGCAACCGGACGGCAGCTACAAGCTCTTCGGAACCAAGATATTCATCACGTATGGCGAGCACGACATGGCGGACAACATTGTTCACCTCGTGCTGGCGCGTGTCGTGGGTGCGCCCGAGGGCGTCAAAGGCATTTCGCTTTTCATCTGCCCCAAGGTGTTGCCCGACGGTACGCGCAACGACGTCCACTGCGTGAGCATCGAGCACAAGCTCGGCATCAAGGCGAGTCCGACCGCAGTGCTTCAATATGGCGACGGTGGGGGCGCTGTGGCAGAGCTCATCGGTCAGGAGAATCGAGGCCTCGAGTACATGTTCATCATGATGAATGCTGCGCGTTACGGCGTGGGCATCCAGGGCATTGCGGTGGCAGAGCGTGCCTATCAGAAGGCTGTGGCCTATGCCCGTGACCGGGTCCAGAGCCGCCCCGTCGACGGATCGCTCAATGCGCCGGCGACGATCATCCACCACCCCGACGTTCGTCGCATGCTGATGACGATGCGTGCCTACACCGAAGGATGCCGGGCGATGGCGTATGTGGCTGCGGCTGCCTACGACGCCGCACACGCGCATGGCGACGCCGAGGTCCGCAAGCAGAACCATGCGTTCTACGAATTCATGGTGCCGCTGGTGAAGGGACTGTCCACGGAGATGAGTCTCGAAGTGGCGAGCCTGGGTGTGCAGGTGCATGGCGGCATGGGTTTCATCGAGGAAACCGGCGCTGCGCAATACCTGCGCGACGCCAAGATCCTGACGATCTATGAGGGCACCACCGCGATTCAGGCCAACGACCTCGTCGGACGCAAGACCGCGCGCGACGGTGGGAAGACGGCACGCGCGATCGCTGCCCAGATCGAGGCGACCGAGCGTGATCTCGAGTCGAAGGACACCCCCGCCTGTCAGGCCATGTGGCAGCGTCTTCGAGCGGGTCGTCGCGCATTCCTCGATGCCGTCGAGTTCGTGGCGGGCCAGACCAAGGCAAGCCCGAATGCGGTGTTTGCGGGGAGCGTGAACTACCTCCTGCTTTGCGGGACGGTGGTCGCCGGCTGGCAGATGGCGCGTGCGTTGCTGAGCGCCGAAGACCGGCTCGCCGCTGGCGAAGACGCGGATTTCATGCGTGCCAAGATCGCGACGGCGCGCTTCTACGCCGACCACATCCTCGTCAAGGCTGGCGGTTTTCGCGATGCGATCGTCGATGGCGGCGACGCCGTCACTGCAATGGCACTGGAGGCCTTCTGATGTCGCTGCCTGGCGCACTTGCGCGTGTTCCGTTTCCGGTGATCGGCTCGCCGTTGTTCATCATCAGCAATCCGAAACTCGTGATTGCGCAATGCCAGGCCGGCATCGTGGGGTCGATGCCCGCACTGAACGCACGCCCGGCGTCGCAACTCGACGAGTGGCTGGCCGAGATCACCGAGACGCTCGCGGCCTTTGACAAGGCGCATCCTGGCACACCGAGCGCACCGTTTGCGATCAACCAGATCGTGCACAAGACGAACGATCGGCTCGAGCACGACATGGAGGTCTGTGCACGCTACAAGGTGCCCATCGTCATCACGTCTCTGGGCGCGCGCATCGACATCAACGATGCAGTGCACGCATGGGGCGGTGTTGTTCTGCACGACATCATCAACGACACCTTTGCGCGAAAGGCCATAGAAAAGGGCGCCGACGGCCTTGTCGCGGTGGCGGCAGGCGCCGGTGGTCATGCGGGCATCAAGAGCCCTTTCGCGCTGGTGCAGGAGATCCGCCAGTGGTTCGACGGGCCGGTAGCGCTCAGTGGCGCCATCTCCACGGGAGGCGCGGTACTGGCCGCGCAGGCGATGGGCGCAGATTTTGGCTACATCGGCTCGGCATTCATCGCGACCGAGGAAGCACGTGCTTCAGATGCCTACAAGCAGTGCATCGTGGATAGCAGCAGCGACGACATCGTATATTCGAATCTGTTCACGGGCGTGCATGGCAACTACCTCAAGCCGTCGGTTCGTGCGTCCGGGCTCGATCCTGACAATCTCCCCGTGAGCGATCCGAGCAAGATGAGCTTCGGTGGCGACGGGGCCAAGAAGGCCTGGAAGGACATCTGGGGCTGCGGACAAGGCATCGGCGCAATCGATGGTGTCGTTCCGACGGCCGAACTCGTGTCGCGCCTGCGGCGCGAATACGACGCCGCCCGCGAACGTCTCGCGCTGGGTCGAGCGGTCGCCTGAACTGCCTTTCGGACGAAACGGCCGATTGGCGCGATCAATGTGGCGCAGGCGTCACTTCGAGCAATGAATCACAGCCCATGCCCGCCGCGATCCATCTCGACATCAGCCTCGCCGGCCACTGGCCTGCGCGAGTGGCACCGTCGAGCAGTCCACAGCGGTAGCGGGATTTCGATGCGTCCCACCCAAGTGCGCGGCAAGGCCCGGATCGTCGCAGGCTGACGACCATGCCGGCCGGGCAAGGCTCCGTGGCGCAGCACACGCCGCATCCATTGCACGGTTGGCCGGCGACGGGCTTCTGCGGCGCCATGGGCTGGAGATGGATGACGCGCGATGACATGGGGATTACAGTCTGCGGGGTCTATTGACATCGAGAAGGCCTGAAAAGCGTGTGCGCAGCCTGCCGACTCCGGTTCGGGTGCGCGCGCTTCGTGGCCTCGGGGAGCACAAGTGAACAAGCGTTTGGTCACGGCAGCCGCCGTTGCGTTGGCCGCAGCGTCGGCGTCCTGTTCGTCAGTGGGGCTGGGGATCTCCATCCCGATTGGTGGCATGGGCGGGATCGGCGTGGGCGTGGACAGTGACGGTCGGGTCGGAGGCTCTGTTGGCGTCGGCCGTGGCGGCGTTTCTGTCGGAGTCGGCGGCTCCACCACGTTGCCACGCAGTGCAGAGCCCCCCGCATCTGCTGCGTCGGCGGTCCGGTGACCTCGGTCCGACGGAAAAAGCCCCCATCGGGTGCCACTGACTGTCGATCCAAGCGCAGTTTGACGGTTTCGCGTCAGACTCGAGTGCTAGAGTCTCGACGTTCTGACAAGGTCCTTCCCCGTCCCCTTGCTGGCTGAGACAACAGCAAGGCGGGTCGCAATCCGCCAACCGGTGCAGCCGGGTCGCGGAAGGTTGTGCAACCCATCGGAGCCCTGGAAACCAGGGTCAAAGGTGAGCGAAAGATGATGCAGCAGTACAGGTCCAACTCGTACCTGTTCGGGGGCAATGCGCCCTACGTCGAAGAGTTGTACGAAGCGTATCTCGACAACCCCGGGAGCGTGCCTGACACTTGGCGCACGTACTTCGACAACCTTCAGCACGTACCCGCCGTGGATGGCTCCGACCACCGCGATGTCGCACACGCTCCGGTCGTCGAATCGTTCGCCCAGCGTGCCAAAGCCAACGCCTTCGCGCTGAAGGCCAGCGAGGCCGATCTCGCCGTTGCACGCAAGCAGGTTCATGTCCAGTCACTGATCGCGGCCTATCGCTTTCTAGGCTCACGCTGGGCTGATCTCGACCCGCTGAAACGGACCGAACGACCCAAGCTTCCCGAACTCGAGCCGGCGTTCTACGACCTGAGCGAGTCCGACATGGACATCACGTTCTCGGCGTCGAACACCTATTTCACCAAAGCCGAGCACATGACCCTGCGCGAAATCGTGCAGGCCTTGCGTGAGACCTATTGCGGCACGATCGGCGCCGAGTTCATGCACTGCACCGATCCGGCGGAGAAGCGCTGGTGGCAGGAGCGGCTGGAGTCGATCCGCAGCAAACCCACCTACTTGGCCGAGGAGAAGAAGCACATCCTCGAACGCCTGACGGCTGCCGAGGGGCTTGAGCGCTTCCTGCATACCAAATACGTCGGACAGAAGCGCTTCTCGCTGGAGGGCAGCGAAAGCTTCATTGCATCGATGGACGAGGTTGTTCGGCGTGGTGGCGAGAGTGGTGTGCAGGAGATCGTCATCGGCATGGCCCACCGTGGCCGTCTCAATGTGCTCGTCAACACACTGGGCAAGATGCCCAAGGATCTGTTCGCGGAGTTCGACCACACGGCACCTGAGGCCCTTCCGGCAGGTGACGTCAAGTACCACCAGGGATTTTCTAGCGATGTCACCACGCCGGGCGGCCCTGTCCACCTGAGCCTGGCTTTCAACCCGTCGCATCTCGAAATCGTCAACCCGGTGGTCGAGGGCTCGGTCAAGGCGCGCATGGATCGCCGCGGCGACAAGACCGGCGCCCAGGTGCTCGCGGTGCTGGTGCATGGCGACGCAGCCTTCGCCGGCCAAGGCGTGGTGATGGAAACGCTGGCCTTGGCACAAACCCGTGGCTACTTCACGGGCGGGACGGTGCACCTGGTCATCAACAACCAGATCGGGTTCACGACCAGCGACCCGCGTGACTCACGATCCACGCTGTATTGCACCGACGTCGTAAAGATGGTCGAGGCGCCGGTTCTGCACGTGAATGGCGACGACCCTGAGGCCGTCGTGTTGTGTACCAAACTGGCGATGGACTACCGCCAGCAGTTTCGCAAGGACGTGGTCGTCGACATCATCTGCTTCCGGAAGCTCGGACACAACGAACAGGACACGCCGAGCCTGACGCAGCCCTTGATGTACAAGAAGATCGCGCAGCATCCGGGTACGCGCCGCCTGTACGGCGACAAGCTCGTGGCGCAGGGCGTCCTCACCGACGACGGCCCGGACCAGATGGCCAGGGATTTCCGCGCCGCCATGGACGCCGGCAAGCACACGGTCGACCCGGTGCTGACCAACTTCAAGAGCAAGTACGCCGTCGACTGGGCCCCGTTCCTTGGCAAGAAGTGGACGGACGCGGCCGACACGGCGCTGCCTCTGGCCGAAGTCAAGCGACTTGCCGAACGCCTGACCACCGTGCCGGCCACGTTCAAGGTACATCCACTGGTCGAAAAGGTCCTGGCCGACCGGGCTGCGATGGGCCGGGGCGAAATCAATGTCGACTGGGGCATGGGCGAGACACTGGCCTACGCGTCACTCGTCGCCAGCGGATACGCCGTACGGTTGTCGGGTGAGGACTGCGGGCGCGGTACGTTCGTGCACCGCCATGCCGTGCTGCACGACCAGAACCGCGAGAAGTGGGACGAGGGGACCTACGTGCCGCTGCAGCACGTGGCCGACGGGCAGGCTCCGTTCACGGTCATCGACTCGTTGCTGTCGGAAGAGGCGGTGCTCGGCTTCGAATATGGATATTCGAGCGCCGAGCCGAATACGCTGACGATCTGGGAAGCGCAGTTCGGTGACTTCGCCAACGGTGCACAGGTCGTGATCGACCAGTTCATCGCTTCGGGCGAAGTGAAGTGGGGCCGTGTCAACGGCCTGACCCTGATGTTGCCTCATGGCTACGAGGGCCAGGGCCCGGAGCACAGCTCCGCGCGGCTCGAGCGCTTCATGCAACTGGCTGCCGACAACAACATGCAGGTGGTTCAACCCACGTCGGCGAGCCAGATATTCCATCTGCTTCGTCGCCAGATGGTGCGCCAGTTCCGCAAGCCGTTGATCATCTTCACGCCCAAGTCACTGCTGCGGAACAAGGACGCAACGTCACCGCTCACCGAGTTCGTCAAGGGCGATTTCCGGACGGTCATCGGGCCGTCCCGTGATGAGGTCGAACCCGAGAAGGTGCGCCGGGTGATCGCCTGCTCGGGCAAGGTCGCCTACGACCTGATCAAGCGTCGCGACGAGAAGAAGGCGTGGGACGTGGCCATCGTTCGCGTGGAGCAGTTGTACCCGTTCCCCCACAAGGCGTTTTCGGCGGAGATGAAACGCTTTCCCAACGCCACCGAGGTCATGTGGTGCCAGGACGAGCCGCAGAACCAGGGGTCCTGGTTTTTCGTGCAGCACTATGTTCACGAGAACATGCTCGACGGCCAGAAGCTGGGTTATGCCGGTCGGCCGGCCTCCGCGTCGCCGGCGGTGGGCTACTCGCACCTCCACCAGGAGCAGCAGAAGGCGCTGCTCGACCAGGCCTTCGGCAAGCTCAAGGGCTTTGTTCTGGTCAAGTAGGCCGGGCGCGGCTTGCGCCGACAAGACTCGCCAGCGCGCCCGGACACCGCGTCCAGCGCACTGACGGCATGAACTGAACACGCAACGAGAATTCAAATGTCAATCGTAGAAGTCAAGGTTCCGCAGCTTTCAGAATCGGTGGCGGAAGCCACGTTGCTGCAATGGAAGAAGAAGCCCGGCGAAGCCGTGGCGATCGACGAAATCCTGATCGAGATCGAAACCGACAAGGTGGTTCTCGAGGTGCCGGCGCCCGCCGCCGGCGTGCTGGCCGAGCTGGTGCAGGCCGACGGGGCCACCGTTGCTTCGGACCAGGTGATTGCGCGCATCGATACCGAAGGCAAGGCCAGCGCCGCCGCTCCGGCTGCCGCGGTGGCGGTGCCTGCCGCGGTGGCTGCGCCTGCGGCACCGGCCGTAGCGTCGACCATGGCCGGCGTCGCGATGCCGGCCGCAGCCAAGCTGATGGCCGACAACCGTCTGCCAGCCGGGTCTGTGGCCGGCACGGGCAAGGACGGGCGCGTCACCAAGGGTGACGTGCTCGGTGCCGTCGCCACCGCGGCCGCTGCGCCCAAGGTGCCCGTCGCCGCGGCCGCGTTGCCCGCGATGGCCAAGCCGTTGCCGGCCGTGGCGGCGCCGACGCAGATGAACCTGGGCGACCGCCCCGAGCAGCGTGTGCCCATGTCGCGCCTGCGTGCGCGTGTGGCGGAGCGGCTGCTGCAGTCGCAGTCCACCAATGCCATTCTCACGACTTTCAACGAGGTCAACATGGCCCCGGTGATGGAGATGCGCAAGCGTTTCCAGGAAAAATTCGAGAAGGAGCACGGTGTCAAGATCGGTTTCATGAGCTTCTTCGTGAAGGCCGCGGTTGCCGCTCTCAAGAAGTACCCCGTGCTCAACGCCAGTGTGGATGGCAACGACATCGTCTACCACGGCTTCTTCGACATCGGCATCGCTGTGGGGTCGCCACGCGGCCTGGTGGTGCCGATCCTGCGGAATGCAGACCAGATGAGCTTTGCCGACATCGAGAAAAAGATTGCCGAGTACGGTGTCAAGGCACGCGACGGCAAACTTTCGATGGACGAGTTGTCCGGCGGCACGTTCTCGATCAGCAACGGGGGTGTCTTTGGTTCGATGCTGTCGACGCCCATCATCAACCCACCACAGAGTGCGATTCTGGGCGTGCATGCCACCAAGGACCGCGCGGTGGTCGAGAACGGCCAGGTCGTCGTGCGCCCGATGAACTATCTGGCGATGTCGTACGACCACCGGATCATCGATGGGCGCGAGGCCGTGCTCGGCCTGGTCACGATGAAGGAGGCGCTGGAAGACCCGGCGCGTCTGCTGTTCGATATCTGACCACCCACGGAGGCTGCGATGGCATTGGCCGACGACCTGCTGCGACTGGGCGACATGCATGCCCGCGGTGCGTTGACCGACGCGGAATTCCAGCGTGCCAAGGCACGTTTGTTGGAGCCCGATCGGCCGACCTCCGAGATCCCTGCCGTCGCCGCCGTGAACCGATTGCGTCGCAGCCGCGCCGACCGATGGATCGCGGGGGTCTGCGGCGGCGTCGCCGTCATCACCGGCGTCGAGTCCTGGATCTGGCGACTCATCCTTGCCGTGCTCGCCCTCTTCGGGGGCACTGGCGTTCTGCTTTACATCCTGCTCTGGATCTTCGTCCCGGACGAAGACTGAACCCGCAAAGACCCACCTACCATGTCCAAGTCATTCGACGTCATCGTCATCGGCGCCGGCCCGGGCGGCTACATCGCCGCCATTCGCGCGGCCCAACTCGGTTTCAATACCGCCTGCATCGACGAATGGAAGAACAGCCAAGGCGGCCCGGCACCCGGTGGAACCTGCACCAATGTCGGTTGCATCCCGAGCAAGGCGCTGCTGCAGAGCAGTGAGCACTTCGAGCATGCGAGGCACCACTTTGCGGACCACGGCATCGGTCTCAAGGACCTGAGCATCGATGTGGCGAGGATGATCGGTCGCAAGGACACGGTCGTGAAGCAGAACAACGATGGCATCCTGTATCTGTTCAAGAAAAACAAGGTCACCTTCTTCCACGGTCGCGGTGCGTTTTCGAAGGGCATCGACGGTGGCTACCAGATCACCGTTGGCGAAGAGGTCCTGACCGGCAAGCATGTGGTGATCGCCACGGGCTCCAACGCCCGCGCGTTGCCCGGGACGCCGTTCGACGAGGATCTCGTGTTGAGCAACGACGGCGCCCTGCGCGTTGGAGAGGTTCCCAAGAAGCTGGGACTGGTCGGCTCGGGTGTCATCGGTCTCGAGATGGGATCGGTCTGGCGTCGCCTCGGCGCAGAGGTCACCGTTCTGGAGGCATTGCCCACGTTCCTCGGCGCGGTCGATGATCAGATTGCCAAGGAGTCGCACAAGGCCTTTACAAAGCAGGGCCTCAAGATCGAGCTCGGTGTGAAGGTTGGCAAGGTCACGACGGGCAAGAAGGGCGTCTCCGTGGCTTATACCGATGCCAAGGGGGCCGATCAAAAGCTGGATGTCGATCGACTCATCGTCTCGATCGGCCGTGTCCCGAACACCACCGGGCTGAATGCCGCCTCGGTGGGATTGAAGCTCGATGACCGCGGGGCCATCGTCGTCGACGACCAGTGCAGGACCAACCTGCCTGGCGTGTGGGCCGTTGGCGACGTGGTGCGCGGCCCGATGCTCGCCCACAAGGCAGAGGAAGAGGGCGTGGCCGTCGCCGAACGGATTGCGGGACAGCACGGCCACGTCGACTTCAACACCATTCCCTGGGTCATCTACACCAGTCCCGAGATCGCCTGGGTCGGCAAGACCGAGCAACAGCTCAAGGCCGAGGGTCGGGCCTACCGTGCAGGAACGTTCCCATTCATGGCCAATGGCCGTGCACGGGCGCTCGGCGACACGACGGGCATGGTCAAGATGGTTGCGGACGCCGCGACCGACGAGATCCTGGGTGTGCATATCGTCGGGCCGATGGCAAGCGAGCTGATCGCCGAGGCCGTGGTGGCCATGTCGTTCAGGGCCAGCAGCGAGGACATTGCGAGGATCTGCCACGCACACCCGTCGCTGAGCGAGTCCACGAAGGAGGCCGCGCTGGCGGTCGACAAACGGACCTTGAACTTCTGATGCGATTCAGCCTTCGGGCCGATGGCGCTATCGCACCCGTGCGTTGCCGCCTGGCGCCTCGATGTCTTTGCACCACGAGATCCATGGCCTGGGCATGACAGGTGTGCGCGTACTGTATGAGGCCACGTTGGCAGATCGCGGGTATCGAAGCGATGACGCACAGTTGCGCGCCATCGGAGCACTCGAACGTTGCGAGCGCGAATGGGCGGACTACAAGGCGCGCAGAGGCAACGCGCTGACCAAATTCATCAACCGCCCGCCGATACCGCGCGGCGTCTACATGCACGGCGGCGTGGGGCGGGGCAAGAGCTTCCTGATGGACTGCTTCTTCCAGTCTGTGCCGCTCACGCGAAAGACGCGCCTGCATTTCCACGAATTCATGCGCGAGGTGCATCGGGAACTGCAGGAGCTGAAAGGCACCGTCAACCCGCTGGATGAGCTCGGGCGACGCATTGCGCGACGGTTCAGGCTGATCTGCTTCGATGAGTTCCATGTCTCCGACGTGACCGACGCGATGATCCTGCACCGACTGCTGCAGTCACTCTTTGCCAACCGGGTCAGCATCGTGACGACCTCCAATTTCCACCCTGACGGCCTCTATCCCAACGGGCTCCATCGGGACCGCATCCTGCCGGCCATCGAATTGCTGAATCAGCACCTTGAGGTCATCAATGTCGACGCTGGCACCGACTACCGCAAACGCACTTTCGAGCAGTTGCAGATGTACCACTGCCCGCTCGGCGCCGACGCCGATGCCGCCATGACGCGCGCTTTCGACGGGCTGGCCGAAGCCCGTGACGAAGATCCCATCCTGCATATCGAGCACCGCGAGCTCCATGCGTTGAGGCGCGCCGGGGGCATTGTGTGGTTCGACTTCCGCACGTTGTGCGGCGGCCCAAGGTCGCAGAACGACTATCTGGAACTGGCGTCGCGATTCCACACGCTGTTGCTTTCGAACGTACCGCAGATGCAGCCCCGCATGGCCAGCGAAGCCCGGCGATTCACCTGGCTTGTCGACGTCCTGTACGACCGGCGCGTGAAGCTCATCCTTTCGGCCGAAGTCGAGGCCGACAGGCTGTATTCCGAAGGGCCGCTGGCGCACGAATTTCCGCGAACCGTATCTCGTCTGCACGAGATGCAGTCGGCTGCGTTCGTTGCGCTCGAGCGGCGCGACGTCGATACTTCGCTGACATGATCAGACGCGGTGGCCGAAGCGACGCCTGGGTGATCGGGCTGCTGGTTCTCGTCGGGCACCTGCCGGCCTGGGCAGGCACAGACGATGAGCGGACGAAGCTGCAGGCCGAGAAGCGGGCCGTTGAACAAGCCTATGTTGCACGGCTCAAGGCTTGCGAGACCGAGTTTGCGGTGAACTCGTGTCGCGACGATGCGCGCCTGCATCGTCGCGATGCCTTGTTGCCAATTCAATCGAGATTGGCCGATCTCGATGCCGCCAGTCGACGCGCGCGTGCGCAGGAGCGTCAACGTGCGATCGACGCCAAGATGGCGCAGTTGCCGGACCGTCCCGCCTCGGCTGCCGGCCCGGCGCCTGGCACGGGGCGCGGCGATCCGACCGCCCGCGCCACCCGCAGCGAAAGCCCGGCGGCACCGCCGCCAACGTCGCCGGCGAATGCTGTGCGATCTCAGGGAGAAGCTCGAGCCAGGGCCCGGTTCGAACTGCGGCGACGGCAGGGTGAAGAACACGTGCGCGAAGTGCAGGTGCGCCAGGAAACACGCGCACGCACACACAAGAAGGCGGCGCCGCTGCCCCTGCCGTCAGGTGACGCGTCGGGCGCCACGGCGCCGAAGACGCCCGTTCCACTGAACGCCGGCGTTCCGGCCAGCGCGGCCAAGTCACGAACGTCCCGCACGCCCTAAGGCAGGGACGCTATTTCATCCCCTCGACGCGGATGATGGCCAGCGAGAGGTTGTCGCCGCCCCCCCGTGCCCGCTGCCGTGCCTTGGTGACCAGCATCTCTCCGGCTTCGCGTGGCAGCAGGGCATTCAGGATCGCACCCAGTTCGCGCGGCGTGAAGTAATGCCACAAGCCGTCGCTGCAGGCAATCACGGTGTCGCCCGGCTCAAGCTCGTCGATATGCCACGGCGTGACTGGCGGGTCGGCTTCGGTTCCCAGGCAGCCCGTCAGCAGGTTGGATTGCGGGTGGGTGGCCGCCGCTTCCTCCGTGAGCTTGCCTTCATCGATCAGACGTTGTACGAAAGAATGGTCGCTCGTGCGGCGAATCAGTTCCGACCCGCGGAAGAGGTAGACGCGCGAGTCACCCGCGTGCACGACGTGGCAACTTCGGTCGGGCATGACCACGAATGCCGCTACCGTGCTGTGTGGCTCCTCCTCGGCTGACAACGCGGTGAGCTTGATCATCAGGTGCGATTCCATCACCAGCGATCGCAGCATTTGGTCGGTTTCGTCCAGCGCCGGGACAAAACGGTCGAAGACCTGGCGCGCCGTCATGAGCACCTGGTCGGCCGCCTTGCGCCCGCCGCTCTTGCCACCCATGCCGTCGGCGACGATGCCCATGACGCAGCCCTCATCGCGCGCGTGCGCGACGATGGCCACCTGATCCTGCTGGTAGGCCCGGTCGCCACGATGCAGCGCGGTCGCGGCGACAAGCCTGAAGGGCAGGGGGGCTGCGGTCATGACGCGGGACTATAAACTTCGCCTTGCCCCGCCCCTGTGCGTTTATGGACGACAACCTTCATTTCCCTTCCCGCCAGTTGATCGAATTGCGCATGGAACATGCCGATCTCGACAACCTGATCGACCGCGCCGCCGAAGAACTCCCGGTCGACGACCTCGTGCTGCGCAGGCTGAAGAAGCGCCGCCTGCTGCTGCGTGACCAGATCACGCGGCTCGAAATCGAACTCGATCCTCCGGAGCCGGCCTGAACACCGCGTCCGATCTGGCCGCCCGCGTGGCCGAGGCCTTCGCCTCGCATGGGCCGCTGGCGGCTGGCGACTCGGGCCACCGCCCGCGGGTCCCTCAGGACCGCATGGCACAGGCCGTGGCAGGTGCGTTGGACACACGAAGCGCGCTCGTGGTCGAAGCCGGCACGGGCGTGGGCAAGACCTTTGCGTACCTCGTGCCGCTGCTGCTTGCGGGCTGCCGTGCGCTGGTCAGCACTGCGACCAAGAGCCTGCAGGATCAACTGTTTCTTCGTGACTTGCCACGCCTCAAGGCCGCCTTGCAGGTGCCGGCGCGCATTGCGCTGCTCAAGGGACGTGGCAGCTATCTCTGTCTTCACCGGCTCGAGCAGGCCCGTGAAAGCGCAGAATTGACCGACCGATGGGCGGTCCGGACCCTGGCGAAGGTGGAGGTCTGGGCGCAGGGCACCCACAGCGGCGACCTGGCCGAAATCGAGGGGCTGGACGACCGCTCCCCGGTGATCCCGCTCGTGACCTCGACCCGCGAGAACTGCCTTGGTGGCGAATGCCCGCAGTACACCGCTTGCCACGTCGTGCGTGCACGACGCGAGGCGATGGGTGCCGATGTTGTCGTCGTCAACCATCACCTGTTCTTCGCGGACCTCGCACTGCGGGACAGCGGCGTTGCCGAACTCCTGCCAACGGTCGATGCCGCCATCTTCGACGAGGCACATCAACTCGTCGACGCTGGACTGCAATTCCTGGGGACCGTGCTGGGCACGGGACAAGTGATCGATCTGGCCCGGGACGCGCTGGCTTCGGGATTGGCGCAGGCGCGTGGCCTGAAGCCTTGGCAAGAGCTGGCGGGCGCCGTCGAGCATGCCGCTCGTGATCTGCGTCTGGCGAGTGCCGGCTCGTTGCGCGACGTGCGTGGCATCCTCAAGCTGCGCTGGCAGGAGCGTGGCACCCAGCCCACGTTTGTGCAGGCATTGAAAGACTTGGGCGCCGCATCGCAGACGCTGGCCGGCGCGCTGGGCGACTTCGAAGCCGTTGGCCCGGACTTTTCGAGACTGCAGCAGCGCGCGGCAACGGTGACCGCGCTGTGCACTCGCTTTGCTGCCGAGACGACCGCCGGGCGCGTGCGCTGGATCGATCTGACCGCGCAGTCTGCGCGCCTGGTGGAGTCTCCCTTGGACATCCGCGAAATGCTTACCGAGCAACGGCGCGCGTTGCCGAAAGCCTGGATCTTCACGTCGGCCACGCTGGGCGACGACGACCGGCTGAGCTGGTTCACGGCAGGGACGGGGCTCGAGGATGCGCAGACGATACGGGTCGGCAGTCCCTTTGATTACCCGTCCCAGGCACGTCTTTGGGTCCCTCGCCGATTTCCCCGACCCAACGATGCTGGCCATCCGGCAGCAGTCGGCGCCCTGGCCGCACGGTGCGCGGCGGCCCTTGGGGGCAGGACCTTCGTCCTCACGACCACGCTGCGCGTCCTGCCCCTCATTGCCGAAGCACTGCGCACCGAGCTTGGCCGCCAGGGCCTGGATATCGAAGTCCTGGTCCAGGGATCGCAGCCGCGCCGCACGCTGTTGCAGCAGTTTCAGGACGGGCAGCGGCGTGTCCTCGTGGGTTCTCAGAGTTTCTGGGAAGGCATCGACGTGCCGGGCGACGCGCTGCAGTGCGTGCTCATCGACAAGTTGCCGTTCCCTCCGCCGAACGATCCTCTCGTCGAGGCCCGGGTGCGCCAAATCGAGGAGCGCGGCGGCAATGCCTTCAACGAGTTCTTCGTGTCCGAGACGGCAATCTCGCTCAAACAAGGCGGTGGGAGGTTGATCCGTACCGAAAGTGACGCGGGCCTGCTGGTGGTTTGCGATCCGCGTCTAGTACAGATGCCCTACGGCACGCGGCTAAGGGTTGCATTGCCCCCGATGACACCCCTGGCGGAGGAGGCCGACGCCTTGGATTGGCTCAACTTGCTCGCCAGCAAGAACTAGCGCCGCACGGCATCGACCGAGCGAAGAGGGCCCTGGGCAAATGCGATCGTGGAAATCAGCGCCGCCCGCACTGCTCTACCAGATTTGCCACCAGGGTTTTTGATCCTGGCCGACGCCGCCGGCGGGATAGCGACTTTTCGGGAAGTTCTTGCGCAGGACCTTGTCGGCTCCATCGCGAAGCTCATCGAGCCCGAGCCTGTCATAACTCTGCGCCATGATGAATAGCGCCTCTTCCGCTGCGGGTGCCTGCTCGAACTCGGTCACCGCCTGTTTGGCGCGATTGGCCGCCGCCAGGTAGGCGCCGCGGCGGTAGTAGTAACGCGCGACGTGCACTTCGTAATCGGCCAGCGAGTTGACGATGTAATCCATGCGAATGCGGGCGTCCGGCGCATATCGCGATGTCGGGAACTGATCGACCAGTTGCCGGAACGACTGGTAGGCGTCACGAGATGCCCGTTGGTCACGCTCGGTGATGTTCTGGCGCGAAAGTGCGCCGAAGATGCCCAGGTTATCGTTGAAGTTGATGAGTCCGCGCAGGTACAGCGCATAGTCGTAGGCAGGGCTCGATGGGTGAAGCTTGAGAAACCGGTCGGCCGTGGCCAGCGCCAGGACGCGCTCACCGCTGCGCCATTGCGCGTATGCAAGTTGAAGCATTGCCTGCTGACCCAGCAGGGTTCCGGTGGCACGTGCCTCCACCCGCTCGAAGCCCTTTATCGCGCGGTCGAAGCTCCCATTGGCCAGTTCGTCCATGGCCTCTGCATACAATTTGTCCGGATCGTTTGCATCCACCTTGGAGTCGTTCGAGAACGAGGCGCAGCCGGCCAATACAACCGTGGCGGCCGCGCAGAGCGCCATGCGGCGCCAAGCATTCGAGAATGTCATCGCAACAGGCCGGCGACCAAGCGTCGGCGAAGGTGAATCAACTGGCAAATTATAGAGACGAGCATCCAGGCGTCGCCGAATCCGACGATGCCGATCTCGGCGGCCCCGGGGACGCGTCGCTCGACGTCGAATCGCGCAGCGCTTTGGTCGATCGAGCGCAGCATGGCGAAAGGCTCGACAAGGTGCTCGTGGCAATGGCGCCCGAGTTCTCGCGCAGCCACCTTCAAGCACTCGTGGGAAGCGGGCGTGTATTCGTCGACGGCGTGGTTTCAGATACCGCTTCAAGGCGGATCAAGGCGGGTCAACAGGTTCGGGTCGACCTGGTTCCGACGGCAGAAAGCCTGGCGTTTCGGCCTGAGGACGTTCCTCTCGATGTTGTTTTCGAGGACGAGCACCTGCTAGTGCTCGACAAGCCTGCCGGCCTGGTGGTGCATCCGGCCGCTGGCAACTGGTCGGGCACGCTGCTCAACGGGCTCTTGTCACGCTACCCGTTGTCTGGCACCTTGCCTCGCGCGGGCATCGTTCATCGGCTGGACAAGGACACGTCGGGACTCATGGTGGTGGGCAAGACGCTTCCCGCGGTAACGGCACTCGTGCGTGCAATTTCGCAACGCGAGGTGCACCGCGAGTACCTTGCCCTGGCACACGGGGCCCTGGAAGTGAAGGCGCAATCCGTCGAGCAGCCGATCGGCCGTGACCCTGCGTCACGTGTTCGCATGGCGGTGGTTGTCGCCGGGCGCGCGGCGAGAACCGATGTCGAGCGCCTGACGGTCGCCGATGATGTAACGGCCGTCCGCTGCACGCTGCACACGGGCCGAACCCATCAGATTCGTGTCCACATGGCTTGGCTGGGCCACCCGCTGGTCGGAGACACCACTTATGGCGGCAGGCCCCTGCTCGGAATGCAGCGTCAAGCGCTGCACGCGCGGCGCCTTCAGCTCAGACATCCGTTGCGCAACGAGGAACTCGAATTCATATCCGCGCTGCCGCGGGATCTGGCCGATGCGTGGTTTTCTGTCACGCACAGGCGCCTGTGATACCACTCCGTCATTGGGCGCTACAATAGTGGTCAAAGTGTCGTGAGATCACCGTATCCGAGCGGTCGCGACAGTTTCGCAGCAGCGCCCCCTGTGCAGCAGCACCACGGAGTGAGAGCCCTGCGGCGAATTCGACCCAGACATCCCCGTGACGAAGCGCGCCATTTACCGCGCTGCCACTGCTAGGACGCTTGATGTTCCTGCCCGCTGCCGCGGCCTTCGAGCCCCGGCCCCAATGAACGGATGACCATGAATACCCACGAGGCCAAACGTGTCCTCGAAACTGCATTGATTTGCGCACAGGCACCTTTGCCGCTTCGAGACATGCGTGCGCTTTTCGACGACCAGGTTGGCCCGGACACGCTGCGCAGTCTGCTCGATGAACTCGTGCGCGATTGGGACACGCGGGGCGTCGAACTCGTTCCTCTGGCTTCTGGGTGGCGTTTTCAGAGTCGCCCGGAAATGCGCGAGTTTCTGGACCGACTGCATCCTGAAAAGCCGCCCAAGTATTCGCGCGCCGTGATGGAGACGCTGGCGATCGTGGCCTACCGCCAGCCGGTCACACGCGGCGACATCGAGGAGATCCGAGGTGTGACGGTGACCACCCAGATCGTCAAACAACTGGAGGATCGTGGTTGGATCGAAGCGATCGGGTACCGTGAATCGCCGGGCCGTCCAGCGCTGTATGCGACGACACGGCACTTCTTGGACGATCTGGGCATCGCCAGCCTCGAACAACTTCCTGAACTTGACGCGATGGGGGAGGGCGTGAAGTCGCTTGCCGACATCGACGACCCGCAGACCAGTCTTCTGGGCGCGGCACAGGC
>JAHECD010000045.1 GCA_024641945.1 Rubrivivax sp. | reverse complement strand
GCCGCTGGGCCCAGGCGCGCCAAGCGGCGCCCGCCGCCGCGCCCGCCCCGAGCGTGCTGACCCAGCGCATGAAAGGCCCGCTGGTGCTGGCCGCGGTCGACGTCGACCGCGCCGCGCCCGAACTGCTCGATCGCCTGCGCGAGGCCGTGCTGCGCGTGGTGCGCGCCGAACCGGGCGCTCGTCTGGCGTGTGTCAGCGTGATGAAGGTCGGCGGCCTGGCGGTGGATGCCTTCGTCGATGCCGCCGGCCGCCCGACCCACGTGAAGCAACTGGTGCGCCTGCGCGGCTGGGCCGCCGCGATCGGGCAGGCGCTGGACCTGGACGAACCCCGGCTCACTTTTCACGTGCTCGAGGCGCCCGATGCCGCCACCGCGCTGGTGGCCTTTGCCGAGCGCAACGGCGCCGAGCACATCGTGATGGGCGCGCGTGGCCACTCCACATTGCGGCGCTACCTGGGAAGCGTCAGCTCGCAAGTGGTGGCGCAGGCGGGTTGCACCGTGACCGTGGTGCGCGCGTGACGCGCGTGCCCGGTCGAGACAACCCCTGCAAACGCTGCGGAGCGTGCTGTGCCAGCTTCCGCGTCGACTTTGCGCGCGCCGAACTGGAGTCCGAAGGTGGCAGTGTGCCGGACGGCCTGGCGGTCGACGTCAGCGCAGCCACCTGCCGAATGCGCGGCACCGACCACACCCCGCCCCGCTGCGCGGCGCTGACCGGCACGGTCGGCATACTGGTGGCCTGTGGCATCCACGAATGGCGCCCGACGCCGTGCCGCGAGTTCGGGCATCGCGCGCCGATGGGCATCGGCGACGAGGCCTGCGCCGCGGCGCGCCGGCGGCACGGGCTGGCGCCGATTTGACTCACCAGTCCGGCAGGTGTTTCGCGCACGAAACAATCAGTCACCATCTTGTCCGCCAAATTGGGGATGGCGCTCGTCATTCCAGGCGTTAGCCTGGAAGACTTCATCCTCGACTTGCGGAGCGTCGGCATGAAAACTCGCGATTCCGTGCCCGAGCCGCAAGCCGGTCGCCGGCGCGTCCGCTCTCGCACCCTCACTGCCGTCGTGATGCTTCTCGCCCTGCTCGCGTTCGGGTTCCTCGCGCTGCTGGCGCAGCCGGCGCTGGCCGCGACGGCACCGGCGCGGAGTTGCGCAATCGCCGCACCGATGACGCACCGGGACCACGCCGGCCATCTCGCACGGAGGCTTCCCCAGTCGCGGCGGGCATCGACCGACGCGTTCGACCGTCCGCGAATGTATTGACCCGGCCCGCAGCGACGCCCGGTGCCAGCGGGCCGGCTATCGATATCGCAGGCAAAGATCACCCGGCCCGGGCCGGGACACTACGGCGCCGTCACCACCGACACGCCAGTGGCACCGAGCACCAGCCCCAGCGTGTCGCCGATCGTCCAGCGGCGCGCGACGTCGGGCGAGACGACGAAGATCTCGCCGATGTCCGTGGCGACGGTCAGCTCCAGAAAACTGCCGAGATAGGCGCACTTGACCAGCCTGCCGTCGAGCGCCGCCCCCCCAGGGGCAACGACCGTCCAAGCCTCGGGCCGCACGGCGACCTTCACCGGTCCGGCGGGGATCTGCTGGGTCGACTGCAGGCTCAGAGGCCCGAGCCTCACACGGCCGGCAACGTCGGCCGTTGCCGAAAACAGCATCGCCTCGCCCATGAAGCCGGCCACGAATTCGCTCGAAGGGTGCTCGTAGAGCTGCTGCGGCGTGCCGGCCTGGGCGATGCGGCCGGAGTCCATCACGATGATCTGGTCGCTCACTGCCAACGCCTCGCTCTGGTCGTGCGTGACATAGGCCACCGTGAGCTTCAGCCGCTGCTGCAGCGCTCGGATCTCCTCGCGCATGCTGCGGCGCAGGCGTGCGTCCAGGTTGGACAGCGGCTCGTCGAACAGCATCACGCTGGGTTCCAGCACCAGCGAGCGTGCAACCGCCACACGCTGCTGCTGGCCGCCCGAAAGCTCGCCCGGCAGGCGGTCGCCATAGCCTTTCAGTCCGACGCTGTCCATCGTCGCGTGTGCGCGCTTCCTGGCCTCGCCCTTCGGCGTGCCCTGCACGCTCAGGCCGTAGCACACGTTGTCCAGCACCGACATATGCGGGAACAGCGCATAGCTCTGGAACACCATGCTGACATTGCGCTCGGCGGCGCCGAGGGCGGTGACGTCCTGGCCATCGATCAGGACGGTGCCCGAGGTCGGCGTGTCGAGCCCGGCGATCATGCGCAGCAACGTCGTCTTGCCGCAGCCCGAGGGCCCGAGGATGGTCGTCAGCGTGCCCTTCGGGACGACGAGGTCGACGCCCTTGACGACGAGCGGGGACTTGGTGTCGCCATAACGCTTGGTGACGTTGCGGAATTCGATGCTCATGCCTGCTTTCTTCGTCCCAGCCTGCGTTCGCCGACCACGACCTGGATCAGCGCCGTGATGGCTGACATCAGCACGATCAGCACCGTGCAGTAGGCCAGCGCCACGCCGTAGTCGCCGTTGCCGACACGGCCGATGATGTAGGTGGTCGCAAGCTCGTTCTCGGCGGTGACGAGAAAGATCACTGCCGATACCGTGGTCATGCTGCGCACGAAGCTGTAGACCAGCGCGGCCACCAGCGCCGGCTTGAGCAGGGGCAGCACCACGCGGCGCAGCGTCGTGGCGGTGCCGGCACGCAGCATGGTGCTGGCCTCGTCGAGGTTCTTGTCGAGCTGCTTGAAGCTCGCCGTGCCGGCACGCACGCCCACCGGCAGATTGCGGAAGATGAAACACAGCACGATGATCAGCGCGGTGCCGGTCAGCTCGAACGGTGGCACGTTGAAGGCCAGGATGTAGCTCACGCCCAGCACCGTGCCGGGGATCGCGAAGGCCAGCAGCGCGCCGAACTCGAACGCGCGCTGGCCGACGAATTGGGTCCGGGCGAGCAGCCAGCTGATCAGCAGCCCGATCGAGGCGCAGATCGGCGCGGCGATCGCCGCCAGCCTGACGGTCGTGAACAGGGAGTTCCAGGCGGTGCCGGCCCACACGAGGCCGTGGGTGCCCCACTGCAAGTCGAAAGCCGTGCGGAAGTGCGCCAGCGTCGGGGTGTAGTCGCGTCCCCAGGTCTGCACGAAACCGCCGATGAAGGCGAACACATAGACGACCACCGTGAACAGCAGCCAGGGCACGGCGACGCCGAGCGTGAGCCGGCGCACGCGGTCGGGCAGCGGCATCGCCATCCCGGCATCGCCCTTGCCCGTCACGGTGGTGTAGCTCCTGCGGCCGAGCACCTTCTGCTGGATGAAAAAGACCGTCAGCGCGAAGGCCGTGAGGATCAGCGCGAGCGAGGCTGCGCGCCCCTGGTCGTATTGCGCGCCGACGATCGCAAAGAAGATGTCGGTCGACAGCACCGAATATTGGCCGCCGACGATCACCGGGTTGCCGAAGTCCGCGATGCTCTCGATGAACCCGACCAGAAAGGCGTTTGCCAGGCCGGGTTTCATCAGCGGCAGCGTCACGGTCGTGAAAGTCTGCAGCCGGCTCGCACGCAGCGTCTGCGCCGCCTCTTCCAAGCTCGGGCTGATGCCCTGCACGACACCCCGCATGATCATGAAGGCGATCGGCGTGAAGGCGAACATCTGCGCCAGCCAGATGCCCAGCCAGCCGTAGAACCAGCGCGTGGGAACGATGCCGAAGGCCCATTCGAGAACCTGATTCACCAGACCCGCACGGCCGAACAGCAGGATCAGGCCGAGGCCGACGACAAACGGCGGCGTGATGATCGGCAGCAGCGCCAGCACGTTCAGTGGCCCGGCCAGGCGCTGGTTGCCGCGCTCGGCCATCAGCGCGATCAATGTGCCCATGACCGTGGTGCCGCTTGCCGTGAGCAGCGCCAGGAACAAGGTGTTCCACGCCACGCCGCAGCGCACGCCACCCGCCAGGCACCCGAGGCCCCAGACACGCTCGTGGACGAGACGCTCGGCCAACGCCGCCAGCGAGACACTGCCGCCGTCGTCGAAGAAGGCGCCGATCAGGCTCTTGCCGACCGGCAGCGCGACGAACAGCGCCAGCAGCGCGCCACACAGCACCACCGCGCCGGCCACGAAGAGGTCGCCGCGGAAGTACCCCAGCCGCGCGATGCCGGCGCCCATCAGCATCAGCAGCGCGAGCAAGGCGAAGGCACCGCCCAGGCCGATGCCGAACTGGCCCTGGGCGAGCTCGCCGAACCATCCATCGAAGACCTCGAAGCTCCAGCCGCGCGCGCCGATCGTGAAGCCGCTGGCCAGCAATCCGGCCAGCCCGAGGCCTGCACCGAGGGTCAGGAGCCAGCCCTGGGTTCGGCTGGCCGGCATTCGCCATGCGATGGCCGCGGCCAGCAGCCCGGCAAGGCCGGTCCACAGCCAGGGTTTGCCGTGAATCGACGCCTGGACCAGCCCGCTGGCGGTGTCGCTGCCGCCGAAGATGCCAGGCAGCGAGCGCCAGACGGTCAGGTTCTGCGGGTAGTACCAGGGAAGCAGCGCGTAGGCCGCCAGCCCCAGCAGCAGCCAGCCGAAGACGACCCGCCGGTTGCGCTGCTGACCGCGGGTCAGCGCCGGGACGACCGTCACCCGCTCAACGCGGCAGCGAGTTGACGTCCTTTTCCCACTTCGAGATCAACCGCTTGCGCTCGGTGCTGGCACCGTATTTCGCATAGTCGTAATTGATGAACTTGATCTTCTTGAAGTCGGGCACGCGCGGATCGACCGGCGTGGACTTGTTGCTCGGCAATTGGAACTGCCTGGACGCGGCCCCGAACTGCTGGGCCTGCGCGGTCAGCGCCCACTCGTAGAACTTCTTGGCGTTGTCGAGGTTGCGCGCGCCCTTGATGATCGACATCGAGCCGATCTCGGCGCCCGTGCCCTCGGCGGGCGTGATGGTGGCGACGGGAAAGCCCTGCATGGCCTCGCCCGGGCCGTCGTGCACGAAGCTGATCGACACGGTGGTCTCGCCGCGCGCCACCGCCTTGATCGGGCCGGTGCCCGAGCGGGTGTACTGGCCGATGTTCTTGTGCAGGGCCTTCATGTAGTCGAAGGCCTTGTCCTCGCCCATCAGCTGCACCAGCGTCGCGACCATCGTGTAGGCGGTGCCGCTCGACGCCGGGTTGGCCACCTGGATCTCCCCCTTGTAGGCGGGATTCAGCAGGTCCGACCAGCTCTTGGGGATCGGCAGCTTCTTCTTCGCGATCAGCTCGGTGTTGTAGCCGAAGCCCAGCGGGCCGGAGTAGATGCCCACGGTCTTGTAGCCAGACTGCTGCGCCTGCTGCTGCGCCCAGGCGTGCAACTGCGGCAGCGAGGCGCTCTTGTATTCGAGGCTCAGGCCGAGTTCCGCCGCCTGCAGGTGCGGGTCACCGGTACCGCCGAACCAGACGTCGGTCTTGGGGTTGGCCTTCTCGGCGATCAACTGCGCCAGCGCCTCGCCCGAGCCCTTGAGCGACATGTTGACCTTGACGCCCGTGGTCTTGGCGAACACCGTCTGGATCATGTTGCACCACTCGGCCTGGACCGAGCAGATCACGTTGATCTGGCCCGCATCCTGGGCCAGGGCGGGCACGGCGACAGACAACGCCGCCGCCGCGAACAGGGTCGAACGCATGGTCATGAGGTCTCCTCTTGTTGTGATCGAAGTGCAGCGGGCATGCTAGCGCGCCGCACGCCGGGTGGAGGGCCGTGCGAGAGAAACTCCTGCGCCACCGAGGTGTGCAACGACGTGGCCTGCGACGACGGCTTCGACTCCGATTTCGGCATTCGAGGCCGTTCCGTTCGGCCGCAGTGCCACGTGCGCACGTCGTTCCCCAGGGAGCCTCGCCGTGGAATGTGCCGCTGCGCGTCCGGGTTGTCACCGCAGATGCTTTAGACCTAAACTATCTGCCTGCCTGCCCTTTCCCCTTCACCCTTTGCGTTTGCGCCCGCCCCGGGTGCCACCCGTCCGCCATGCCGAAGCGCCAACTCTGGGATATCTCGCCACCGGTCCATGCCGGCTCGCCGGTCTTTCCCGGCGACGCGGCCTACGTGCAGGAATGGGCGGCGACCCTCGGCCCCGGCTGCCCCGTCAACGTCAGCACGCTGCGCCTGAGCCCGCACACGGGCGCGCACGCCGATGCGCCGCTGCACTACGACCCCGCCGGGGCCACCGCCGGCGTGCTCGATCTCGATCCGTACCTGGGCCCGTGCCGCGTGATCCACGCCATCGGCAAGCGGCCGCTGGTGCGCTGGAGCGATCTCGCGCATGCGCAGCACGGCCTGCCACCGCGGGTGCTCGTGCGCACCTACGAGCGCGCGCCGGTCGAGCGCTGGGACCCCGATCTGGCCGCCTTCGACGCCGCCGCCATCGAGCGCCTTGCAGACCTCGGCGTCAAGCTCGTCGGCATCGATACCGCGAGCATCGACCCGGCCGACAGCAAGACGCTCGACAGCCACCAGGTGATCCGCCACCGCGGCCTGCGCGTGCTGGAGAACCTGGTGCTCGACGACGTGCCCGAGGGCGACTACGAACTCATCGCCCTGCCCCTCAAGCTGATGACGGCCGACGCCTCGCCGGTGCGCGCGGTGCTGCGCGCGCTGGCGTGAACCGTCCCCGCAATCACAAGGACCCGCATGACCACCCGTGACGACTGCGTGGCGCTCGATGGCGCCGACCCGCTGGCCGCTCTGCGCGAGCAGTTTGACCTGCCGCCCGGCACGCTCTACCTCGACGGCAACTCGCTCGGCGTCCTGCCTCGCGCCACGGCGCCGCGGGTGGCCCAGGTCGTGCAGCAGGAGTGGGGCGCCGGCCTCATCGGCAGCTGGAACCACGCCGGCTGGATGGACCTGCCGCAGCGTGTGGGCGACAAGATCGCACGCCTCGTGGGCGCCGGCGCGGGCGAACTCGTGGCCGCGGATTCCACGTCGGTCAATCTGTTCAAGGTGCTGAGCGCGTCGCTGGCGATGCAGCGCACCGACGCGCCGCGGCGCAAGGTCATCGTCTCCGAGCGCAGCAATTTCCCGACCGACCTCTACATCGCCGAATCGCTGGCGGCCGAGCACGGTTGCGAGCTCGTGCTGCTCGACGGCGATGCGATCACGGCGCGGCTGGGCAACGACGTCGCCGTGCTGATGCTCACGCACGTCAACTACCGCACCGGCCGCCTGCACGACATGGCCGCGCTCACGCGTGCCGCGCACGACGCGGGTGCGCTCACGGTCTGGGACCTGGCGCATTCGGCCGGCGCGGTGCCGGTGGACCTGACCGGCGCGCAGGCCGACTTCGCCGTCGGCTGCGGCTACAAATACCTCAACGGCGGGCCCGGCGCGCCCGCCTTCGTGTGGGTGCACCCGCGCCATGTCGACCGCTTCCGGCAGCCGCTTTCGGGCTGGATCGGCCATGCGGCACCGTTCGAGTTTGCGCCGGGCTACCGGCCGGCCGCCGGCATTGCGCGCTACCAGTGCGGCACGCCGTCGGTCATCCAGCTCGCCGCGCTGGAATGCGGCGTCGACACGCTGCTGGCGGCCGAGCCGCACGGCGGCATGTCCGCGCTGCGCGCCAAGTCGCTTGCATTGACGCGGCTCTTTGCGCAGCTCGTCGAGGAACGCTGCGCGGGCCACGGGCTGACGGTGACTTCGCCGCGTGAAGACGCGATGCGCGGCAGCCAGGTCTGCCTGACCCGCAGCGAAGGGGCTTACGCCATCGTGCAGGCGCTCATCGCACACGGCGTGGTGGGCGATTTCCGCGCGCCCGACGTGCTGCGATTTGGTTTCACGCCGCTATACACGGGATTCGCCGACGTGTGGGACGCGGTCGAGCATCTGCGCCAGGTCCTGACGGCAGGCACATGGCGAGAGGCACGCTTCAACCAGCGCGCTGCCGTCACCTGAAGGGCGCGACGACATGACCTGCCCGCACCATGAAGACCCCGGCGCACGCATCGTGCGCGAGGAAGGCGCGAAGACCGACTTCTCGCAGGACATGAGCTACGGCGACTACCTGCAGCTCGATGCCGTGCTGAATGCGCAGCAGCCGCGATCGCCCGACCACAACGAGATGCTCTTCATCGTGCAGCACCAGACGAGCGAGCTGTGGATGAAGCTGATGCTGCACGAGCTGCGCGCGGCCGTCGCCAGCGTGGCGCGCGACGATCTGTCCAGCGCCTTCAAGATGCTGGCGCGCGTGAGCAGGATCATGGAACAGCTGGTCCACGCCTGGGACGTGCTGGCGACGATGACACCGCCCGAATACAGCGCGATCCGTCCTTACCTCTCCAGCTCCAGCGGCTTCCAGAGCTGGCAGTACCGCTGCATCGAGTTCATGCTCGGCAACAAGAACGCCGCCATGCTGGGGCCGCATGCGCACCGGCCCGACCTGCTGGCGCACGTGCGCACGGCCTACGAGGCGCCATCGCTGTACGACGAGGCCCTGCGGCTGCTGGCGCGGCGCGGGCTCGCGGTGCCCGCGAGCCACGTCGAGCGCGACTGGACGCAGCCTTACCGCGCCGACGACGCCGTCGAGCAGGCGTGGCTGGCGGTCTACCGCGACCCGAAGCACCATTGGGACCTGTACCAGCTCGGCGAGGAACTCACCGACCTCGAGGACGCGTTCCGCCTCTGGCGCTTCCGCCACGTGACGACGGTCGAACGTGTGATCGGCTTCAAGCGCGGCACCGGCGGCACCAGTGGCGTGGGCTATCTGCGCAAAATGCTGGACGTGGTCTTGTTCCCGGAAATCTGGACGCTGCGCACCGACCTGTGACAATCGCGGCATGACACCGAATGTCCTGCCGAACGCCTTGCTGAACGCCCGCATTTCGCCGCTGTGGCCGCTTGCGGCCAAGCTGAGGGCGAAGCCGGCCACGCACCCCTTGGCCGCCTTGTTTGTACTGGTCGGGCTGCTCGCCGCCGGGCCGTCGCTGGCCGCCGAGAAGCCGCTCGAACTGAATATCGCTGCAGGCCAGATCGACGAGATCTGCCTGCCGATGACCGCCGGCCAGACCGTGCACTGGCGGTTCACGGCCGACGTGCCGGTGGACTTCAACCTGCACCATCACGTGGGCAAGAAGGTGTTGCTGCCTGTGGACGTCAAGGCCACGCGCAGCCACGAAGGCAAATGGGTCATCGACACCACCAACGACTGGTGCCTCATGTGGACAGCGCCGAAACAGGCGCCCGCGGCCATCCGTGGTGGCTTTGCCACCGACGACATCGTGCGCTGACCGGCGCACATCACGAGCATCGAAAAGGGGTCTTCCATGGACACACGCACTTCCCCGTTCCGCCTGCGCGTCGAGCGTCTGCGCGAGGTGCTGCAGCGCGACGGCCTGCACGCCCTGCTCGTGCCCAGCGCAGACCCGCACCTGAGCGAATACCTGCCGGGGCGCTGGCAGGCGCGCGAGTGGCTGTCGGGCTTCACCGGATCGATGGGCACGCTCGTCGTCACGGTGGACCAGGCGGCCCTGTTTGCCGACAGCCGGTACTGGGTACAGGCCGAGGCCGAACTCGCCGGCAGCGGCATCGATCTCGTCAAGATCCCGACCGGCAATGCCTCGGCGCACGTCGATTGGCTGGCGAGCCACGTGCCCGCAGGCCGGACCGTCGCCGTCGACGGTCAGGTGCTCGGCCTGGCCGCGGCGCAGCAGTTGCGTGCCGCGCTCGACAAGGCCGGCGTCAAACTGCGCACCGACCTCGACCCGGTCGATGCGATCTGGCCCGGCCGCCCGCCGCTGCCCGCCGAGCCGGTGTACGAACACCGCGCGCCGCATGCCACGCTGCCGCGCGCCGACAAGCTCGCCAAATTGCGCGCCTCGATGGCGCAGCACGGTGCCTCGCACCACTTCGTCTCCACGGTCGATGACATCGCGTGGATCACCAACCTGCGCGGCAGCGACGTCAGCTACAACCCGGTCTTCCTGGCGCACCTGCTGATCGATGCCCAAGGCGCCACGCTGTTCGTCGGCGACGGCAAGATCGACGCGGCGCTGGCCGCGACCCTGACGGCAGACGGCGTGCAACTGGCGCCGTACCCGCAGGCACCGCTCGCGCTGGCCGCGCTGCCCGCCGGCAGCGTGCTGCTCGTCGACCCGCGGCGCGTGACCTTCGGCCTGCGCGAGCAGGTGCCCGGGCACACCCGCGTGGTCGAGGCCATCAACCCGAGCACGCTGCTGAAAAGCCGCAAGTCGCCCGAGGAGGCGGCGCACATCCGTGAGGCGATGGCCGAGGACGGCGCGGCGATGTGCGAGTTCTACGCGTGGTTCGAGGAGGCACAGGTGCGCGGCGAGCGGCTCACCGAGCTGACCGTGGACGAGCATCTCTGCGCCGCGCGGGCGCGGCGCCAGGGCTTCGTCGGCCTGAGCTTCAACACCATCGCAGGTTTTGCCGCCAACGGCGCGATGCCGCATTACCGTGCCACGCCGGAGTCGCACGCCGTGATCGCGGGCGACGGGCTGCTGCTCATCGACAGCGGCGGCCAGTACCTCGGCGGCACCACCGACATCACGCGCGTCTGGCCGATCGGCAACGTGAGCGCCGCGATGAAGCGCGACTACACGCTCGTGCTCAAGGGCACGATGCAGTTGAGCCGCACGCGCTTTCCGCGCGGCACGCTGAGCCCCACGCTCGATGCGCTGGCGCGTGCGCCGATGTGGGAACAGGGCATCGAATTCGGCCACGGCACGGGCCACGGCGTGGGCTACTTCCTCAACGTGCACGAAGGCCCGCAGAGCATCAGCAAGGCCATCCCCGACGCAAACATGGCGATGGAGACGGGCATGGTCACTTCGATCGAGCCGGGTGTGTACCGGCCCGGGCAATGGGGCGTGCGCATCGAGAACCTCGTCATGAACGTGCCGGCCACCACGCCGGAGGGCAGCACGTTCGGGGAGTTCCTCGAATTCGAGACCCTCACCTTGTGCCCGATCGACACCCGCTGCATCGAGCGCACGCTGTTGCGCGACGACGAGGTGGCGTGGCTCAACGGCTACCACGCCACGGTGCGCGCGCGCCTGGCACCGCGGGTGAGCGGCGCCGCGCTCGAGTGGCTGAACCAGCGCACGCAGCCACTGGCGTGATGCGCCGCTGGCGCGCCAGCGCCATCGTCCTCGCCGCGTGCGCGCTGGCCTGCCCGTTGCAGGCCTGGTCCTGGAGCGGCCACGCGCTGTGCACACGCCCGGCGCTGGCCGGCATGCCCGAGCTGGCGCGCCCGCCGGTGCGCGCCGAATCGCTGGAGCACTTCGTCCATGCCGAAGCGCCCGGCCTGGCAGTGCTGCTGCGCGACCACGAGGCGTGGGCGCGGGCGAATATCCCCAACTACCCTGCACGGCCCGACACACTCGCATTCAAAGCCCAACCGGTCGCCGGCGACGCGGCGGCCGTGCCACGTTTCCTGCAGGCACTGCGCATGAATGGCCAGTCCAGGCTCAGGCTCTTCGTGCAGCGCATGCCCGGCGCCAAGCGCGACGGGCAGGTGCCCCTGCCGCTGGCAGAGGTCACCACCCTCGACCGGCGCAGTTCGGACGCCGACAACCCTTTCATTCCAATCGCCGAGGGCGAGGCCGTCGAGGCGCTGGACGTCGTGGCCACGGCGTCGGCCGAGCCCGACTACGGCCTGGACATCGGCCTGTTCGCCGACAACGGCACCGAGCAGGGCCAGCGCTACGGCTTCGGCAAGCAGCCGTTCGGAAGCCCGAGCGTGGACTATTCGAGCCAGGCGCCCTTCCACATGGGCTTCTTCCACGAAGCGGCGATCGTCGATGCGGCGGCCGGCTTCCTGAAGCGCACACACACCGAGTCGCGCATCGCGCAGTACACCGCGCTCGCGCGCCATGCCTTCGCCACCGGGCACGACTATTGGGGCTGGCGCTTCACCGGCTGGGCCGCGCATTACGTGCAGGACCTGACGCAGCCGTACCACGCACGCGTGCTGCCCGGTCTGTCCACGCTGCGCATGCTGTGGATCAACACCCTCGATCTGGCGGGCTTCCACGGCGCCAAGGCGGACGCCATCACGCTCGTGACCAACCGCCACATCGTGCTCGAGAACTACCAGTTGCGCCGCATCACGGCGGCCCATCTGCGCGGCGACCCCGCCGACCCGCTGCTCGTGGCGCTGCGCGACGGCACGTCGGACGGCGAGCGCAGCGCGTTCACGCCGGCCTCGGCGCGCCATGTGGTCAGTGACGAAGCGGCCGACAGTGCCGATGCACTCGACGCACGGCTCGAAGCCACGTTCCCTGCACGTTACGTGGCGGACGCCACACAGCCACTCGGCAACGACGCCGACCGTCTGGACATGTCACAGATCGCGCAAGCCGCCCCCGCCGCCGAACGCGAAGCGCTCGACCGCGACCTGGCCCGGCTGCTGGCACGCTACGGGCGACACACCCGCGCCGTCGTGCGTGCCGTGCTGGCGCCGCGCTGAAAGACGGCGCCCGCGCAGCGCCGCCCGTCGCGTCCTGGTGCGGTTCGTCGCGCCCGCGCCGCCAGTCGTCGCAACCCCATGGCGGGCCTGCCCCACGCTGCCTACATTGCGCTCCATCGCAGCACGACATTGCAGCTGCACCGACCGCGAAGGAGCGCACCATGAACCGCACGATCACCACCAAGGCCCTGTCCCTCGGCTTCGCCGCGCTGATGACGCTCGGCATCCTGGGCGGCCTCGATGCGATGGCCACGACCGGCCAGTCGGCCGAGGCGCTGTTCGCGCAGCACGGCACGACGCAGACCGCTTGTGTCGACCCGGCGCGCGCACTGCGCAGCTGACACGACAACTCCCCTGCAGGGCCTGCATCGGCGGGCCCGGCAAACGCTGGCCACGCCCGCCACGCGCTAAGCTGCGTGCATGCAAGCTCCGTACTCCCTGGGCATCGATCTTGGCGGCACCAAGACCTACGCCGTGTTGCTCGACCCTGCCGGACAGGTCACCTGGGACCAGCGCATCGCCACGCCGTCCAAGGACTACGACGCAACCATCCGTGCGCTCGCGGCCATGGTCGACGCCGCGCGCAGCGCGGTGCCGAGCCGGGCGATCACGGTCGGTGTGGGCGGGCCCGGCTCGCTGACGCCCGAAGGCCTGATGAAGAATTCCAACACGGTCAGCCTGAACGGCCGGCCGGTGTTGCGCGACATCGAGGCTGCGATCGGCCAGCCGGCGCGCTTCGCCAACGACGCCAACTGCCTGGCGCTGTCGGAGGCGACCGACGGTGCCGGCGCCGGGCGCGACGTGGTCTTTGCCGTCATCATGGGCACCGGCACCGGCGCCGGCATCGCAGTGCATGGGCGTGTGCTCACGGGGCCCAACGGGCTCGCCGGCGAGTGGGGCCACAACCCGATGCCGTGGGCCGTGCCCGGCGAAGACCCGGCCGTCGACTGCTACTGCGGCCAGCGCGGTTGCAACGAGACCGTGCTCAGCGGCCCCGGCATTGCCCGCGATCACACCGCCGTCACCGGCCAGTCACTCCCCACCCACGAGATTGCGCAGCGCGCACGCGAAGGCGACGCCGCCTGCGCCGCCACGCTGGAGCGCCATGCCACGCGGCTGGCACGCGCGCTGGCCGGCGTGATCAACCTGCTCGACCCCGACGTCATCGTGCTCGGTGGCGGGCTGTCATTGATGCCGCACCTGTATTCCCGCGTGCCGGCGCTGTGGGGGCGCTGGGTCTTTTCCGGCGGACACCAGGACGAGATCCGCACGCAGCTCAAGCCGAGCCTGCACGGCGACGCCTCGGGGGTGCGTGGCGCCGCGTGGCTGTGGTCGCGATGAATCCGCTCTGTCGGCACGGCTTGCGGGCGCCTCGCCGCCAGCGTCACTCCACCTTGCCAATGCCGCGCACGGCGCTGGTCATGACCTTCAGATCGGCGTCCCAGTAGGTCTGGAAGTCCGGTGCGTCGAGATATTCGACCGGGCTGCCCGCCTTGCCGATGACCTGCACCACGGTCGGGTCGACCGCGACCTTGCGCGCTGCGGCGCGCAGCTTGGCCACCACGTCGTCGGGCACGCCCGCCGGCACGAAAAGGCCCGCCCATTGCGCAAACTGCACCGGCTGGCCCAGCGACTTGAGGCTCGGCACGTCGGGCAGCGACTGCAGCGGCTTGTCGCCCCAATGGGCCAGCGCGCGCAGCTTGCCTGCCTTGATCTGCTGCGCCACGGCCGACGGCCCGCCGGCCACCGCGTCCACCTGCCCGCTCAGCAGCGCCAGGATCGCCGGCCCGCCGCCGGTGTACGGGATGTGCGTCATGCGGAAACCCGCCGAGGACTTGAGCATCTCCATCGGCACGTGCATCGTGCCGTAGTTGCCGGAGCTGCCGAAGTTGAACTTGCCAGGGTTGCGCTTCGCATCGGCGACAAATTCGGCCAGCGTCTTCCAGGGTGCATCGGCACGCACGACGAAGACCGTCGGGTCGGCCGTGAAACGTGCGATCGGCTTGAACTGGTCGATCGTGAAGGCCGGCTTGCGGCCGAGGATCTTGTCCGCCTCGGGCAGGATCGAGATCGACGACAGGCTCATCAGCAAGGTGTAGCCATCGGCCGGCGCACGCGACGCCGCGCCGATGCCGGTGGCGCCGCCAGCGCCGGCGCGGTTTTCCACCACCACCGCCTGCTTCAGCTCGCGCGCGAGCGCTTCGGCCACCGGCCGCCCCACGGTATCGGCCACGCCACCGGGCGGGAACGGCACGATCATGGTGATCGGCTTGTCGGGGTAGGCGCTCTGTGCGAGCGCAGGAGCGGCGGCAGCGACGGCGATCATTGCCGTCACGGCGGTCAGGGCGATGCGGCGCGCAAGGTTTTGCATGTCAGGACTCCTCGATGAAGCGGTTGCTCAGCGTACCGATGCCGTCGATCTCGATGCGCACCACGTCTCCGGCACGCAACCAGCTCGGCGGGTTCAGGCCCATGCCCACGCCGGACGGTGTACCGGTGGCGATGAGGTCGCCGGGCAGCAGCGTGATGCCGCGCGAACACGTCTCGATGAGCGTGGGAATGTCGAAGATGAAATCGGTGGTGAGCGCGTCCTGGCGCAGCGCGTCGTTGACCCAGCAGCGCACACGTGTGTGGTTGCCGTCGACCTCGTCGGCGGTCACGACCCAGGGGCCCATCGGGCAGAACGTGTCGAAGCTCTTGCCCAGGTCCCATTGCTGGTGGCGCATCTGCACGTCGCGCGCGGTCACGTCGTTGACGATCGTGTAGCCGAAGACGTGGCCCATGGCGTCGGCGCGCGAGATATTGCGCCCGCCGCGGCCGATCACCACCACCAGTTCGGCCTCGTAGTCGATCTGTGACGAGACCGCGTCGCCCGGCATCCGTACGGCGTCGTTCGGGCCGATCACGCTTTCGGGTACCTTGGTAAAGACGATGGGCCAGGACTGCACGTCCTTCGGGCTGTCCTTGAACACGGTCTCCCGCAGTTCCTTCGCGTGGGCGTGGTAATTGCGGCCCACGCAGAACAGGTTGCGGCGCGGCTGCGGAATCGGCGCGACGAGCGTCACCTCCGCCATCGCCAGCGGCGCGCCGGCCGCAGCGGGCAGCGGACGGCCGGCCGAAAGCGACTCGACGAGCGCAAGCACGCCTCTTTCGGCGGGCACGCCGAGGGCCAGCGGCGTGACATGGCTGCCGGACGAATCGACCACGCCGACGTGGCGCTGGCCCGCATGCAGGAAAGTGGCAAGACGCAAGTCGGTTCTCCTCGGGTTGCAATCGCGTAAGGGACCAAACGGTACCAAGTTGCGCCCAATCTGGCAATCCGGACCGCCAATGGATATGATGGATCACGGTTTTCCATCGCCCCTGAACGCCCATCGAAACATCCCATGGACAACGCCGAAACCCTGCGCCAGGCGATCCTCGACAACCTCACCTCACGCCAGTGGCGTGCCGGTCACCGCCTGCCCACCGAGCGCGACCTGGGCGAGCAGTTCGGCCTTTCGCGAAGCACCGTGCGGCGCGTCCTGCTGGACTTCAAGCGCAAGCGACTCATCACCCAGACCGTGGGCAGCGGCACCTACGTGGCCGACCAGGTGCAGCAGACGCTGGGCGAGATGGCCACGCTCGGGCCGGCGCAGATCACGAGCCCCTCCGAGCTGATGAGCGCGCGCCTGGTGCTCGAGCCCGCGATCATCGACATGGCGATCGGCAACGCCACCACGGCGGACTTCCAACGCATGGACGAGTGCAATGCCCATGCCGAAATGGCGCGGACGCTGGACGAGTTCGAGCACTGGGACGCTGCGCTGCACGAGGCCATCGCGGTGGCGGCACACAACAGTTTCATCACGTCGGTTTTCCGCCTGATGAACGAAGTGCGCTCGCAGGGCGAATGGGGCGTGCTCAAGCGCCGCAGCGCGACACCGGAGCGGCGGCTGGAATACCAGCACGAACACCGGGCACTGGTCGCCGCGCTGCGCGAGCGCGATGCCGACCGGGCGCGCGCGCTGTGCCTTGCGCACCTCGTTCACGTGCGAACCAACATGCTGGGCTTCTGACAATCGACAGGCGGCAGGCGCTGTGCCTGCAGAGCGGCGCCCGTGTCGCGCACATGGCCTTCGGGTCGGCCACATTGACCACCTGACGGGCCGCCGGTACATTGGCCCAAACATTCCCCAGAATCGGCCCAATTAGGCCCAATCGTCCAAGGAGACCAACATGCAACCGACATTCCAAGCAGCCCGGACACGCCGTGCGGCCACCGCATGCCTCGCCGGGCTGGCGCTGCTGGCCGTGGCGGGCCCTGCAGCCGCGCAGGACTATCCGAGCCGGCCGGTTCGGGTGATCGTGCCGTTTGCTCCGGGCGGCTCGGCCGATGTCTTCGGCCGCTATGTCGCGCAGCGGCTTCAGGAATCGATGGGACAGAACTTCATCATCGACAACCGCCCCGGCGCGGGCTCGGTGATCGGCACCGACGCCGTGGCCAAATCGGCGCCCGACGGCTACACGCTGCTGCTGATGTCGAACACCCACACGGTGAACGAGTCGCTGATCCCGAACAAGCCGTTCCAGTTGATGCGCGACTTCGTCGCGGTGGCGCCGCTCAACTACTCCGACCTGGTGCTGGTGGGCAAGCCCGGCCTGGCCGCGGGCAACGTGGCCGACGTCCTGCGTGCCGCCAAGGCCAACCCCGGCGTGCTGACCTACGCGTCGTCCGGGCCCGGCACGCCGTACCACATGGCCGGCGAGCTCTTCAAGGCCATGGCCAACGTGAACATCGTGCACATCCCCTACAAAGGCAGCGGCGCCGCGCGCACCGACGTGCTCGGTGGCCAGGTCGACATGATGTTCGACGCGATCCCCACGATGAGCGAGCAGATCAAGGCCGGCAAGGTCAAGGGCCTCGCGACCACCGGCGCGTCGCGCTCGGCCGTGCTGCCCGACATGCCCACCGTCTCCGAGTCGGGCGTGCCCGGCTACGAGGCCACGATCTGGCTCGGGGTGATGGCGCCCAAGGGCACACCCGCGGCGGTGGTCAACAAGCTCAATGCCGAGATTTCCAAGATCACCGGCAACGCCGATACGCGCAAGGCCTGGACGGCACAGGGCACCACGGCCATGACGATGGGCGTCGAGGAATTCCACCGCTACCTCGACGCCGACATCGCCAAGTGGGCCAAGATCGTCAAGATCTCCGGCGCCAAGGTCGACTGAGCCGCACGCCGTTCGTTCTCCCATGCCGGTCTTCGCATTGAAGGTCAACGGCCGCGCGTGCACGGTCGACGCCGCCGACA
Source organism: Rubrivivax sp. (assembly GCA_024641945.1). Taxonomy (GTDB): domain Bacteria; phylum Pseudomonadota; class Gammaproteobacteria; order Burkholderiales; family Burkholderiaceae_C; genus Rubrivivax. The sequence goes on along the minus strand of JAHECD010000045.1, from coordinate 17,850 downwards.
AGACGCCGCTGCTCGACGTGCTGCGCGATGACCTGCAACTGCGGGGTTCGCGCTTCGGCTGTGGCGAAGGCGGCTGCGGTGCCTGTGCCGTGCTCGTGGACGGTGTGTCACAGACGGCCTGCAACCTGCCGTTGTGGGCCGCTGCCGGCCCCGAGATCACCACGGTCGAAGGTCTCGACGCGGCCCTGCACGCGGCCTTCGTCGCCGAACAGGCCGCGCAGTGCGCCTATTGCAGCTCCGGCATGCAGGTGGCCGCCGCCGCACTGCTGATGCGCACGCCGAGGCCCACCGCCGCCGAGGTGGAGAGCGCACTCGACGGCCATCTCTGCCGCTGCGGGGCGCACCCCCGGATCGTGCGCGCCGTGCTTCGCGCGGCTGCGCAATCCGCATGAGGCTGCAGTTCGACCCCGACGGCTCGGTGCAGGTGCGCACCGGCAAGGTCGAGCTCGGCCAGGGCATCCTCACGGCACTCGCCCAGATCGCCGTCGAAGAACTCGGCCTCGACCCGGCGCAGGTGCGGGTGCTGGCCGCCGACACCGCCTTCGGGCCCGACGAGGGCATCACGTCGGGCAGCCTGTCGGTGCAGGACGCCGGCGCCGCCTTGCGGCGGGCCTGTGCCGAGGCCCGCCCACGGCCCGCGGGCGCGCCGGCACAGGTCGGCCGCTCGCTGCCGCGCATCGACCTGCCTGCCAAATTCGCCGGCGCGCCGGTGTTCATCCACGACCTGGCACCCGACGGTCTGCTGCACGGGCGCGTGCTGCATCCGCCGCAGCCCGACGCCCGGCTGCTCGAGGCCGACACCGCCGCGGCGGCCGCGCTCGATGGCGTGATGGAAGTGCTTTGCGACGGCGCGCTGGTCGGCCTGATCGCCGCACGCAGCCGCGACGCCGACCGCGCGCTGGCGCTGCTGCACACACGCGTGCGATGGCAGCCCGCGGCGGCCTGGGTCGACGATGACGCAGCGTTCGACGCGGCGCACGAAGGCACGTTGGTGGACGAACACGGCGCATGCCCGACACACGCCCCCGCACGCACCCTGCGTGCCTGTTATCGCAAGCCGTGGATCGCCCACGCCTCCATCGCGCCGTCGTGCGCGCTCGCGCAATGGCATGGCGATGGCGTCGGTGATGGGCTCGGCGGCTTGACCGTCTGGACCCACAGCCAGGGCATCTTTCATCTTCGTCGCGACCTGGCGCTCGCCTTCGGGCTGGCGCCCGAGGCGGTGCGTGTGCGGCATGTCGAAGGTGCCGGCTGCTATGGCCACAACGGCGCCGACGATGTGGCTTTCGACGCCGCCTGGCTGGCGCGCCGCGTCCCCGGCCGGCCGGTGCGGGTCTTGTGGACCCGGGCCGACGAGATGACACGCGCGCCGCTCGGTCCGGCGATGCAGATGCAGCTCGAAGCCGACCTCGATGCGCAGGGGCGGGTTCTGCATTGGCGGCACCGGGTCTGGAGCGCCGGCCACAGCCGGCGGCCCGGGCGCAGTGCCACGCCGGCGCTGCTGGGCAGTTGGCAGACCGCGCAGCCGTTCGACGCACCGGCCTCGATCAACATGCCCATCGCCACCGGTGGCGGCGCCGAGCGCAATGCGCGGCCCGGTTATGCGCTGCCGGCCTGGCAGGTGTTTCGCCACGACGTGACGGCGCCGCAGCCCCGAAGCTCGGCCCTTCGGGCACTCGGCGCGTTCGGCAACGTCTTCGCCGCCGAGAGCTTCGTCGACGAGATCGCGCAGGCCACCGGGATCGACCCGCTGGCGTGGCGGCGCACGCACCTGACGCACGACCCACGCGCGCTTGCCGTCCTCGAGAGCGCTGCGGCCCATGCGGGCTGGGGCACCCGCGTGCGGCAAGAGGGTATCGGCCACGGCTTGGCGTATGCACGCTACAAGGGCAGCGGCGCCTGGTGCGCCGTCGTCGCGGAAGTCGAGGCGGGCGCCACGCTGCGGGTGCGGCGCCTCACGGTGGCGGTGGACGTCGGCCTGGCCGTCAACCCCGACGGCGTCGTCGCGCAGACCGAGGGCGGCGCGATCCAGGCCACGAGCTGGACGTTGAAGGAAGCCGTGTCCGTGGCGGCCGACGGCGTGCAAGGCAGCTCCTGGGAGCACTACCCGATCCTTCGGTTTTCCGAGGTGCCGCAGGTCGACGTGCATGTGGTGGAGTCCGGCGAACCGTCGCTCGGCGCCGGCGAAGCGGCCCTCGGCCCCACCGCCGCGGCCATCGCGAATGCGCTGTTCGACGCGCTCGGCGTGCGGGTGCGCGGGCTGCCGCTCACGCCAGAGCGTATCGTTGCTGCGATGGACGCTCCCGAACCCTGAACCTTCGATTGGACGAACCGATGAAAACCACCCTGAACTTTCTCAGCGCCGGCGCCGCCCAGGGCCTGATCAACGACCTGCAAGGCGCGATGACGGACAACACCGGCGCCACGCTCGAAGGCCGGTTCGGTGCCGTCGGCGCGATGAAGGAAGCGTTCGACGCCGGCGAGCCGTGCGACCTGATCGTGCTGACCGCCAAGATGATCGACGACATGGCGGCCGCCAGCCAGGTGTGGAGCGGCAGCATGGCGTCACTCGGCAAGGTGTACACCGGCGTGGCCGTCCGCTACGGCGACGGTGAACCCGACGTGTCCACCCCCGACGCGCTGCGCGAGGCGCTGCGCATGGCCGACGAGATCTTCTTCCCCGATCCGCAACGCGCCACCGCGGGCATCCACTTTGCGTCGGTGCTGCGCCAACTCGGCGTGCACGATGAGCTGGCACCGCGTTTTCGCACCTTCCCGAACGGCGCCACCGCGATGCGCGAGCTGGCCGCCGCGACCACGCCGCGCCCGATCGGCTGCACCCAGGTCACCGAGATCCGCTATACGCCGGGGGTCCACCACGTGGCGCTGCTGCCGCGTGAGTTCGAACTCGCCACGGTCTACAGCGCGGCCGTGACGCAGCGGGCCGCACAGCCCGAACTCGCCCGCCGCTTCATCGCCATGCTGACCGACCTGTCGCACGCGCAGCAGCGGCAGCAGGCCGGCTTCGAGGCCTGACCGGCCGTCCGCACCATCCATTCATCCACAGTCCCCGAGGAGCCCTACGATGCAACGCCGAACCCTGCTGCGAGCCGCCCCGGCGCTCGTGCTTCCCCTCGGTTTCGACGCGGCCGCACAGTCGTTCCCGTCGAAGCCCTTGCGCTACATCGTTCCCGTGTCCGCCGGTGGCGGCAGCGACCTGGTCGGCCGCACCGTCACCGAGCGCTGGGCCAAGGCGCTGGGCCAGAGCATCGTGGTGGAGAACATCGGCGGCGGCGGTGGCGCGATCGCGTGCCAGACGACGGCGCGCGCGCCCGCCGACGGCTACACGCTGCTGCAGGGGTATGTCGCCACGCATGCCACGAGCCCGGCGACCCGCTCCAAGCTGCCTTACGACCCGGTCAAGGATTTCACGCCCATCGGCATGATCGGCACCACGCCCAACGTGCTGGTCGTCAACGCCAACGTGCCCGTGAAGACGCTGAAGGAGTTCATCGCCTACATGCGTGCCAACCCGGGCCGCGTGAGCTACGGCTCGGCCGGCCAGGGATCGCTCACGCACCTGACGATGGAGTTGCTCAAGCTCGCCACCGACACCTACGCCGTGCACCTGCCCTATCGCGGCGTGGCGCCGGCGTTCACCGATCTGTTGGGCGGGCAGACGCAGGCGATGTTCCCGGGACTGGCCGCGGCCATGCCGCATATCCGCTCGGGCCGCGTGCGCCCGCTGGCCGTCACGGGCACGGCACGCCACCCGCTCTTGAAGGACGTACCCACGATGGCCGAGTCGGGCTTCAAGGGCTTCGAGGCCTACCAGTGGTACGGCGTGGTCGGCCCCGCCGGCATCCCCGCCGACATCGTCAAGGCCTTGAACGAAACCCTGCGCAGCGTGCTCGTCGCGCCGGATCTGCGCGACCGCCTCGCGGCCGAGGCCCTCGAGCCCACCCCGATGACCTCCGAGGCGTTCGCCCAGTTCATGCGTGCCGACATCGCACGATGGACCAAGGTGGCGCGCGATCGCAAGATCGACCTCGATGCGTGAAGTCTGCAGCCATTTCCGCGGTCAGGCACATGGAACATCGGCGTGCGGCCCGTTGCGGCCGTTCACGTTCGGTGCCTTGTGCGGGATCAGGGCGCCGGGGCGCTCTCTTGCGCTCATGTCCCCCGGGTCGGCCTGCGGCCGACCCTCGTCCTTTGCTTCGCTCCAGAGAACGCCCCGCCACCCCGATCCGATGCGTGTGGGCGGTTCGACGGTGGCGCGCCCACCCGGTGTCTGGCCGAGGACGGCGGGCGGGTGCCGCAGCGAAGTAAAGGAGGAGGGCTGGGCGCAGCCCCGTCCGGGGGACATGAGCGGAGGCACTCGCCCGGCGGCCTCGGCCCGCGCCATGTGTCCGACCCACCGCAAGAACGCCGGCAACGCACCGTAGGCGGCCGCTGAAACCACGGCCCGACCTGTCGCCCATCGTCACCCCCCACCCCCAGTCCGAGCACCCCCCATGGCCCGCAACACCCAGGTCGCCGCAGACCACAACGCCCCACCCATCACACGCCTGCTGGCCGAGTTCGTCGCCACGCATCCGTCGCGCGGATGGAGCGACGCCGTGGACCATGAGGCGCATCGCACATTCCTCAACTGGCTGGGCTGCGCCGTCGGCGCCGCGCAACACGAGTCGGTGGACAGCGCGCTGGCCGCCGTGCAGACGCTGCAGCCGGCGCCCCAGGCCGCCGTGCTGGGCCGCGCCGAACGTGTGGACGTGGCCAGCGCCGCGCTGCTCAACGGCATCAGCTCGCACACGTTCGACTTCGACGACACCCACCTCAAGACCATCATCCACCCCGCCGGGCCGGTGGCGTCGGCGCTGCTGGCGCTGGCCGAGCTGACGGGTGCCAGCGGGCGCACGTTGATCGATGCGCTCGTGCTGGGCATCGACGTCTCGTGCCGCATCGGCAACCTCATGTACCCCGAGCACTACGACCGCGGGTGGCACATCACCGGCTCCACCGGCATGCTCGGTGCGGCAGCCGGCTGTGCGCGGCTGCTCGGACTCGATGCACAGAAGACGGCCATGGCGCTCGGCATCGCAGCGTCGCAGCCGGTGGGCCTGCGCGAGCAGTTCGGCACCATGACGAAGCCGCTGCACCCCGGCGCCGCGGCGCGTGCCGGTCTCATGTCCGCGCTGATGGCTCGACACGGCTTCACGGCCAGCGAACGTGCGCTGGAGGCGCCGCGCGGGCTCGTGCAGGTGGTCTCGACCAAGGCCGCGTGGCACGAGGCGACGGACGAGCTCGGCCAGCGCTTCGAGATCAGTTTCAACACCTACAAGCCGTTTGCCTGCGGCATCGTCATCCACCCCGCGATCGACGCCGCGGTGCAGCTGCGCGAGCGTGGTGTGCGGCCCGAGCAGATCGAGCGCATCGAGCTCAAGGTTCATTCGCTCGTGCTCGAGCTCACCGGCAAGAAGGAGCCGAAGGACGGCCTGCAAGGCAAGTTCAGCGTCTACCACGGCTGCGCCGCGGGGCTGCTGTTCGGCCGTGCCGGCGAACCCGAGTTCGACGACGCCATCGTCACCCGCGCCGACGTCGATGCGCTGCGCCGGCGAATCGTCGCCACGGTGGACGATTCGATCGACGAGGCCGCCGTCGACATGACCGTGGTGCTGGCCGACGGCCGGCGCGAGCACGTATTCGTCGAACATGCCATCGGCTCGATGCAGCGCCCGCTGAGCGACGCCGCACTCGAAGGCAAGTTCCACGCGCTGAGCGACGGCGTGCTCGGCGCTGCGCGCACGGCGGACCTGATCCGGGCCGGCTGGTCGGTGGGAACGTCCGCCGACCTGCGGGCCCTCGCCGCACTCGCCCAACCCTGACCCGGCCCCAACGCCCAAAACCACTGGAGACCCCATGAAGCACGTTCTACGCCGCCTGGCAGCGCTGGCGCTGGCCACGCTCGCCTGCCATGCCGCACCGGCGATTGCCCAGACGGGCGACTACCCGAACCGCCCCATCAAGGTGATCGTGCCCTTCTCGGCAGGTGGTGCCGTCGACGGGCCGATGCGCGCCATCGCGGAGCAGCTCGGCAAACGACTGAAGCAGCAGGTGATCGTCGACAACAAACCCGGCGCCGGTGCGACCATCGGCTCCGAGATGGTGGCCAAGTCGCCCCCCGATGGCTACACGCTGCTGCTGGCGTCGCAGACCAACGCGATCAGCGCCACGCTGTACACCAAGCTGGCCTTCAACCCGATCGACGATTTCGTCGCCATCTCGCTGCTGGGCAAGGAGCCGGGGGTGCTGGTGGTGCATCCGTCCACGCCGTTCAAGACGGTGGCCGACCTGGTGGCCTTCGCCAAGGCCCACCCCGGACAGCTCAACTTCGCCTCGTCCGGCAACGGCAGCGGGCAGCACCTGTTTGCGGCGATGTTCTCGTCGATGGCCGGGATCAAGATGACCCACGTGCCCTACAAGGGCAGCGGCCAGGCGACGACCGATCTGCTGGCGGGCACGGTGCAGGTCTCGATGCCCGGCACCGCCGCGATGGTCAAGCACATCGAGGGCGGCAAGCTGCGGGCGCTGGCGACCACGGGCACGGCGCGTGCCCCGCAGTTGCCCGACGTGCCCACGCTCGACGAGTCTGGCCTGAAGGGCTACGCCGCGTATGTCTGGATGGGCCTGCTCGCCCCCAAGGGCACGCCGCAACCGATCGTCGACCTGCTTCAGCGCGAGGTGAAGGCCGCGCTGGCGACGCCGGAGGTGCAGGGCTACATGCAGCGCTCGGGCATCGAGTCGGTCGGCTCCACGCCGGCCGAGTTCGACGCCTTCTTCCGCGACGAGCGCGACCGCTGGTCGCGAGTCGTCAAGGACACCGGCGCGCGGATCGACTGAGGAGCGACGAATGAACGACCCCGTGAAAGTGACCGGCCAGGAACACTGGACGACCAAGAAGACCGCCGACGGCGATGTACGACTGTTCCTGTGGGAAAAGTACGTCGGCTCGCCCGATGGCAAACCCGCGGTGCTGTTCGTGCACGGCTCGTCGATGGCCTCGACCCCGACCTTCGACCTCACGGTGCCGGGGCGCCCGCACTCGTCGGTGATGGACTGGTTCGCCGAGCGCGGCTTCGTCTGCTGGTGCGTCGACATGGAAGGCTACGGCCGCAGCGACAAGACACGCGACATCTTCTGCGACATCGCCAACGGCGCCGACGACCTGGCGGCCGCCACCGACTACATCTTCGCCACGCGCGGCGTGCGCAGCTTTGCCACCTACGGCATCAGTTCCGGCGCGCTGCGCGCCGCGCTGTTTGCGCAACGGCACCCCGAGCGTGTATCGCGCCTGGCGCTCGACGCCTTCGTCTGGACCGGTGACGGCGCGCCCACGCTCGAGCAGCGGCGCAAGAAGCTGCCCGAGTTCATGGCCAGCAAGCGTCGGCCGATCGACCGCAAGTTCGTGCACTCGATCTTCGAGCGCGACCACCCCGACTGCGCCGACAAGGTCACCGTCGAAGCCTTTGCCGACGCGATCCTCGCGCTCGACGACTCGATGCCCAACGGCACCTACATCGACATGTGCTCGAAGCTGCCCGTCGTCGACCCGGAGAAGATCCGCGTGCCCACGATCGTGATGCGCGGCCAGTTCGACGGCATCGCCGGCATGGACGACCTGATCGAGTTCTTCAAGCGCCTGCCGTCGCCCGACAAGCAGTTCAGCGTGATGAACGGCATCTCGCACGCGAGCTTCCAGCAGAAGAACTATCTGATGTGCTACCAGATCCTGCACGCGTACTTCACGCAGCCGGCGCCGGCGTATACCGACACCGGGCACTGATCCGGGGTTGGCAAAGGCGGGGCCGGTTGTCGGGCCGGCACTTTCGACCCCAACCTGTCGATCGTTCGGCTGAATGCATCGCACCATTGCCGACGCTCGAGTGGCTGGGGCTCACCGCCGCCGCAGATTGTTTGGCGGTGGTTCATCGCGGTCATTTGCCGACCAGCCCCGGTGCCTCCCGCGTCTGCGCCGGACGCTCGAAGAACCCCCATGGCAAGCCGCGCCGATGGCCGACCACCGCACGAATGACCAGCGCGACCAGGAGCACGCCGGCGTGCCATGCGGCGGCGTCTGCGCGCGTGGCCTCCTGCGCCGCCAGCGCACGCCACACGACGAAGCCGAGCGTGCCGTGGACGGCGGTGAACAACCCGAGGACGGCATTCACATGCCAACTGAGCCACCACCGAGGGTGCAAGGGATCACGCGACCAGGCGAAGTGGATCATTGCAGCGCCATACGTCAAGCCGACCCATGACAGGACTGCGGCCACCGGGTCACCCTTGGTCACTCCTGCGACGAGGACAACGGCACCCAGCACCGCCACCAGCGGTCCCAGCAGGCGGAAGTGCCTCCCGCGAAAGCGCTCCGGCTGGTCTTTCCAGCGGATGGCCGTCCAGGCCACGGTGACCACCGTGCCCACGCACGCCGACAGATAGACCAGCGAGACGATCCAGCCTGGATCGAAGGGCACCGGCCGCAGCAGCACCACCGGCGGCACCGTGAGAACCGTTGTCAGCATCACCACGAAGAACGGGCGGCCGGTGCGGCGATGCAGCGCGCTGCCCTTGACGCTCAGCAGCGTGACCCAGAACAGCAACATGGCCAGACTGCCGACGCCAATGTGCGCCCAGAGAGAATGCTCGTACCGCATGTGGACCTCGTGTTAAGTTTACGCATGTAAACTACCATATGAGTTTACGTCTGTAAAGTGATGGCAAAGATCAGCGACGAGAAACGCGCCGACATCCTCGAGGCAGCCTGGAGATTGATGGCCGAGCAACGCCGGCTCGACGCCGGCATGGCGGATATTGCGGCGGCGGCGGAGGTCTCCCGACAGACGCTGTTCAACGCCTTTGGCAACCGCGCCGGGTTGCTGGTGGCCATGGTGCGGCACCAGGACACGCGCGGCGAGGAAGTGACGCGCATGCGGCAGATCGCCGCCACCGGGCGTGACGCCGCGGCGCTGCACGCCTTCGTGGATGCGTGGCTGCAGTACCTGCCCGTCGTCTATCCGGTGGCCATCCAGCTGGAGACAGGCTCGCTGTCGGACCTGGACGCGAATGCCGCCTGGCAGGACCGCATCTTCAGCCAAGGGGTTCGAATGGGGCTGGACCGCATCCTCGGCCAGATCGCGGCAAACGGCGGCCTTCGACCTGGCCGGGACCCGTCGCGCCTTGCCGACCTGTGCCTCACGCTGCTCGTGCCCTCAGCCTGGCGCTATCTCGTGGTGGAGCGGGGGTGGGACGCGGATGCCTTCGCGCGCTCGCGCCACGAGCTTGTCGACGCCCTGCTTGCACAAGCCCGGCCCGGCCAGAGCAGGGCGCACCGTTGACAGGAGATTGCCCCTGGACGGCGAACGTTCCTGGCCGACACCGGCACGACGCGCCCGTTCCGCAACAGCGTCGGCTGCGTTTGCCCAAATGAAAAACCCCGCCGAAGCGGGGTTTGCAGGCGAGCCGGGCAAAGCCCGTTCAGACGCTGCGGCGGCGGCGGACCATGAAGCCCACGCCGGCCAGGCCGGCGAGCATCATCGCGTAGGTCTCGGGTTCCGGGACGGCCGGGGTCATCGTCGGGCTGCCGATGAAGACGGCGTGCGACAGGTCCTTGCCCTTGCCCTTGTTCACGGCGGTGCCGAGCGTGTCGAACATCAGCGACGTGATGCCGCCGGCGACGAGCGAGCCGTCGAAGTGGTAGAAGCTGGCCCGGGTGGACGACTTCAGACCAATCCAGAACGAGCCGGTCTGTGCGTTGTCGAATGTGATCGTGCCATGGTCCGACGATGCCGGCGCCGCAGCGAACGGGTTGCCAGCGGCCGATGCGTTTTCGCTGCTGAAAAACGCCGTCGCGACCGGCAGGCCGAGCTTGGCCATCACGCTCGTCTTGTCGTTGTCGATGTTGCCGGTGCTCAGGCTGAACGAGCCCAGGCAGCCGACGTAGCCGGCGTTGGTGTCCGTGTTGCCGTCGGTGCAGGCCGGCGTGCCGAGGGTCAGCGTGGCGTGTGCCGGGGCGCCGACGAATGCGAGCGTGGCCAGGGCCACGGTGGAGAGCGCGCTCTTGAACTTCATGAAGTGTGTCCCTTCAACGGTGATACCGGTGGTCCGGGAATGCTTTCTCAGGCACGCCTCGGTGGTTTCGGCATGGGTTGAACTCTAACGATCGGCTTGCGTCCCAGGGGCTACCCGCCCCCCCCTGATCCGGTGTCCGACCCCGTGAACTAGTGCCCATGATTCGCGGAACACACGTTGCCGCGTGACCGATGTCACGGCCGCTGACGAAGTGCCGCAGACCGACGCGGCCCGATAAAGTCCGGCTTCGAAGCAACCGCCAACGCCCCGAGGCCCCCCATGCAAACCGACACGCCACCGGCCGCGACCGAGCCGTTCCGCCCCATCGCCGACATGGTGCGCGAACACGCCAGGCTGCGGCCCACGCAGCCCGCCCTGCGCGACGACACCGGCGTGCTCGACTACGCCGCGCTAGACGTGCTGATGGACCGCATTGCGGCCGCGCTGCAGCGCGATGGGCTGCGCGCTGGCGACACGATCGCGATCTGCGCCGCGTCGTCGGTGCGATATGCCGCGCTGTTCCTCGGCGCGCTGCGTGCCGGTGTGGTGGTGGCGCCGCTCGCACCGTCGGTGCCGCGCGCCAGTTTCGAAGCGATGCTGCGCGACGCCAGCGCGCGCCTGCTCTTCATCGACGCGCAGGCGCTGCCCTTGCTGCCGCCGGTGGATGCCCCGCCGCGCTGCGTGGCGCTGGCGGCCCTGCCCGCCACGGCGCCGGCGCATGCCGCCTTCGACGACTGGCTCGCGGCGCCGACGGCGCGGCCGCAGCCGGCGACGGTGCAACCGGGCGACCCGTTCAATATCATCTATTCCAGCGGCACCACGGGTGTGCCCAAGGGCATCGTCCAGCCGCACGGCATGCGCTGGGCGCACGTGTTGCGCAGCGCCGCTTATGGCTACGGGCCCGATGCCGTCACGCTGCTGGCCACGCCGCTGTATTCCAACACCACGCTGGTGTCGTTCTTTCCGACCATCGCGCGCGGCGGCTGCGTGGGCCTGATGCCCAAGTTCGATGCCCTGCGCTACCTGCAGCTCGCGCAGTCGCTGCGCGCCACGCACACGATGCTGGTACCGGTGCAGTACCGCCGCCTGATGGCGCTGCCGCAGTTCGACGACTTCGACCTGTCGGCGTTCAAGGCCAAGTTCTGCACCAGCGCACCGTTCGACGCCGCGCTGAAGGCCGACGTGCTGGCGCGCTGGCCGGGCGGGTTGATCGAGTTCTACGGCATGACCGAAGGCGGCGGCACCTGCATCCTGGAGGCGCACACGTTCCCCGACAAGCTGCACACGGTGGGCCGGCCCGCCCCCGGCAGCGACATCCGTCTGATCGACGACGATGCACGCGAGCTGCCGCCCGGCACCGGCGAGGCCGGCGAGGTGGTGGGCCATTCGCCCGCGATGATGAGCGGCTACCACGGCCAGCCGGAAAAGACACGCGAGGCCGAGTGGTTCGATGCCACGGGCAAGCGCTTCATCCGCACCGGCGACGTCGGCCGCTTCGATGCCGACGGTTTTCTCACGCTGATCGACCGCAAGAAGGATCTCATCATCAGCGGCGGTTTCAACGTCTACCCGAGTGACCTCGAGGCGCTGCTGCACACCCATCCCGCCGTGGCCGACGCAGCGGTCGTCGGCGTGCCCTCGCCGCGCTGGGGCGAGACGCCGGTGGCCTTTGTCGTCTGCCGCCCCGGCGCTGCCGAGGACGAAGCCGAATTGCTGGCGTGGTTCAACGCGCGCACCGGCAAGACCCAGCGCCTGGAAAGCCTGCACCTGGTGAGCGAGCTGCCGCGAAGTTCGATCGGCAAGGTGCTCAAGCGCGAACTGCGCGATCGGCATCGCGCCGGTTGACCCTCGCGATGCGGCCTCAGCGGCCGGGCGAAGCGCCGTCCATCGCCGGCGGCGCCCATTCGCTGCGCAGCAACCCATACAGATTCGTGTCGTAGGGCCCGCTGTGGCCGACCCAGCGCTGCCGCAGCACACCTTCGTGCGTGAAGCCGATGCTGGACAGCAGCATGTTGGAGGCGACATTGGCCGGGTTGACCTCGGCCTCGACACGACGCAGGCCCAGGTCGCCAAAGACATGCCCGACGAAACTGCACAGCGCCTCGCGTGCGTAGCCCTGGCGCCAATGCGCCCGCCCGACCACGTAGCCGAGCTCCAGGCGGGCACTGCCCTCGTCGAACTTGAACGCCAGCAACGTGCCGATGACCTGCCGGTCGGCCTTGCGCTCCAGCACCAGTTGCCGGCCGGTGCCGGTGGCGGCGAGCGCCTCCATCCGCTGGAGCCACGCCATCGCGTCCTGCAGCCCGAGCCACGTCGCATAGGGCAGGAAGGCGGTGACTTCGGCGTCGCCGTTCACGGCCAGCAGATCGTGCAGGTCGCGCGCGGCGATCGAGCGCACGACGAGCCGCGCAGAGTGGATGTCGAAGGTGTCGGGCAGTGGCATGGACAGGACCGTGGCTTCACGGCTCCAGGCAAGGTTCAGGCTCGGTTCAGGCGGGCTGCTCCGTGAGGTCGATCCACATGTGCACCTTGCTCACGTAGCGGTCGCCCACGTTGACGGCCAGCGGCTCGACGCCAAAGGCCCTGAAGCCGCACGACGCGTACAGACGCACGGCACCGGGGTTGGATTCGGTCACCGTCAGCTCGACGACCCGCACGCCCGGCACCTCGCGCGCACAGGCCAGCACGGCGGCGACGAGCGCGTGCGCCACGCCCTGCCCGCGGTGCGCCGGCAGCACATACATGCCGAACAGCGTGGCCCGGTGGCACGTGCGCGCGCGGCGCTCCGGCGAGAGGCCCGCGACGCCCACCAGGCGGCCGTCGACAAAGGCCCCACAGACCCGTTCGGGCGCTTCGGGACCGCGCGCCATACGTGCGGCCCACCACGCCAGCGGCAACGACTCGCGTTCGGCGACGGTGGAGGTGAAGGCATCGGGCTCGTGGGCATATGCGTGCAGCATGACCTGGCGGTATGCGGGCGCGTCGGGCGGCTCCAGGCGTCGGATATCGGCAGCGTTCACGCCCGCGTGCTGTCGTGGCAGCCGGACGGTGCCGTCCACGTCAGTTCCAGCGCGGCTGGGTCACGAGCACCAGCAGCATCAAGAATGCGCCGATCAACCCGGGCACCGCCGCGATGCCGAGCACGGCGATGGCCCAGCGTGCATGGCCGCGCGCACGCAGCGCGAAGCCCGCCCAGAGAATCGCGCCAAGTCCACCGAGCAGCACGATCCACAGTGCCATGTTGAACGACGACACCGAGCCGTCCGCGAGGCCGATGACGAAGAAGACCACCGCCACCGCGGCGACCGTGCCGGCGCCGGCCAGCGTGGCGCGGTACGCAAGATGCGAACCGGTGGCGGGCGGTGTTTGGGCGGGATCCAAGGGGCGTGTCCTCCCGCACGTCACACCAGGCCGGCCCGTGCCGCGGCCGCGTCGTACGTGGTGATCTCGTAGGGGTTGCCGTCGGGATCATGGAGGTACAGCGACAGCGACAGGTCGTGATCCTCCAAGGTCACGGCAAGCGCCGGCACCTCCGCGAGGTGCCGGCGCCACGCATGGAACCCGGCGGCGTCGACACGCAGCGCCACCGTCGAGCGGCAGGCCTGCCGCGGCCGCTCGAAGAGCGCGATGTGGATCGTCCCGCCCGCGTTCTGCAGCGTCAGCGGCCCACCGTTCACCGCCCACGCCTCCAATGCCTTCGTGCGCTCGAAGCCCAGCACCGCGGCATACCAGCGCTCCGCGGCGGCGCGGTCCTGCACGTACACGTGCACATGGTCGAAAGCATCGAGATCGGGGGCCATGGTGTTGCTCGGATCCTCGCGAAGTCGTGAGCCTGCAGGGGTCAGACCGATGCCGCTGCCGCTCGCCCGGACGATACGCGCTTCGCCCACTGTTGGGTGTCGACCCCCTTGAAGATCAACCACAGGCACAAGGACAGCTCGCCCAAGAACGCCGGGACCAGGATCGCAGGGAAGATCGCCGCCGCGAAGCCAGGCGCCAGCACGAGCGCGGCGCTGTTCAAAAGGTAGCTCGCCCCAGCCACGGCGATCAAGAGGCCCAGCACCCTGGGCAGGTAGCCGCAACGGTAGATCAGCACGCCACGCGCGAGGCAGGCCACGCCGAAAAAGACCAGCCCGATGGCGAAGCCGAAACCGTGAGCCTTGATCGCGAGGTAACCCAGCGTGTCGAGCTGCCCGGCCGTGAAGGTGCGCAGATAGTCCACGTTCTCCTGCAGGAACAAGGGCACCAGCAGATTGAGCTTGTTGATCGCCAGCACGGCCGTCTGCACGAGGTTGGCGACCGTCGCCGTCAGCGCGAGCGGCACGCCCGCCGGCCTGAGCAGCAGGTAGAGGATCACGATCACCGGCACATCCAGCACGTGCATCAGCAGATCGCCGGCGATGCCGGCGCGCCACGTCAATCCCGATGCGGCGATGCGGCCCGCGGTGGCCGACGGGTCGCCGGACACCAGCAGCGTGCCGCGCACGAAGGCCTCGCCGAACAGGCCGAGCGCGATGATCGCCAGGTACAGCAGGCCGCCGACGCGCGCAACCCGCTGCGGTGAACGCTCAAATGAATCCATCGCCACCCAGCCGCTTGCGGGCCCCCGGCGAAGGCCGAGGCTGCGCGCACATCGAACCGGTCCGCATCATCGCTGCGGCTACGTGCGATACGACGGATCGACGCGCTCCAGGCGGCGCAACAGCGATGGCCAGACGAAGCTGCCACCGAGGCCGCCGGTCTGCACCCGCGACGCCTCGGCGGCGCTGGCAATGATGTCGGCACCGATCGGCACCAGTTCGCCGCCGCCGGCCTGCGCCGCCACCTGGATGCGGCAGGTGTTCTCGAACGTGTACATCGAAAGAAAGGCATCGGCCACGGTGCGCCCGACGGTGAGCAGCCCGTGGTTGCGCAGGCACAGGAAATTGGCGCGGCCGAGGTCGGCCTGCAGGCGCGGCTTCTCCTCTGCCCGGAACGCCACGCCTTCGTAGTCGTGATAGGCCAGCGACGACAGCACGAACATGCTCTGCTGCGAGATCGGAAGCACGCCGCCCTTCTGCGCCGCCACCGCCACGCCGGCCTGCGTGTGCGTGTGCAGCACGCAGTGGGCGTCCTCGCGCGCCTCGTGCACGGCGCTGTGGATCGTGAAGCCGGCCGGGTTCACCGGGAACGGCGAGTCCTGCTGCTTGTGGCACGCCATGTCCACCTTGACGAGCGACGACGCGGTGATCTCGTCGAACATCAGCCCGTAGGGGTTGATC
The DNA here is from genome assembly GCA_024641945.1 of Rubrivivax sp. GTDB lineage: Bacteria > Pseudomonadota > Gammaproteobacteria > Burkholderiales > Burkholderiaceae_C > Rubrivivax. The sequence continues at coordinate 2,461 of JAHECD010000045.1, read as the reverse complement.
AGGAAGTGGTGCTCCGGCCCGGGAATGCGCAAGCTGATATGCGTGAAGACCAGATCGCTCCAGCCGTAGAGCGCGACCAGGCGGTACGCGGCGGCGAGATCGCAGCGCAGTTTCCATTCCTCCGGCGAAACCTCTTTTTCGAGTGACGGGATCTGCATGGCGATGTCTCCAGGAAACGACGTCGCCCATTGTCGACCCCCCCGCGGTCAGGTGGCCATCGCGGCTTTCCCCGGCCCGTTCGTGACGTGTGCACGCGGCGCCCCCCGGCCCGCGGGGGCCGGCTCGTCAGGGCGATCCCTACAGTTCTTCATCGGCGGCGCTTCCATTCCGGAGCACCCCGAACCACAACGACGAAACGGACACTCTCATGAAATTGAACCTTATCGCGGCTTCGGCGCTGCTGGCTTTCGCCGGCGCTTCGCAAGCGGCCAACTACGACATGGGCACGCTGACACCGCCCGACAGCTTTGCCGGCCAGTCGGCCGTCTTCGCCTCCGGCGCCGCCATCGACGACCACTGGATGTTCATGCTCGATTCGGCTGCCGATGCGTCGGGCCTGTTCTCGCGCACCTTCGCCAAGGGCGTCGGCGCGATCACCGGCTTTGCCGCGTCGATCACCGGCGGCTCGCTGCCCGGCCCGGCCGCGTTCGCGCTCAACACCACGTCCAGCGCGCAAACGCTGGAAGCCGCGGGCCTGCTGGGCGCCGGCAGCTACGACATCCACGTGACCGGCATGTCGACGAAGGCGAACACCCGTTACTCGGTGCTCGTGGACGTGACGCCGGCCGTGCCGGAGCCGTCGACCTATGCGCTGATGCTCGCCGGCCTGGCCGGCGTGGGCGCCATCGCACGCCGCCGCAAGGCCTGACCCCGAACCGGCCGCGTCGCGGCGGCCGGTGAAGGCAAAAAAGAGCAAGGGCAGCCTTCAGGCTGCCCTTTTTTCCATCGCGGCGGCATTGCACGCACGCGCGCGGCGGCACGTGCAGGCCGCGTCACCGGGTCAGGAACGCCAGCATCCGGTCGGCAAACTTGCCGTACGGCGGCATCAGGAACTTGAGCGAGCTGAAGCGCGCCTGGTAGAACACGGGACGCAGCTTCGAGAAGGTCTCGAAGCCCTCGCGTCCGTGGTAATGGCCCATGCCCGAATCGCCCACGCCGCCGAACGGCAGGTCGTGCTGGCCCACGTGCATCAGCGCATCGTTGACCGACACGCCGCCCGACATCACGCGGTCGAGCACCATCTGCACTTGCCCTGCGTCGTGGCTGAACGGGTACACCGCCAGCGGGCGCGGCCCGGCGTTGATGCAGCGGACCACTTCGGCCGGGTCGGCGTATCCACGCAGCGGCAGGATCGGGCCGAAGATCTCGCGCTGCATCAGTTCGCTGTCGTCCGGCGCGTTCAGCACGATCGTCGGATTGATCTTCCGCGAGGCGCGGTCATGGGCCGGCCCGGGCAGCAGGGTCACCAGTTGCGCGCCCCGTGCGCGGGCATCGTCCAGCGCGGCGACCAGGCGATCGAACGACCGTCCGTCGATGATCGACGTGTAGTCGGGCGAGGCCAGTTGCGGGTAGCGCGCGGGCACGATCTCGCGCGCATGCTGCACGAAGGCGTCGATCTGCGCGTGGGGCAGCCAGGCGTGGTCGACCGTGGTGCAGATCTGCCCGGCATTCAGGAACTTGACGAAGAGGATGCGCTCGGCCGCGCGCCGCAGCGGATAGCCGTCGAAGACGATCGCCGGCGCCTTGCCGCCGAGTTCCAGCGTCACCGGGCACAGGTTGCGTGCTGCCGCGGCCATCACCGCGCGGCCGGTCGTGCCCGAGCCGGTGAACAGCAGGTGGTCGAACGGCAGCTTGGAAAACTCGACGCCGACACCGCCGGTCTCGTCGAAGAACTGCAGCTTCTCGGGCGGAAAGTAGGCCGGCATCTTTTCGATCAACAGCGCCGCGAGGTGGCGCGAGTTCTCGCTCATCTTGACCATCGCGCGGTTGCCCGCGGCAAAGATGTAGGTGAGCGGGATCAGGCTCAGGTTGAGCGGGAAGTTCCACGGCACGATGACGCCCACCACGCCGAGCGGCTGCGGGATCACGCGGTTGCGCGCGCCGAAGAAATTGCGCAGGTCGACCGCGCGCCGCTGCGGCTTCATCCAGCCGCGCAGGTGCTTCAGCGCATGGTCCACGCCATCGACGGCCGGGAAGATCTCGGCCAGCAGTGTCTCGTGGTGCGAACGGTGGCCGTAGTCGGCGCTGATCGCGTCGCACAGCGCGGCCTTGTGCTCGCGGATGAAGCGCTGCAGCGTCAGCAGGTCCTGCCGGCGCTCGGCCCACGTGGGCACCGGGTGTTCGAAATAGGCCTTGCGCTGGCGCTCCAGGGCATCGCCCAGGAGCGTGGCGGTGGCAAGGGCCGGGTCGATGAGGCGGGGGTCGTTCATGGGTTTTCTCGGCCGGTGGTCGAACCATGGAT
>JAHECD010000044.1 GCA_024641945.1 Rubrivivax sp. | reverse complement strand
TGACGATCGTCACGAGCGAGGTGTCCTTGAAGATCGCGATGAAGTTGTTCATGATGCCGGGCACCACCAACGCCAGCGCTTGCGGCAGGATGATCTTGCGCTGCGCCTGCCAGTAGCTCAGTCCCAGCGTGTCCGCCGCCTCCTGCTGGCCCTTTGGAATGGCCTGAAGGCCGCCACGAACGATCTCCGCCATGTAGGCGCCCGAGAACAGCGTGATGCCCACGAGCACACGCAACAGCACGTCGATGCTCGTGCCCGGCGGCATGAACAGCGGGAACATGAAGCTCGCCATGAACAGCACGCTGATCAGCGGCACGCCGCGGATCAGCTCGACGTAGATCACGCAGAGCGTCTTGATCGCCGGCATGTTGCTGCGTCGGCCCAGCGCCACCACCACCGCCAGCGGGAACGCCATGACGATCGACAGCGTGGCCAGCAGCACGGTCAACGGCAGGCCGCCCCAGCGCTCGGTGGGCACGTACAGCAGGCCGGCGAAGCCACCGAACATCAGCCCGAAGAACAGCGCCAGCATGGCCGCCCAGAGCAGCACCAGCCAGGGTTTCCAGAAGACGCGGACACAGCTGGCCACCAAGGCCGCCACCATGGCCAGCGTGGCGATCAGCGGACGCCATTGCTCCTCGAACGGATAGCGGCCGAAGATGATCAGGCGGTACTTCTCGGTCACCACGCCCCAGCAGGCGCCGACGCCGCGTGCGGCCTGGCATTCCTGCGTGCTGGGTGCGAAGACGGCCTTGGTCAGGGCCCAGCTCAGCAACTGCGGCACGTACCAGACGGCGAGCGCGGCCAGGATCACGGTCGCGACCGCGCTCGGAACATTGCCGAAAAGATTGCGCTTGATCCAAGGCAAGGCGCCTTCGGTGCGTACCGGCGCCTCGCGCGGTGCAATGGGTTGGAACGATGCAACTTCCATGTCACCGCTCCTTGATGGCCGAACGTTTGTTGTACCAGTTCATCAGCAGCGACGTGCCGAGTGACGTGGTCAGGTACACCAGCATGATGATCGAGATGCACTCCACCGCGCGCCCGGTCTGGTTGATCGCAGTGTTCGAGATCGAGACCACGTCGGGGTAGCCGATAGCCACGGCCAGTGACGAGTTCTTGGTCAGGTTGAGATACTGGTTGGTCATCGGCGGGATGATCACGCGCAGCGCCTGCGGCAGCGACACGAGCCGCATCTGCTGCCCCTTGGACAGGCCAAGCGCGCTCGCGGCCTCACCTTGCCCGCGCGGGACGGAGGCGATGCCCGCCCGCACCACCTCGGCCACGTACGAGGCGGTATACAGCGTCAGCCCGAGTGTCACGGCGATGAATTCCGGCGTCAGCGAACTGCCGCCTTCGATCGCAAAGCCACCGGGGGCGGGGATGTTCCAAGCCGACGGCGCGCCGCCAAGCAGCCAGCCTGCCAGCGCTCCGGCGATCACCAGACCGATGCTGGGCAGCAGCACGGGTTTCGGTTGACCGGTTTGCTCGAAGTGCTGGCGCGCCTTTTGCGCCCACAGGTATGCCAGCACCACGCCGACGAGCGCACCAACCGCCGCCAGCCCCTGGCCCAGACCCCAGACCGGCACCGGGTAGGTCAGCCCGCCGTTGCTGATGTAGAAGAGACCGAAGATCGAGATCTGCTGCCCCGGCGTCGGCAGCCCTTCGATCAGCACCAGATACCACATCAGCAACTGGAGCAGGATCGGCACGTTGCGGAACAGCTCGACGTAGGCATAACAGAGCCCGCGCACCAGTGCGTTGTGCGAGAACCGGCCGATGCCCAGCAACGTGCCCAGAATCGTGGTCAGCACGATGCCCAGGATCGCGACCCGCAACGTATTGAGCACGCCGATCAGAAAAGCCCGCCAGTACGGATCGTTCGATTCGTACGGCACCATGCGCTCGCCGATGTCGAAGCCCGCGGGCGACGACAGGAAGTCGAAGCCGCTCTGGATGCCGCGCACACGCATGTTCTCCAGCGTGTTGTGCGCCAGGAACCACAGCGCCAGCCCGATGAGGCTCAGCGCGATGACCTGGTAGATCAGTCCACGCACATGCCGGCTGCGCCAGGACCAGTCTCGCTTGGATGGAGGAGAGGCAGGTGCCGTCATGGCGCGCTTCCTTCGACCCTGGGGCGGGTCGTCGATGTTCTGTACCGGGCGGGAAGGCCAGGCGGATCAGAGACGATCCGCCTGCAGCGGCTCATCAACGCACCGGCGGGGCGTACATCAGGCCGCCATGGCTCCACAGGTTGTTCAGCCCGCGCGGCAGGCCGAGCGGGCTCTTCGGGCCCACGTTGCGCTCGAACATCTCGCCGTAGTTGCCAACCGCCTTGATCGCGTTGGCGGCCCAGTTCTTGTCGAGGCCGAGCAGCTTGCCGGTGTCCTCGGTGCCACCCAGGATGCGGCCGATGGCCGGGTTCTCGCTCTTCATCATCTTGTCGACGTTGGCTTGGGTGATGCCGTAGTCCTCGGCCTCGATCAGTGCGTACTGCACCCACTTGGCGATGGCGAAGAACTCGTCGTCGCCGCGGCGGACGGCCGGGCCGAGCGGCTCCTTGGAGATGAGGTCGGGCAGGATCACGTGCTCGGCGGGGTTCTTCGCTTCCTTGTTGCGGATCGAAGCCAGGCCGGAAGCGTCCGTCGTGAAGGCCACACAACGTCCCGAGAAGTAGGCGCCGGTGGAGGCTTCCTGTTTCTCGAACACGACCGGCTTGATGTTGAGGTTGTTCGCGCGCGAGAAGTCGGTCAGGTTCTTTTCCGTGGTGGTGCCCGACTGCACGCAGACGGTCGCGCCCTTCAGTTGTTTGGCACTCTTGAGGTTGAGCTTGGCGGGCACCATGAAGCCCTGTCCGTCGTAGTAGGTGACGCCGGTGAAGTTCATGCCCAGCGACGCATCACGCGTCAGGGTCCACGTGGTGTTGCGCGACAGGATGTCGATCTCGCCGGACTGCAGCGCGGTGAAGCGCTGTTGTGCGTTCAACGGCACCCACTTGACCTTGTTGGCGTCGCCCAGGATGGCGGCGGCAATCGCCTTGCAGACGTCGACGTCGATGCCGGCCCACTTGCCCTGGCTGTCGGCCGCGGAGAAACCGGCGAGGCCCTCGTTGACGCCGCAGACGAGCTGGCCGCGCGCCTTGATCGCGTCGAGTGTCTTGCCGGCATGGGCGGGCGCGGCGGCCACGCCGAGTAGCGCGGCGGCTGCACAGAAGGTCATGGCATTCTTGCGGATCATCTTGGGTCGCTCCTGATTTTTGAGGGGTGCGTGATTGCACCGAGTCGGGTCGGGCTGGCGCGGCAACCGCGCCATCGGCCGTATAAACAGTATAGGAACCGGGGCGCCGTGTGTCCCCCGCGCTTTCACGTATCAAAAGACCATGCCCGGGACGCACGAAGCGTGCCAGCGAGGGCCGATCGCGGGTCGAAACCTTATCGATCGGCGGCAACGGCGGGTTTCACTTCGGGCACAAACAAGGTTGCATCCGCATGAATCAGGTCGAGCGGGAAGCGGCGCCCGGCCTGGTGATCGTCGATGCAGCGCATCAGCAGCGGGCTGCGGTGGCGCGCGCGTTCGGCGCGGATCTCGTCCACGGTGAGCCACAGCGTGCGCACGATGCCGTCGTCGAGGGCTCGGCCCGGCTCGGGCGCGCCGACGTGCCCGGAGTAGGCCATGCGCAAGTAGGTGACGTCCTCGCCCGACGCCGGGCGCACGAACCGCGACAGGTACACGCCGACCAGGGCCTCGGGCTCGAATCGGCAGGCCGTCTCTTCCAGCGTCTCGCGGCAAACCGCCTGCAGGGGCGATTCGCCCAATTCCAGATGGCCTGCCGGGTTGTTCAGGCGCAGCCCCTCGGGGGTGTGCTCCTCGACGAGCAGATAACGGCCATCGTGCTCGACGATCGCGGCGACGGTAATGCTGGGGCGCAAACGCGGCGTGCTCATCGGCGGGATGGTAGCGTTGCGTACCCGCCTGCGAGCGGCTACCGCGGGGTCTTGTGTTAGCTTCTCCGCCCCAACAACAGAGATATTCGCGAGGAGTATTCCCATGCGCATTGGCGTTCCAAAGGAAACGGCAGCCAGCGAAAAGCGCGTCGCGACTGTGCCCGATGTGGTGGAGAAGCTGGTCAAGCTGGGCTTCTCGGTCGCCGTGGAAAGCGGTGCCGGAGATGCCGCGAATTTTGCAGACGATACCTACCGCGCCGCCGGTGCCGAGATCGTGCCCGCGGCGGCCCAACTCTGGGCCGAATCGGACATCGTCTTCAAGGTGCGCGCCCCCAGCCCGGACGAAGTAGGACTCCTGCGCGAAGGTGGCACGCTGATCAGCTTCATCTGGCCGGCGCAGAACCCTGAACTGATGCAGCAGCTGGCGGCCCGCAAGGCGACCGTGCTGGCCATCGACTCGCTGCCGCGGCAGCTCTCCCGCGCCCAGAAGATGGATGCGCTGACTTCGATGGCCGGCATCAGCGGCTACCGCGCCGTGATCGAGGCGGCCAACGCCTTCGGCCGATTCTTCAATGGGCAGATCACCGCCGCCGGCAAGATCCCGCCGGCCAAGGTCTTCATCGCCGGTGCAGGGGTCGCCGGCTTGGCCGCGATCGGTACGGCCGCCAATCTGGGCGCCATCGTGCGTGCCAACGACACCCGTGCCGAGGTCGCCGACCAGGTGGTGTCGCTGGGCGGTGAATTCGTCAAGGTCGACTATGAGGAAGAAGGCTCGGGCGGCGGCGGCTATGCCAAGGTGATGAGCGAGGGCTTCCAGCAGGCCCAGCGCGAGATGTACGCCAAGCAGGCCAAGGACGCGGACATCATCATCACCACGGCCCTGATCCCGGGCAAGCCGGCGCCGAAGCTCATCACCGCCGAGATGGTCAGGAGCATGAAGCCGGGCAGCGTCATCGTCGACATGGCGGGCGAGCAAGGCGGCAACTGCGAACTCACCGTGCCCGGTGAGGCTGTCGTCCGCCACGGCGTCACGATCATCGGCTACACCGACCTGGTGAGCCGGCTGGCGAAACAATCGTCGACGCTGTATTCGACGAACCTGCTGCGTGTGACGGAGGAGCTTTGCAAGACCAAGGACGGCGTGATCAACGTCAACTTCGAGGATGACGCGATCCGCGGACTGACCGTCATCAAGGACGGCAGCATCACCTGGCCGCCCCCGCCGCTCAAGCTGCCCGCGCCGCCCGCCGCCAAACCGGCGGCGGCCGTGCCCGCGGCGGCGAAGAAGGGCCACGGACATGGCGGCAGCGGCGAGCCGATGTCCGCCGGGTCGCTGGCCACCGTCTTCGGCATCGGCGCGCTCGCGTTCCTGCTCGTCGGGCTGTACGCACCGGCGTCGTTCCTGGCGCACTTCACCGTGTTCGTGCTCGCATGTTTCGTCGGCTACATGGTGGTCTGGAACGTGACCCCTTCGCTGCACACACCGCTGATGAGCGTCACCAATGCCATCTCGTCGATCATTGCGATCGGTGCGCTCGTCCAGGTCGCACCGCCGCTCGCGGGCGGTGGCGTGGACCGGCCGAATGCGCTGATCCTCGCCCTGGCGGTCTTTGCGCTCGCGCTCACGGCGGTCAACATGTTCGGCGGCTTCGCGGTCACGCGTCGCATGTTGGCGATGTTCCGCAAATAAGGAGTCCGGCATGACCTCAAGCCTGGCCACTGTCTCTTACATCGGCGCCACCATCCTCTTCATTCTCAGTCTGGGCGGTCTCGCGAACCCCGAGACGGCACGACGGGGCAACCTCTTCGGCATCGTCGGCATGACGATCGCGGTGCTGGCCACCATCTTCGGCCCGCGGGTCACGCCCGCCGGCATTCCCTGGATCATCGGCGCGCTGCTCGTCGGCGGCAGCATCGGCCTCTTCGCGGCGAGGAAGGTGCAGATGACGCAGATGCCGGAACTCGTCGCGTTGATGCACAGCCTGGTGGGACTGGCCGCCTGCCTGGTCGGGTTCGCGAGCTACGTCGACACGTCGACGGTCTTTCCGACCGAAGCCGAAAAGTCGATCCATGAAATGGAGATCTACATCGGCATCCTGATCGGCGCCGTCACCTTCTCGGGCTCGATCGTCGCTTTCGGCAAGCTCTCGGGCAAGATCGGGGGCAAGCCGCTCCTGTTGCCCGGGCGGCATTGGCTCAATCTGGCCGGGCTGCTGATCGTGATCTGGTTCGGCCGGGTATTTCTCAATGCCCACGGCATCGAGGTCGGCATGCTGTCGCTGCTCGTCATGACGGTGATCGCGCTGCTGTTCGGCGTTCACATGGTCATGGCCATCGGCGGCGCCGACATGCCCGTGGTCGTCTCCATGCTCAACAGCTATTCGGGCTGGGCCGCGGCGGCCACCGGGTTCATGCTCAGCAACGACCTGCTCATCGTGGTGGGCGCGCTGGTGGGCTCCTCGGGCGCGATCCTGTCGTACATCATGTGCCGCGCGATGAATCGCAACTTCATCAGCGTGATCGCCGGCGGATTCGGCACCGGCGGCGGCGCGCCCGCTGCCGCGTCGGGCGCCGCTCAGCCGGCCGGCGAGGTGGCGCCGATCGCCGCGCCGGAGACCGCAGAGCTGTTGCGCGAGGCCAAGAACGTCATCATCGTGCCCGGCTATGGCATGGCGGTGGCGCAGGCGCAGCACACGGTGTACGAGATCACCAGATACCTGCGCGAGAAGGGCGTCAACGTGCGCTTCGGCATCCACCCGGTGGCCGGCCGCATGCCAGGCCACATGAACGTGCTGCTCGCCGAAGCCAAGGTGCCCTACGACATCGTGATGGAGATGGACGAAATCAACGAGGACTTTCCGAAGACCGATGTCACCATGGTCATCGGCGCCAACGACATCGTCAACCCGGCCGCGCAGGACGACCCGACGAGTCCCATCGCCGGCATGCCCGTGCTGGAAGTCTGGAAGGCCAAGACGTCCATCGTGATGAAGCGCAGCATGGCGTCTGGCTACGCCGGCGTCGACAACCCGCTGTTCTACAAAGAGAACAACCGCATGCTCTTCGGCGACGCAAAGAAGATGCTCGACGAGGTGCTGGCGGCCTTGAAGACCTGAGACGGCGAGCGCCCGGGCGGCGCCGTCAAAGGCGAACGCCCACCGGAAGGGCCGGCCCTGCCGGCCCTTCGACCTTGCGCGCTGGATCCTCCTTGCACAGGCTGCCGTGCGGGCCGAGCCTGCCACCGCACCCGCACCGCACGGGTACATCGCTGGTTCCAAGCAACTCGCAGCGGCCATTCGATGGGCGGCGCTATCGAATCCCCCGATGCCCGGCGTGTCAGCCGCCCGTCAGAATCGGGCGAATCGAGGAGAGAACATGACCCGTCCCTGGCTTGCCCAGTATCCCGCCGGTGTGCCGGCAGACATCGACAGCAGCGCCTACCCGTCGCTGGTCGCCCTCATGGAGGAGAGTTTCCGCAAATACCGCGATCTGCCGGCTTACAAGTTCATGGGAAAGACGATCACGTTCGGGCAGGTGGACGACCTGTCGCGCGCGTTCGCGGCGTGGTTGCAGGGGCAGGGGCTGGCGCGTGGCGACAGGGTGGCGATCATGATGCCCAACGTGCCGCAATATCCCGTCGCGGTGGCCGGGATCCTGCGTGCGGGCATGGTGGTGGTGAACGTGAACCCGCTCTACACGCCGCGCGAGCTCGAGCATCAGCTCAAGGATTCGGGGGCCAAGGCGATCGTCATCGTCGAAGTCGTGGCGAGCACGTTGCAGCAGGTGATGTCGAACGTGCCGTCGAAGAAGGTCGTGCTTGCCGCGATGGGCGACATGCTCGGCCTCATCAAGGGTGCGCTGGTCAACCATGTCGTGCGCAACGTCAAGAAGATGGTTCCGCCGTTCCAGTTGCCCGGCGCGTTGAAGTTCAACGATGTGATCGCCCAGGGCGCTCGCATGGCCTACACGGCGCCGTCGATCGGCCCCGACGATATCGCCGTGCTCCAGTACACGGGAGGCACCACGGGCGTGAGCAAGGGTGCCGTTCTGCTGCACCGCAATCTGGTGGCGAACATCCTGCAGGCCGAGGCCTGGTACCAACCCGCACTGAAGAAGATCCCGCCTGGCGAACAGGTCGTGACCGTCTGCGCGCTGCCGCTGTATCACATCTTCGGCTTCAATACGAACATGATGCTCAGCATGCGCATGGGCGGCTGCAACATCCTGATTCCCAATGCGCGCGACACGCCCGGTGTGCTCAAGGAATTGGCGAAGCACAAGTTCCACAGCTTCCCGAACGTGAATACGCTGTTCAATGCGATGGCCAACCATCCCGACTTCGGCAACGTCGACTGGAGCGCCCTCAAGATCAGCGTGGGCGGCGGCATGGCCGTGCAGCAAGGCACGGCCAAGCTCTGGCTCGACAAGACCGGCTGCCCGATCTGCGAAGGCTACGGCTTGAGCGAGACCAGCCCGTCGGCAAGCTGCAATCCGGTCGACGCCACCGCCTACAGCGGCAATATCGGCCTGCCGATGCCGGGCACCGACATGAAGCTGCTCGACGATGACGGCAACGAAGTGCCCGTCGGCAGCGCCGGCGAGATCGCGATCAAGGGCCCGCAGGTCATGGCCGGCTATTGGCAACGCCCCGACGAGACCGCAAAGGTGATGACCGCCGACGGCTATTTCCGCACCGGGGACATCGGCGTGATGGACGAGCGCGGATATTTCAAGATCGTGGATCGCAAGAAGGACATGATCCTGGTGAGCGGATTCAACGTCTATCCGAACGAGGTCGAGGACGTGCTGTCCACGCTCCCTGGCGTGCTCGAATGCGCGGCGGTGGGCGTGCCCGACGCAAAGGCCGGCGAGGCCGTCAAGGTGGTGATCGTCAAGAAGGACCCCAACCTCTCCGAAGCCGACGTGCGCGCGCATTGCGAGGCCAATCTCACCGGCTACAAGCGTCCCAAGGTCGTGGAGTTCCGCACCGAGTTGCCCAAGAGCGCGGTCGGCAAGATCCTGCGTCGCGAGTTGCGCGGCTGATTCGCGCCGCGATGATTGCGGGACCAAGGCCACACGGCCTGACCATCGCCGCGCTGCGCGCACGCATCGCGGCGGGCGACACGACCCACGAGGCGTTGGTGGCCGACCTGCTCGCGCGCGCTGAACGGCCGGACGCGGCGCATGTCTTCACTGCGCTGTACGCCGACGCCGCACTGGCCGCCGCACGGCACGCCGATGCGATGGTCCGTGCCGGTGTGGCTCGGCCAGCGCTGGCGGGCCTGCCCGTGACGATCAAGGACCTGTACGACGTCGCGGGCGAAACCACGCTCGCCGGCTCGGTGGTTCGCGTGGGCGCACCGCCGGCCGCCGACGACGCCGTGGCCGTCGCGCGGTTGCGTTCGGCGGGTGCGGCCATCGTCGGCAAGACCAACATGACGGAGTTCGCCTTTTCCGGCGTGGGCATCAATCCACATCACGGCACGCCCGCAAATCCTTGCGATGACCGGATGGCACGCATTCCCGGCGGGTCGTCGTCGGGTGCGGCAGTTTCTGTGGCCCTCGGCCTGGCAGTCGCGGGACTCGGCTCGGACACCGGCGGCTCGATCCGCATCCCGGCTGCGCTGTGCGGGCTCGTCGGCTTCAAGTGCACGCAGCGCCGTGTGCCGCTGGACGGCGCATTCCCCCTGTCGCAAACACTCGACACCGTGTGCGCCATGACCCGAAGCGTTGAAGACTGCCTGCTGGTCGATGGCGTGCTGTCGGGCATGCCGCTTGTCGTGGCGCGCCGGTCGCTGGCCGGGCGCCGGCTCCTCGTGCCCAAGACGCTGATGCTTGACGCAATGGAGCCGGCGGTGGCCGCGGCATTCGAGCATGCGCTGTCGCGCCTGTCGGCCGCCGGTGCGCTGATTGCCGAGGTGTCGTTGCCCGAACTCGGCGAAGTGGCTGCACTGAACGCGCCCGGTGGTTTTTCCGCGGTGGAGGCCTTTGCGGTACATCGCGAGACGATGGCCACGCGGCGCGAGGCCATGGATCCACGTGTGGCCGCCCGCGTGGCGCTGGGCGAGACGGTCAGTGCGGCCGACTACCTGCGCATGCAGCAGCGGCGCCGCGAGTGGATTGCGCGCGTGACGTTTGGGCTGCAAGGTTTTGACGCGCTGGTGTGCCCCACCGTGCCCATCGTCGCGCCGCCGATCGATCTGCTGCGCGCGAGCGACGACGCCTTCTTCAAGGCCAACGGCCTGTTGCTGCGCAATACCTTCGCGATCAATTACCTCGACGGCTGTGCATTCAGCATTCCTTGCCATCGTCCGGGCGACTTGCCGGTCGGGCTGATGCTGGCGGCGCCGGCGAACGCCGACGCCGCCCTGGCTTCCGTGGCGCTGGCGGCGCAAGAAGTGCTGGCCGCGGCCGCCTGACGCGCGGTGCCCGTCGGGGGGATTCCTGATCGTGGTCTGATGGCGACCATGACGATCCGATTGCACGTGGGTCAGGCGCTGACCACCGGCGCCGACTTCGGCCTTCCGCCCGCGGCCGCGCGTCATGCGCAGGTGCGCCGGGTCCAGCCGGGCGACGTGCTGCGGCTTTTCGACGGCAGCGGTGGCGAGTGGCAAGCCACGGTTGCACACATGGGTCGGCAAGAAGTGCGGGTCACCGTGGGGCCTGGATGGCCGGCGTTGCCCGAACTGGACATTCGCCTGACGCTGGCTGTCGGGATGCCCGCCAACGAGCGCATGGATACGCTGGTGGAAAAGGCGACCGAACTCGGTGTGGCGGTGATCCAGCCGCTGCTGTGCGAGCGCTCCGTGGTGCGGCTGGCGGGCGAGCGTGCCGAGCGTCGGCGAGAACATTGGCAGGCGGTCGCCGTGGCGGCGTGCGAGCAGAGTGGGCGTGCGGTTGTGCCGGTGGTGGAGCCCGTCGTCTCGCTGGCGCAATGGCTCGACGGCATGGACGGGCCCGGTGGCGCCGCGCGCTGGTTGCTCAGCCCGCGATCGCAGGCGCGGCCGTTGCGCGATGTCGGCCCGATGCCAGCAGCGGCCTTGGTGCTCAGTGGGCCGGAAGGTGGGCTGTCACCGGCGGAAGAACAGGCTGCGGAAAGCGCCGGATTCATCGCACTGAGCCTCGGGCCGCGCATTCTGCGCGCGGATACTGCACCGCTGGCCCTGGCGGCGTGGGCTGCCTTGCGATGAGGGGGCATAGTGCACAAGTTGTGCAGCGTGACCGCCTCCGGTGCTTGACGGCGCGCGATGCGTCGCGCCCACTAGTGTGTTCAACCATTTCGATTACTGGAGGACAACATGGGACTACTCGACTCGGTGCTTGGCGCAGCCCTCGGCGGCGGCCAGAGCGGTTCGCAAGGTGGCGGCAACGCAGCCTTGCTCAACATGGTCATTGGCATGCTGGCCGGCGGCGGCAGTGGTGCCAACTCATCGGCGGCGCCCGCGGGCGGCGGCCTGGGCGGCCTCGGCGGGCTGCTCGAGCAATTCCAGCGCAGCGGGCTGGGCGATGTGGCGGCGTCCTGGGTATCGACCGGGCAGAACCAGCCCATCTCGCCGGATCAACTCGGCGGCGTGCTGGGTGGCGACACGGTGTCGAACATGGCCTCGCAGCTCGGCATGAACCAGGGTGATCTGCTGGGTCAACTCTCGCACATGCTGCCGCATCTGGTGGACCAGCTCACCCCCAACGGCCAGGTGCCTCAGCAGGTCGATGCGGGCAGCCTGGGTGACCTGGGCAGCCTGCTTGGCGGGTTGCTCAAGCGCTGACGGCCGGGCCTGGTGGCCGGTTCGCGCCAGCCACCAGATCGAACCTGAACAGGCGGCATTCAATGGGCCCGTTCCACATCGGCACGCGCCGACTTTCCTTCAGGCGCATCAGGGTGGGCAGTTTCATATCGGGGCTGAGCAGCCAAGCCGTCCAACCCGGGTAGTTGCGCTTCCAATGCGCTGCCAGACTGCCGAAGAAGTCGGCTGACGAACCGCTGCCTTCGAACCCTTCGCGTGACGTGGTGCTGCCAGCGCCCTTGGGTGCCATACGTTCGCCGTAAGGCGGATTCATCACCAGCGTGCCCGCGCCGGACGGAGGCATGCGCTGCAGCGCGTCGGCGGTCTTGAACTCGATCGCGTGTGCCACGCCCGCCCGTTCGGCATTGCGGGTGGCAAAGTCGGTGAGGCGAAAGCTCACATCACCGGCGTAGACCGGTACGGCCGGTGGGTGCACGCCGTTGCGTGCTGCTTGCTTCATCGCGTGCCAGGCCGGCAGGTGTGCTCGAAATGGCATCATGCGTTCGAAAGCAAATGGGCGTTGCAGTCCGGGCGCGATCCCGCAGGCCAACTGCGCCGCTTCGATGGCGATCGTGCCGGCGCCGCAGCAAGGGTCGAGCAGCGGACCATCTTCGGCGCGGCCCTGCCAACCGGCGGCCGCGAGCATGGCTGCGGCGAGTGTTTCCTTCAGCGGCGCCTCGCCCTTCACGTCGCGGCGGCCGCCTTGTGCGTCGCGCCAGCCGCGCTTGAACAAGGCCTCGCCCGTCGTGTCGGCGTACAGCGTGGCGTGGTCGGGCCCGACATAAAGCATCAACGGCAGGTCGGGCCGGTGGGTGTCCACGCTCGGGCGCTCGCCGGTCGATTCGCGAACAACGTCGCAGACGGCGTCCTTGATGCGCAGCACGGCGAAGTTCAGGCTGCGCAGCGGGCTTCGCTGCGCGTTGACGTCCACGCGCAGCGTTTGCGCCGGCGTGATCCAGGTCGACCACGCGACATGGCAGGCCAGGTCGTACAGGTCATGTTCGTCGCGATACGGGCCTTCGATCAACGGCCACAGCACCCGCTGCGCCAGGCGGCTTTGCAGGTTGAGCTGCATCGCCACGAGCGCGTCGCCACGCACCCAGGCGCCGCCACGCGCCACCTCCGCCGGCCGGCCGGTGATGCGCGTGATCTCGGCGGCAAGCAGGTCTTCGGCGCCGCCTGCGGCGGGAAGAAACAGCTCGACCTCGCGGGTGCTCGGGTCAGACACGTCACGGTCCCGGGACAGCACCTAGATCGCCTTGCGCAGGTTGGCCGGGGCGATCTTCAGTGCTTCGCGGTACTTGGCCACGGTGCGCCGCGCGACCTGGATGCCCTGCTCCTCCAGCATCTGGCTCAAAGCGCTGTCGGACAGCGGTTTGTTCTCGTCCTCTGCGCTGATGAGCTGCTTGATCAACGCGCGCACCGCCGTGCTGGAGGCATTGCCGCCCGCTTCGGTATTGAGGGAGCTGCCGAAGAAATACTTCAGCTCGAACGTACCGCCGGGCGTCGCCATGTACTTGGCGGTGGTCACGCGCGAAATGGTCGATTCGTGCAGGCCGAGCTCGTCGGCGATCTCGCGCAGCACGAGCGGCTTCATCGCGATTTCGCCATGGGTGAAGAACGCTCGCTGGCGCTCGACGATTGCCTTGCTCACGCGAAGGATGGTGTCGAATCGCTGCTGGATGTTCTTCATGAACCAGCGGGCTTCCTGCAGCCGCGCCGACAGGTTGCCACCGCGCTGCCCGCGCACGGCGGCCGCATAGAGGTCGTTGATGCGCAGCTTGGGCATCACGTCGGGATTCAGGGTGACCTTCAGCATGCGCCCCGTGCGCTGCACGACGACGTCCGGAATGATGATGTTCGACTCGGCGTCCGCGAATTGACGCCCCGGCTTGGGCTCGCAACCGACGATCAGTGACTGGGCCTGCCGCAGCAGCGCCTCGTCGGCGCCGGTGGCGGCGCTGAGCTTCTTGACGTCGCGCCGCGCCAGCAGCTCGAGGTGCTGCTCACAGATCTGGATGGCCACGCGGCGGGCGTCGCAGTCGTCGGTCTCGCTCAGCTGCAACACCAGGCATTCGGACAACGAACGCGCGCCCACGCCCAGCGGGTCGAGCCTGCGCAGCCAGTGCAGCGCGCACCGCAGCCGACTCATCAGGTCTTCGCGGTCGTCCTCGTCGAGACCGACGGACAAGGGTTCCGCGATCTCATCCAGGCTGTCCGCGAGGTATCCATCGGCGTCCAGCGACTCGATCAGGACATTGACGGCGGCCGAATCCTCCGGGCTCAGGCGAAGTCCCGGCAATTGCGCACGCAAGTGATCGGGCAGGCTGGTGCCGGCCGCACGGTGGTCTTGCGGCTCGAAGTCGTCGTCGCCGGTGCCACTGCCCGAACCCGCGGACGACGGCAACTCGCGAATGCCGTCGAAGTCATCGCGCTCGGTGCCGTTTTCCCAGTCCTCGCGCTCGCCGGCACCGAACTCCGACGCGGCGATCTCGGGCAGTGCCTCACCACCTTCGGCGCCCACCTCGGTGGCGGCGGCGGCCTCGCCGTCGGTCTGGCGCTCGGCCTGCCGATCGGGGGCGGGCGCTCGTTCGAGGGGCGATTCCCACGTCGGCGCGTCGTCGCCATCGGGTTCCAGAAAGGGGTTCTGCTCGAGCATCTGCTCGACTTCCTGGTGCAACTCGAGCGTCGACAGTTGCAACAGGCGGATCGATTGCTGCAACTGCGGCGTAAGCGCCAGATGCTGCGACAGGCGGACCTGGAGTGACGGCTTCATCAGACTGCGGCCGCCTACATGCGAAAGTTTTCGCCGAGATAGACCTTGCGCACTTGCGCGTTCTCGACGATCTCGGGCGGCGTACCTTCCGCCAGTACGCTGCCCTCGCTGATGATGAAGGCGCGGTCGCAGATGCCGAGCGTCTCGCGCACGTTGTGGTCGGTGATCAGCACGCCGATGCCGCGCGAGCGCAGGAAGCCGATAATTCTCTGGATCTCGAGCACCGCGATCGGGTCGACACCCGCGAACGGTTCGTCCAGCAGGATGAACCGTGGTTGGGTCGCCAGTGCGCGGGCAATCTCGACCCGCCGCCGCTCGCCGCCGGACAACGCCGGTGCCGGGGTGTCGTGCAGCTTCTCGATGCTCAGGTCGTGCAACAACCCGCTCAGCAACTCGCCGATGCGCGCATCGGACAGGCCGCGTCCGTCGGGGCCGACCTGAAGTTCGAGCACGGCGCGGATATTCTCTTCGACCGTCAGCTTGCGGAAGATCGACGCCTCTTGCGGCAGGTAGGACAGGCCCATGCGGGAGCGCTGATGGATCGGCTTGTGCTGAACCGGCTCGCCATCGATACGGATTTCACCCGCATCGGCCCGCACCAGGCCGACCACCATGTAGAAGGTCGTCGTCTTGCCGGCGCCGTTTGGCCCGAGCAACCCGACGACTTCGCCGGCGCCCACTGCCAGGTGCACGTCCTTGACGACCTTGCGCGCACCATAGCTCTTCTGGAGGCCATTGGCCTCCAGGCGACTTATGTTTGCGCTCACTTCTTGTCCTCGAGCGCGCGTGAGGACTTCAAGGAGGTGCTCGCAGCGGCCGCCGGGGTTGCCGCCGCATCCACGCGCGGGCTGAGAATGGCCCTGACGCGGCCGCTCGGGTTGGTGGCTGTCGGTGATCCGCCGGCCACGCTGAACAGCTCGGCGTTGTTGTCCCAGGTGATGGACGTGCCGGTGATCTCGTCCGCAGGTTCGGCGCCGCGCAGCCGGCGCACCACGGCATGCCCACTGAAGCGCAGCACGTTGGTCTTGGCATCGAGCTCGATGCGGTCCGCGGTCCCCTCGACCCATTCGTCCACGGCATCACGCTTCTGGCGGAAGCTTGCCGGTCGTGTGGCCGATCCGACGGCAATGGCTGCGCGATAACCGTCAGGCGTCTCGCGGACCTCGACACGATCCGCCCGGATGACCATCGTGCCTTGGGAGATGACGACGTTGCCGTTGAACACGACCACCTGCTTCTGCACGTCGACCGTGCCGGGTTTGTCGGCTTCCACCACCATTTGCTTGGTGCGATCGGCCTTCTCGGCATGCAAGGGAATACCCGCCGAGGCAAGTACGGCTAGGCAGAGGGTCAACAGCGTGGAGATGCGGGGCATTGGATCGGCACAGAACTTGCAGGACATTCTAGCGGCTGTTCATTGCCACTCAGCCGCCCACAGGCGCCCGATCGTGCGTGAGCGGAAGATTCAGGTGCCTTTTCGCACGCGCGCAATCAAATAGTCGGTGACCGCCAGCGCACGGCGGTTGTCACCTGCAAGGGACCCGGCGGTGTAGTAGCGCCCCTGGATTCCCATCGCCGGCACGCCGTCGATCTTGTAGGCCTCAGACAACTTCTTGGCCTGCAACGCCTTGGTCGTGACGGCGAACTCCTTCGACAGCTTGGCAAATTGCGCACCGTCGACCCCATTGGCGTTGAGAAACGCGATCTGGTCGTCGAGCCGGTCCAGACGCTGGCGCTGAAGGTGGATGGCCGCAAAGATGCGCTTGTGCATCATCTCCAGCTTGCCCATCGCCTCGAGCCCATAGAACAGTTTCTGGTGGGCCTCGTGCGTCGCGCTGAATGCCACCGGCACACGGCGGAACATCACGTCCGGGGCGAGTTTGCGAACCCAACCATCGAGCGTGGGCTCGAGTTCGTTGCAATGCGGGCAGCCGTACCAGAAGAATTCAACGACCTCGATCTTGCCTGCCGGCGCGATGACTGTCGCAGGCGTCGTCAACTTGACGTAGTGTGTGCCTTCGACCGGGTTCCCTTGGGCCAGTGCTGCACCGCCCGTCGCCCATCCGAGGCCGATGCGGGCCGCGGTGGTGGAGAAGTCACGCCTGTTCATCGGGAATCCCTTCTTCGCCAGACCAGAGACGTGGACACGCCGGGTTGCAGCAAGTTCACTGTGTGGGCCGGTCGATGCGAACCAGCACCGACTCGATGCCGCTGCCGGAGAGCCTTTCCTTCATGTCGTCGGCCTGGGCCTGCTTGTCGTAGGGCCCGATGCGGACGCGAAAGACCGTGCGCCCGGACTGTTCGCGCTCGACCAGTCTGGATTCCACGCCGATCATGGCGAGCTTGGCACGCTGCTGCTCGGCGTCGTCGCTGCGCTGGAACGCGCCCGCCTGGACAAAATAGATGAAGGGGTCAGCCAGCGGCTTGCCCGGTTTTGACTTCGGCGCCGAGGCTGGCGGCGCCGGATTGATTCCTGCGAGGATTGCCGCGGGATCGCGCGCGGCCGGCTTCACCGCCGGCGGCGTGCCCGCCGTGACGGCCGTGCCCGCGCCCGGCACGGAGGCCGCTGGCGCGCCTGGCCGAGCAACAGGCTTGCCGACCAGCGGGGCATTCGGATCCCAGGTCTTGTTTCTCTCGACTTCGGCGGCGTCCTGCTCGGACGTGCGCTGCGGCACCTTGTTGACAAAGGGCACGGGGGCCTTCGTCACATACAGCGCGACTGCCAGCGCCAGGCCGAGCCCGACGAGCAGGCCGATGATCAGGCCCAGGATCAGGCCACCACTTTGGCTTTTCATCACTCAGCTGTCTCCGGCTGTTCGGGTCATGGATTCCGGGGCTCCGACACCCAGCACCGCAAGCGCATTGCGCAGCACCTGACGCGTGGCCGCAAGCAGCGCCATGCGCGCGCGCGCCAGGGCTGCATCGTCGACCAGGAAACGCTCGGCGCCGTAATAGGTGTGAAATGCCGAAGCCAGGTCGCGCAGATAGAAGGCCACATCGTGGGGTGCCAACTCGGCAGCGGCGCGCGCGAGCATGCCGGGGTACTCGGCCAGCTTCAACATCAAGGACGCCTCCGCCGGCGAGGTCAGCAGCGACAGGTCCGCCGACACAAGCGCGCCCGGGTCGCCGCCGCGATCCCGGGCCCATTGTGCGAGCACCGAGCAGATTCGGGCGTGTGCATACTGGACGTAGAAGACCGGATTTTCGTCATTCGCCTTGAGCGCCAGGTCGACGTCGAAGGTGAATTCGGTATCGGCCTTGCGGCTGACGAGGAAAAAGCGCACCGCGTCGCGGCCGGTCCAGTCGATCAGGTCGCGCAGCGTCACGTAGCTGCCCGCGCGCTTGGAGATCTTGACCTCCTCGCCGCCCTTCATGACCGTGATCATCTTGTAGAGCACGTAGTCCGGATAGCCCGCCGGAACGCCCGCTGCAACGGCCTGCAGTCCGGCACGCACGCGTGCGACGGTGCCGTGGTGGTCGGTTCCCTGCACATTGATGACCTTGGCGAAACCTCGCTCGAACTTGGCCAGGTGATAGGCCACGTCGGGAACGAAGTAGGTGAACGTGCCATCGGACTTGCGCATCACGCGGTCCTTGTCGTCGCCGTACTCGGTGGTTCGAAGCCAAAGCGCGCCGCCTTCCTCGAAGGTCTTGCCCGACGCCACGAGGCGCTCGACGGCGGTGCCCACCCGGCCGCCGGTGTAGAGGCTGGACTCGAGAAAGTAGTGATCGAAGCGCACGCCGAAGGCCTGCAGGTCGAGATCCTGTTCGTGTCGCAGGTAGGCCACCGCGAACTGCCGGATGCCGTCAAGATCGTCAGGGTCGCCCGAAGCCGTGAATTCGCGATCGTCGGCATGCACCGTCTTCTTCGCCGCGAAGTCGGTGGCGATATCGGCAATGTATTCGCCGTTGTAGGCCGATTCGGGCCATCCGTCGTCACCGGGCTTCAGGCCCTTGAGTCGCGCCTGCGTCGACGCCGCCAGCGTGGCGATCTGCACACCGGCGTCGTTGTAGTAGAACTCGCGGTGTACTTCGCAACCCTGCGTCTGCAGCAGGCTGCAGATCGTGTCGCCAAGGGCTGCGTTGCGGCCGTGGCCCACGTGCAGCGGACCGGTCGGGTTGGCCGAAACGAATTCGACCATCACACGCTGACCGTTGGTGGCTTGCATGCCGTATCGCTCGCCCGCTGCAAGGACTTCTGAAACCGCGGCCTGCTTGGCCGCGTCCGAAAGGCGAAGGTTGATGAACCCAGGGCCAGCGATCTCGAGGGCCCTGACCCAACGCCGGACCGCGCTCTGGCGGCCGAGCGCGTCGACGAGTGCTTGTGCGACCTCGCGCGGGTTCTTCTTGAGTGGGCGCGCCAGTGGCATGGCGCAGGTGATGGCCAGGTCACCGTGTGCGGCCTGGCGCGGCGATTCGAATGCCGCTTCGATGTTGTTTCCGGGGGCCACTTCGGCGAGCGCCGTGCGCAACGCGTCCAGCAGCGCCTGTTGGGCCTGATGCATGGGCATGATTCTACGGGGCGCCCCCGGCGGTCGCTGGGGGCCTTCGGGTCGCCCGTAAAGGTACGCCAAAGCGTCTCACATCACGCTTTCGAGGCCACCGGCCGGCGGCACCATGGCAGGCGTGCCCCGAAGGCGCCCGCAAAGCCGATGTCCGCCCTCCAACAGACTCCCCCTTTCATCGACCTGCCCGAAGCGATCGGCAAATACAAGGTCCGCGCGCGTCTGGGCGACGGCGCCACGAGCGAAGTGTTCCTCGCGCGCGACGAGTTCCGCGATTGCGACGTGGCCATCAAGCGCGTGCGGGGCGGGCTGGCGCCCGATACGCCCGAGGGCCATTTCAGTGGCCACTTCTTTGCCGCCGAGGCGGCGCTGGTCGGCCGCCTCCAGCATCCCAACGTGGTGCAGCTGCTGGACGCCGTCGACGAGGCACCCGCGCCCTACCTGGTGATGGAATACGTGCCTGGCGTGACGCTGCGGCGGTTCTGCCGCGCCGACGCCCTGTTGTCGCTCGAGCAGATCGTCGAAATCGGCTTCAAGTGCGCCATGGCGCTCGGCTATTGTTGGCGCCAGGGTCTGATCCACCGAGACGTCAAGCCTGCCAACCTGCTGGCCGTGATGCACGGCGACGACGTCGTCGACGTGAAGATCTCCGATTTCGGCAGCGTGCTCAATCTCGAGTCCGACCGCACGCAGGTCTTCCGCGTCGGCTCGCTGGCGTACATGTCGCCGGAACAGCTCGATGGCAGCACGCTCGACTGCCGGGCCGACATCTACTCGCTCGCCGCGGTGCTTTACCACCTGATTGCCGGCCGCCCCCCCTTCGATGCACAGCAGCAACCCGCGCTGATGCACCAGATCTACCACGGCACCGTCGCACCGCTCACGGGTCTGCGCGAAGGTGTGACCGACGCGCTCGACCACCTCGTGCGCGAGGCGCTGTCTCGCTCGCCGGACAACCGCCCCTCGAGCTGGGACGAATTTGCGCGGGCGCTGTCGCAACTGGTCGCCAACCGCGAGGTGCCGCGCGCCGGCCTTCAGTCGGTGCTCGACTCGGAGCGCTTCAACATGCTGCGCACGCTGGAGTTCTTCAAAGGCTTTGGCGATGTCGAGCTCTGGGAGGTCGTGCACCGTGCACGCTGGAAACGCCATGCGTTCGGTGATGCGCTGTTCCGCAAGGGCGACTCGGGCAATACCTTTCACATCATCGCCCAGGGGGCGGTGGACGTTTTTCGGGACGGCTCGCGCGTGGCCCAGATGGGCACGGGCACGTCGGTGGGCGAGATGGCCTACCTGGCGCCCAACCCCGAGCTGCGCACGCACAGCGCCGACGTCGTGGTTTCCACGCCGGCCACCACGATCTCGTTCACGCCCGAGACGCTGATGCAGCTCGGCCTGGGTACACGTTCCCTGTTCGACGCGGCATTCATCCGGGTGCTCGTGCGCCGCCTGCACGCCGCACAGGAGTCGCTGATCGCGGTGCAGGCGGCTGCGGCCGCCTGACAGCGCCGGGTCGCGTCGGTTCGGCGTGACGACGGGGACGTGATATTCGTCACGGCGGGTGACGGCTTGTCAGCGTTCGCGACGCACGGCGCGTTGAGGGCTTGCCGCGGGAGGGGTGCTCTGTTGCAATCCGCCCCGGCCCGCAAGAGCCTCATCCAACCTCCGAGGAGAACCTTTTCATGAAAGTTTTGATCACTGCCTGCATGTTGTCCTTCGGCCTGATGGCCGGTGCTGCCCAGGCCGCCGAGCCGACCAAGCAGCAGAGCAAGATGGCCACGTGCAACAAGGATGCCGCCGACAAGAAGGGCGACGAGCGCAAGGCGTTCATGAAGACCTGCCTGTCGGCCAAGAAGGCGACGCAGCAGGACAAGATGAAGGCTTGCAACGCCACCGCCAAGGGCAAGACGGGCGACGAGCGCAAGGCATTCATGAAGGAATGTCTCTCGGCCTGATCGAGACCAGTCCGATGAGCCGGTCCGCAGGCACGACGTGCCTGCGGGCCGATTTCATTCGGCTGTCTTGGTAGGCGCGCGCCAGCGCGCCGGGTCAGCGAAGCTGTGCTTGATGAAATCGATCCACAGGCGCACCCGCAGCGGCAGGTGCTTGGCGTGTGGAAAGACGGCAAAGATCCCGTTCGGCGGCGCGGCAAATTCGTCCAGCACGCTGACCAGTTCGCCTGCGGCAATCTCGGCCTCCACCTCCCAGGTGCTGCGCCACGCCAGCCCAAGCCCGGCACGACACCAGTCGTGCAATACCTGGCCGTCACTGCAGTCGAGCCGGCCGCCCGGGCGCAGGTGCGTGATGGCGCCGTCCACCGCGAATGCCCAGCCCCGCGTCTGGCTCGCGTCGGAGCTCAGCGTCAGACACTCGTGGCGCTGCAGATCCGACGGGTGCTGCGGCACCCCGGTGCGCGACAGGTAGCCGGGCGTGCCTACGCAAAGGCGCCGGTTGTCGGCCAGACGTACGCTGATCAGACCGGAGTCCGGCAGGTCGCCCACGCGGATGGCGCAATCGAAGCCCTCGTTGACGATGTCCACCACGCGGTCGCTCAGGTTCAGGGTGACGCTCACGTCGGGGTGTTGAGCCAGGAAGCGCGGCAAAAGGGGCGCCACGTGGCGCCGGCCGAATCCTGCGGGCGCCGTCACCCTCAGATGCCCGCTGGCCTTGACGCCGCCAGCGCTGACGCTGGCCTCGGCATTCGAAAGGTCCGCCAACAGGCGTTGGCAGTCTTCGAGAAACGCGCTGCCCTCGTGTGTGAGCGTGATCTTGCGGGTCGTGCGCACCAGCAACTTGACTCCCAGCCGCGCTTCGAGGGCATCGATGCGCCGGCCGATCACCGCCGGCGCAACCCCTTCAGCCAGCGCGGTCGCCGTGAGGCTGCCCTTGGTCGCCACGGCGGCAAAACTCTCGAGCTGCTTGAGCTTGTCCATGCATCTGGATTATGGCCACGGAAGTCACTGGTTCGTTCATCTTGGGACTGATTCAGCCGTTTCGCCGCTGATTGGCCCATGAACCATTGCGTCGAACGCATGAATCCATTCTGATTGGGTGCCTCACCACTGCGGCACGCGTCGAATGGCGTGTCGTCATGGCATCCCGGACGTCGACGCCGACGGCGCCGGTCACACCGGAGCTTCTCCGAGATCGTGCTCACCGGGCGGGGTCCGTGCTGGCGGGGCCGAGATGGTCCGGCGCGGGGCTATGCTGCTCGCGGCGCGCCCGCCGTCGCGGGGGCGCCGCAGCGGAAATGAAGTGAGCTGACCATGAGCAACCGATGCGGATGGGCCCTGATCGGCGCGAGCAACATCGCGCGCGAATGGATGATCGACGCGATCCGCGCCCAGCCGGGGCACGAAATCGTCTCGGTGCTGAGTGCCGACGATCGTCGCGGAGCCGCTTTCGCGGCGGCGCACGGCATCGAGCACGCGGGCACGGCGCTGGACGCGCTGCTGGCCGATCCCGAGGTGCAGGCGGTGTACATCAGCACGACGAACGAGCTGCACGCGGCGCAGGCCATCGCTGCAGCCCGGGCGGGCAAGCACGTCGTGTGCGAGAAGCCGCTCGCGATGAACCTGGCCGACGCGCGCGCGGTGGTCGCGGCCTGCCACGACGCGAAAGTCGTGCTCGCCACCAATCATCATCTGCGCAACGCCGCCACGCACCAGGCGATGCGCCGGCTCATCCGCGAGGGAGCCATCGGCCGGCCGCTGTACGCGCGGGTCTTCCATGCGGTGCAGTTGCCGGCATCGCTGCAAGGCTGGCGTGTCCAGAGTGCGGGCGCCGGCGGCGGGGTGATCCTCGACATCGCCGTGCACGACGCCGACACCCTGCGCTTCGTGCTCGATGCCGAGCCGCTGGAGGCGGTGGCGCTGGCGCGCAGCGAAGCCGGTGCGCCGGTCGAGGCCGGCGCGATGGCCGTACTGCGCTTCGACAACGGCGTGATTGCGCAGTTGCACGACGCGTTCGACGTCGCCCACGCCGGTACCGGCATCGAGATCCTCGGCAGCGCCGGCAGCGTCTTCGGACGCAACGTGATGACGCAGCGCGCCACGGGCAGCGTCTGGTTGCGCGATGCCGCCGGCGAGCGCGAAATCGCGCTCGTCCATCACGACCTCTACGTGGCAGGGATGCGGGCATTCGCAGCCGCGTTGCGCGGTGAAGGCGCACCGGCGGCCACCGGCGAGGACGGCGTGCGCTCGCTTGCAGCGGCGCTCGCGGTGGCGGACTCGGTGCGCTCGGGCCGCCGCGTGGCGGTCACGTTGACATAGGCGTGCGCGTTAACCGAACGTGTTTCCGGAATTCGGCCCGACGGGTCGTGTGTCCCGTGAACCGCACGCTGGCGGGTCCCACCGGTGCAGCACGGGTCGCTGGCACGCATCGGGTGCGCGTCGTGAACTGCGGCTGCGGCGCACGCCTGCGGCCGATAGGCGCCGCCGCGCGGCCCCGTGTCATTTCAAACGATCCTTCAAGCTGCCCGTGAGGCCAGCTCGTGTTTCGATTCGCAGGCGACGCACCGCTCGGCATAGGGTTCGATCCTGAGTCGGTCGAACGGGATTTCCGCGCTGCAATCCACGCACAGGCCGTAATCGGGTCCGTCCAGGTGCTTGAGCGCGCGGCCGATGGCACGCAACTCCTGCAGGTCGATGTCCGACAGGGCCAGATCGACCTCGCGATCCATCGCGCGTTGCGGGGCGTCGTCGTAGTCGCGCTCCAGCACGTCGCGCGCATGCTCGACACGCGTGCGACCTTCTTGATGCAACTCGATCTGACGGTTGATCTCGCTCAGCCGCAACTCCATCTGAGCCTTCAGCAACGCACGTTGCCCGGTCGTCAAGGGCGATGTCATGTCGATCTCCTTCGGGCAAATGATGGGCCCATCGGGCGCATCGGCGCACTGACGCAGGTCAACCGCGCTGCCTACAATCTGCGGCCTACCCCATGAGCGATACCCCGACCCTACCCAGCCGCTGCGGCGTCCTCGTCGTCGGCGCGGGCCCTGCCGGCAGTGCCTGCGCGCAATGGCTGGCGCGCGCCGGGTTCGATGTCGCGCTGGTCGACCAACATGAGTTCCCACGCGACAAGACCTGCGGCGACGGTCTGATCCCCGATGCCCATGCGGCATTGCGGCGGCTCGGCGTGCACGACGAGGTGATGCGCCTGGCACAACCCATTTCGGATGTGCGCTGCTTCGCTCCCAGCGGGCGCCATGTCGACGTGCCTGGCTCGTTGGCGGTGCTGCCGCGGCGCGAGCTCGACCATGTGCTCGTGCGCGCGGCGCAGGCCGCCGGTGCACGCCTTTACACGTCATGGCGCTTCGAGGCGATCATCGAAGACGAAACAGGCCGCGCGCAAGGTGCAAGGTTCAAGCGCACGGGCGGCGCCGACGGCCGCAGCGAGATCCGCGCCGACCATGTGGTGCTGGCCACCGGCGCGGTGCCCCAGGCGCTCGTGGCGAGCGGCATGTGCGAGCGCCAGGTGCCCAGCGCGATGGGCCTGCGCGGCTACGTGCACCACCCCGGCATGGCGGCCCGCATCACCAAGCTCGAGGTCGTGTGGCACCCGCGCCTGAAGCCCGGCTACGGATGGATCTTCCCCTGCCGTGACGGCGTCTTCAATATCGGCGTGGGCATCATCGACAGCCACCGGCCGGGCAGCCACGCCATGCGCAACGTGAACCTGCGCGACGTGTTCGCGGCCTTCTGCGAGCTGCATGCGCCGGCGCGCGAGCTGATGGCCGGGGGCACGCTGCAGGGTGACCTCAAAGGGGCGCCGATCCGCAGTTCGCTCACCGGCGCGCGGTATGTGCGGCCCGGGCTGCTCGTCACCGGCGAGGCCGCGGGTAGCACCTACTCGTTCACCGGTGAAGGCATCGGCAAGGCGATGGAAACCGGGCTGCTGGCCGCCGAGGCGCTGGTGGTCGCCCGCGACCGGTCGCTCGACGACGCGGCGCTTGCTGCGCACTACACGCAAGCCATGGCGGCGCTGCGGCCCAAATTCGAGCTCTATGAAAAGGGCAACCGCGTCAACCACCATCCGTGGCTCGTGGGCCTGCTCGTCAACCGCGCGATCAAGAGCGCGCGGCTGCGCCAGCGCATGTCCAACGTGCTCGAAGAGCGCTCGACGCCGGCCCAACTGCTCACCGCGCGCGGGTTGTTCAAGCTGTTCCTCGAATAGCGGCCGCGGAGATCCTGGCATGTGCGAGCTGCTCGGCATGAACGCCAACACGCCGACCGACGTGTGCTTCAGCTTCACCGGCCTGGCCACACGGGCCGACGAGCACAAGGACGGGTTCGGCATCGCATTCTTCGAGGATCGCGGGCTGCGCCTGTTCGTCGACCACCATGGTGCGCGCGTTTCGCCGGTTGCCCAGCTGGTCAAGGGCTACCCGATCCGCAGCGACAACGTCATCGCCCACATCCGCAAGGCCACGCAGGGGCGCGTGGCGCTCGAGAACACGCACCCGTTCGTGCGCGAGCTCTGGGGCCGCTATTGGGTGTTTGCGCACAACGGCGACCTCAAGGGATTCGTGCCGCGCCTGCACGGGGCCTTCCGCCCGGTGGGCGACACCGACAGCGAGCAGGCCTTCTGCTGGCTGATGCAGGAGTTGGCCAAGGCCCACGCCGGCGTGCCCAGCATCGACGAACTCACGGTCACGCTGCGCGAGCTGATGCCCGAGTTGCACACCCACGGCACCTTCAACATGCTGTTGTCGAACGGCCAGGCGCTTTGGGCGCACGCGTCGACCAAGTTGCAGTGGTTGCAGCGCTGCCACCCCTTCCGCCGCGCCACGCTGGCCGACGAGGATGTGAGTGTGGACTTTGCCGCCCACACACAACCCACCGACCGTGTGATCGTCGTGGCCACCGAGCCATTGACCGAAGGCGAGGACTGGACGCCGATGGACCCCGGGGAAATGCGGGTCTTCGTGGACGGCGCGCGCGCAGGTTGAGCGTCTGGGGCAGCGCACAATCCGTGCACCCCAGCATCACCGCCGGAGCCCCATGCCCGCGATTCCTGTCCCGCGCTTCGAGACCTTCTATCGCCACGCCGAGCTGACGCGCCTGCTGCAGGACTATGCAGCGGCGCTGCCCGGTCTGATCGAGTTGCGATCGCTCGGCAAGAGCCACGAGGGGCGCGACATCTGGATCGTCGTCGTCACCAACACCGCCACCGGACCCGATACCGACAAGCCGGCGTTCTGGGTCGACGGCAATATCCACGCCGCCGAGCTCACTGCCAGCAGCGCGTGCCTTTACTGGCTGCACCAGCTCGCCACCGGGCATGGCAGCCATGCCGACGTGACGCAGCTGCTCGACACGCGGGTGGTCTACCTCGTGCCGCGCCTGAACCCCGACGGCGCGGAGCTTGCGCTGGCCGACCGGCCACGCCACATCCGCTCGTCCACGCGCCGGTACCCGTTCGACGAGGACCCGGTGGACGGCCTGACCACGGAAGACATCGACGGCGACGGCCGCATCCTGATGATGCGCGTGCCCGACCCGCACGGCACCTGGAAGGCTCACGCCGACGATGCGCGGCTGATGGTCGCGCGCGAGCCGGGCGAGTACGGCGGCAACTACTACCGTATCCTGCCCGAAGGCCTGCTGAAGAACTACGACGGCCTGAAGATGACCGTCAACAAGGACGCCGAAGGGCTGGACCTGAATCGCAATTTCCCGGCCTACTGGCGGCAGGAGTTCGAGCAGGTCGGCGCCGGCCCGTACCCGGCGAGCGAGCCCGAGGTGCGGGCGATGGTCGACTTCATCGTCAAGCACCCCAACATCGGCGCGGCGGTGAGCTTCCACACGCACAGCGGCGTGATCCTGCGTCCCATGGGCACGCAGAGCGACGACGACATGACGCCGGAGGATCTGTGGATCTACAAGCGCCTGTCCGACCTCGGAGCGCGCCTCACCGGGTATCCGGCGATCAGCATCTATCACGACTTCAAGTACCACCCGAAGGAGGTCATCACCGGCACGCAGGACTGGATCTACGAGCACCTCGGCGCGCTGTTCTGGACCGTGGAGATCTGGGCCCCGAACAAGGAGGCCGGCATCACCGACTACGCGTGGATCGAGTGGTACCGCGACCATCCGCCCGAGGACGACCTCAAGCTCCTGAAGTGGAGCGATGAACAGTGCGGCGGCCAGGCCCACGTGGACTGGTACCCGTTCCGGCACCCGCAGCTCGGCATGGTCGAACTCGGCGGCTGGGACAAGATGAATTTCTGGCGCAACCCGCCGCCGCACCTGCGCGAACGCGAATGTGCCCGCTTTCCGCCCTGGCTGATGCAGCTCGCGCTGTCGTTGCCACGGCTGGAAGTGCTGCGCACCGAGGTGCGTTCGCTGGGCACCGACACCTGGCGCGTGCGCCTGGCCGTGGGCAACGCAGGCTACCTGCCCAGCTACGTGAGCAAACGGGCGCTGGAGCGCAAGACCGCACGCGGCACGGTCTTCGAGATCCTGCTGCCGCAGGGGGCGAGCCTGGTGAGCGGCAAGGAGCGTATCGAGGGGGCACAGCTGGAGGGCCACGCGCCCAAGAATTCCCTGCAGGCGTTCTTGCCGAACCGCGACCTTACCGGCGACCGCGCCGTGGCCGAATGGATCGTGCGCGCGCCGCGCGGCACCCAACTTGCGCTGCGTGCCACGGCCGACCGTGCTGGCGCCGTGCACACGGCCGTCACGCTCGACTGAGTCCGAATCGCGCCCGGTCGGCGGGATGCCATCGCCGACAGCGCGGCGGTCAGGCCGCGCGCATCGCCTGAAGCATCTTCAGCAAGCTGGCGTTCAGTTCCGGTGCCCGCAGCCCGTCGTGCAGGGCGGCCAGGCGGGGTTCGCGGGCGTACCCGTGCAGGTGGGTGAATTCGGGCGAAGTCTCGGCCGCGAGATCGAAGGCCGCCAGCTCGACGAGCTCGCCGGTGGCCAGGCGCTCGCCGAGACGCGCACAGAGGTAACACAGCGCCAGGCCGCTCGCTCGGTTCGGGTCGGCGTCTGCAGCCGGCGTGACGAGTACACGGTCGATGTCGCCCGCATCGTCGACGACGTTCGCGGGCAGCTCCCATTCGCGCATCAGCAGGCGACCGATCTCGCCTGACGTGAGGCCGAGTTTGTCCTGTTCGGCCCGGGCGCGCGCCAGCAGTCCTCGTGCAGGCAGCGTGGCGAGTACGCCGCGCGGCATCGTCGCCGCGGTGGCGAGCCGCCCGAGGAACGACAACACGACGGCGCTCACCAGGGCACCCTGTTCGGCAAATCCCAGCTTGTGCGCCAGCTGGCGCGCGAGCTCGCTGGCCAGGGCGCTGGCATTCCAGGTCGTATCCAGCACCTGCTGGCGCTGCGGACTGTCGGCCTTGAACGACGCGATCATGATGTATTGCAGGCATACGCTGCGCACCGTCGTCAGACCCAGGTAGGCCACCGCCTGGTCGATGCCGCCGACGGGGTTTCGCAGCCCGTACAGCGGCGAGTTCACCGTTGCCAGCACACGGGCGGCGATCAGCGGTTCGGCCGCGATCAGGTCGGCGAGCTCGGCCGAGCTCGCCGTACCGACAAAATCGGGCGACAACAGATGCTGCAGCAGCCGCGGCGGGCGCGGAATGTCGTGGAACACCTTGACCAGCACTTGCTTGCGCTCGGGCGGCAATTCATCTGCATGCACCGGTCGGAATGCGATCAACTCGGGCGCCAGGACCGTTGCCGGCGGCTGGGCGGCAACGGGCACTGGCGGTGCGCTGTGGGCACGCGGTGCTGGCGGAGCGTCCACCCGCGGTGCCGGGCCGGCGGTCGGTGACGTGGCGTTTTGGCGGCCTTTGGTGCCTTTGATGGCGACACCCGCCACCGCTGCCGCGAGCAGCGCGCCACCGATCCAGAGCAGTTCCATTTTTTTGTTCCGTTGATGCGTTCAGGGACGACGAACTCACGTGCGACTATGACGGGTCGGCCCGCCCCGAGCGCCCCGAAATAGGCCGCTCGTGTGTCCCAATCAACGGTTTAGAGATCGACGGGCGGCCGTCCGGCGGCGGCCCCGGCGCAAAGTCAGGCCCGCGACGGCGTGCGCTCGGTGGTCCAGCGCGCGAGTGTGGCCAGCAGCCGATCGGGGTCGATCGGCTTTGTCAGAAAGTCGTTCATCCCGCAGGCGATGGCCTGTTCTCGCTCGGTCACCAGCGCTGCGGCGGTGAGCGCGATGATCGGCAGCGTTTGGGCGTCGAAGGTGCGGCGCAGGATGCGCGTGGCTTCGTAGCCGCTCATGACCGGCATCTGCACATCCATCAGCACGGCGTCCATCGGATGACGCTGCACGGCGGCGCGCTCGATCGCCGCCACGGCCTGCGCGCCGTCGACGGCCTGCTCCACGCTGACACCCCAGCGCTCGAGCATCGCCACCGCAATCATCATATTCACCGGGTTGTCCTCCACCATCAGGACGCGTGTGCCGTCGAGCCGCTGCGGCAACGCGGGCCCGGAGACCGCCAGCGGGCTCGCCGCAGGCAGCGGCAGCAACGCCCAGAAGCGGCTGCCCAGGCCCGGCGTGCTCTGCACGCCGACCTGACCGCCCATCAGCTCGGCGAGTTCACGGCAGATCGACAGGCCGAGTCCGGTGCCTCCGAACCGGCGTGTCGTCGACTCGTCGGCCTGCGTGAACGGACGGAACAGGCGGGACTGCGTGGTGGCGTCGATGCCCTGTCCGGTGTCCTGGACCTCGAACCGCACCAGCTTCGCGTCGATGCGCCGCACCACGATGCGCACCGTGCCGGTCTCGGTGAACTTGAGGGCGTTGCTGAGAAAGTTGTTCAGGATCTGGCGCACCCGCAGCGCGTCGCCGCTCACGGCGCCCTCGGTGCCCGGGCCGATGTCGAGTGTGAGCGTCAGGCCACGTGCATCCGCGAGCAGCGTGTAGCCCAGGTGCAGTGTGCGAAGCAGCGCACCGAGCTCGAAGGGCGCCGCCTCCAGCGTGAGCTTGCCGGACTCGATCTTCGACAGGTCGAGGATGTCGCTGATGATGGCCGACAGCGACTGCGCGCTGTCGCCGATCTGGTCGAGATACTGGCTGCGCCGCTTGTCGTCGAGCGATGGCTCCCGCGCCAGCCGGGCCAGGCCGATCATCGCGTTCAACGGCGTGCGCAGTTCGTGGCTGGTATTGGCGAGGAAGGCGCTCTTGGCACGGTTGGCCGCCTCGGCCTCGTCGCGTGCGCGCGCGAGCGACGCCTCGGCCTGGCGCTGTGCGGTCACGTCCTCGACGATCCAGACGGTGCCGCCATCGGTCGGCTTCATGGGGTCGATCGGGTTGGCAGTCACACGACCCGTGAACGTCGTGCCGTCGCGCCGGAAGACCCGCATCTCGATGTCGGCCACCTCGCCGCGGGCCAGGCGCAGCCCGATGTCGCCGCCCGTCTTGCGGTACTCGACCTCGGACCCCCAGAGCACGTGCGCCGGTTCGCCTGCCAGCGCGCCGCGGGGCCAGCCGCACAGGCGTTCCAGACGCGGGTTCACCAGCACGAACCGGTCGGCACGCGTGAGCGCAATGCCGATCGATGCCGTATCCAGGATCGCTTCGCGTTCGAGCCGCTCACGTTCCGAAGCGGTCATGTCGCGTGTATTCGTGACCATGTATTCGCGCCGGTCCATCATGAACCGTGCACCCGAGACACGCACCAGCAGATGCTCGCCGGACTTCGTGCGCAGGTGCGCCGGCATGTCGCGCACGGTGCCGTCGCGCTTCAGGCCGGCGACGAAGTCGGCGCGGTCCTGTGGGTGCACCCAGATGCCGATCTCCATCGAGGTGCGGCCCACGATGTCGGCGGCCGCGAACCCGGTCACGCGCTCGAAGGTCTGGTTGACCATCGCGTAGCGCCCGGTGGTCAGGTCGGTCAGCGCGATCGCGTCCGGGATCGTGGCCACCAGGTTGGACAGCATCGTCTCGGAACGGCGCACCGCGTCCTCGGCGGCGCGGCGCTCCGTGTCGTCGAGCAGGATCGACAGCGTTGCGGACCCCCCGGGCGCGGCGACCCGAACCGCGGTGGCGCGCACCGAGATGCGCCGTCCGGTGCGGCTGACGAGCCGGTAGTCGGTGACCGGCAGGGCCTTGCCCAACGGCAGTGTCTCGATTTCCTCGAGGCGGCGGCGTGCGCGCTCGCGCGAATCGCCACCCTCGAAAAACGATGCGAAGTCGAGGCCCGCCATGCTCGCGGCGACATCGGGCGCGAGCAGCGCCTGCGCAGCAGGGTTGGCATCGACGATGCGCCCGCCGCGGTGCAGCAACAGCGGAGTCGGGATGTGCTCGAACAGGTCCTGGTAACGCTCTTCCGTGGCGGCCAGCGCGTGACGTGCCGAGACGTCGGCGCTGACATCCCGCGCCACGCCCCAGTAGCCGCGGAAGATGCCGCGTGCGTTCACGCGCGGTTCGCCGCTGACTACCACGTGCACCATGTCTCCGGCCGTCGTCACCCATTGCATCGGCAGGCCGCGGAACGGTGCGCGCGCCTCCAGGTTGGCCTGCAGCAGATCCTGCGTGTCGGGGTCGATCGCCAGTCGCGGCTGGTCCCAGGGCACGCGCCCGAGCAGGGTGGCGTCCGCCGTCCGCGGCGCACCGCCGCGACGCGACGGGTACGACAGTGCGACGAGCCGGTACCCTGAATCGAGTTCCCAGTAGGCGTCGGCGGCCACCGCCAGCAGGCCGCGAAAGCGTTGCTCGCGTTCTTCGGCCGCGAGGACATGGCGCGCCACCAGCCGCGACAGCAGTGCGCCGCCGGCCAGCCCACCACCGATGAGCAGCCATTGCAGCAACAGGTGCAGCAGCAGCACGTCACCGGCAGGCGTGGCGGCGGTACGCAGCAGGCCCTGCCAGTCGGCCCATGCGATCAACGCGGTCAGTGCCGCCGACAGCAGGGCCACGCCGGTCGCCACGACCATCGGTGACACGGCCACGGTGAGCAGCGATATCAGGCCCAGGAAACCGAGTGCCGGCGCTTCGACCCCGAAGCCCGCCAGCACCACGCCGCCGCTCACGGCCACGGTGGCCGCAATGGCCATCAGGCCGGTAACGAACCCGATGCGCGCCAGCCCCAGTCGGCCGGCCAGCAGCGCCAGCCCCGCATAGACCAGGTACACCGCGACGAGGAATGGGCGGCGGCCTTCGGGCAGGTCGAACGGCAGGATCGTGAAGACGGCGGCCGACGCGGCGGCCACCCCGGCGCCGATGCCGAAGAAGCGCCGCGCGGCCAGCGCCCGCACGGCCGCCAGCGGGTCCGGCGCACGAGGCACCGGCATGGCGGCTTCTTCGGTTTCGGTGTCGGGCATCGGAGGCGGGGTCGGCGATGGGCGCGGTGGGCGGTGGTCAGTGTCGGTCGTCTGTCGCGCCGCCGGCGCACATCCGCCCGTCCGCGCCCGCAGGATCAGTCGGGCCGGCGGGCGGCGTTGAGCTGCCGTCGGGTGGTGTCGGCCACTGCACGCGCGGCGTCCGCAAAGTCGGCACCGGGGCCAGCGTACAGCACCGCACGCGAAGAACTCACGATGATCGGGCCGGTGGTGCCATCCGCGCCCCCGCGCCAGCCGGCGCGCACGGTGGCCTCGGCATCGCCGCCTTGCGCGCCGATGCCTGGGATCAGCAGGGGCAGCGTCGGCGCGAGCTCGCGCACACGGGCCACTTCGGCCGGGTACGTCGCCCCCACGACCAGGCCGACCTGGCCATTGCGGTTCCAGGGCCCGGCGGCGAGTTGCGCAATGCGCTCGAAGACCCGTTGCCCGTCGTCGAGGCGCTGCGCCTGCAGGTCGTCGCCGCCGGGGTTGGACGTGCGGCACAGCAGGATCACGCCCTTGCCTTCGTAGGCGAGGTACGGCTCGATGGAGTCGAAGCCCATGAACGGCGACAGCGTCACGGCATCGGCGCCGTAACGCTCGAAGACCTCGCGTGCGTACTGCTGCGCCGTCGCGCCGATGTCACCGCGCTTGGCGTCCAGGATGACCGGCACCTCGGGCGCGACGCGCCGGATGTGCTCCATCAGCTTCTCGAGCTGGGCCTCCGCGCGTGCCGCCGCGAAGTACGCGATCTGCGGCTTGAAGGCGATGACCAGGTCTTTCGTCGCGTCGACGATGCCGGCGCAGAAGTCGAAGATGCGGTTCGCATCGCCCCGCCACCCGGCGGGAAAGCGCATCGGCTCCGGGTCCAGGCCGACACACAGCATCGACTCGTTGTGGCCCTCGGCGGCGCGAAGGCGGTCGATGAAGCTCATGCCCACCTCCGTGCGAGCGCCGCGGCCAGGCCGGTGTAGCTGGCGGGTGTCATCTCGATCAGTCGCTGCTTGTCCTCGGCGGGCAGCGCCAGGCCGGCGATGAAACCCTGCATCAGTTCGCGCGACATCGGCTTGTCGCGCGTGAAGGCCTTGAGCTGCTCGTAGGGTTCCGGCAGGCCGTGCCGGCGCATGACGGTCTGCACCGCTTCGGCCAGCACCTCCCATGCGCCGTCGAGGTCGGCGGCGATGCGCACCTCGTCCACCTGCAGCTTCTCCAGCCCGCGCAGCAGGCTCTCGTGCGCCAGCAGCGTGTAGCCCAGCGCCACGCCCATGTTGCGCAACACCGTGCTGTCGGTCAGGTCACGCTGCCAGCGGCTCACCGGCAGCTTGTGGCTCAGATGGCCGAGCAGTGCGTTGGCCAGTCCGTAGTTGCCCTCGGCGTTCTCGAAGTCGATCGGGTTCACCTTGTGCGGCATCGTGCTCGAGCCGACTTCGCCGGCCTTCGTACGCTGGCGGAAATAACCCAGCGAGATATAGCCCCAGACATCGCGCGACCAGTCGATCAGGATCGTATTGGCGCGTGCCATGGCGTCGAACAGCTCGGCCATATAGTCGTGCGGCTCGATCTGGATCGTGTACGGGTTCAGCGTCAGGCCGAGCTGCTGCTCGACGACGCGGCGTGAAAAGGCCTCCCAGTCGAACATGGGGTAGGCCGCGAGGTGGGCGTTGTAGTTGCCCACCGCGCCGTTCATCTTGGCCAGCAGCGGCACGCCGGCGATCGTGGCGCGTGCGGCCTTGAGGCGCGCCGCGACGTTGGCCACCTCCTTGCCCACGGTCGTCGGGCTCGCGGTCTGGCCGTGCGTTCGGCTCAGCATCGGCAGCGCGGCCATGGTGTGTGCCATCGTGCCCAGGCGCTCGAGCAGGCGGTCCAGCGCCGGCAGCATGACCTCGGCGCGCGCAGCCCTGAGCATCAGGGCGTGGCTGGTGTTGTTGATGTCCTCGCTCGTGCAGGCGAAGTGCACGAACTCGCCGGCCGCAGACAGTTCGGCCTGGCCGTCGAAGCGGCCCTTGAGCCAGTATTCGACCGCCTTCACGTCGTGGTTGGTGGTCTTCTCGATGTCCTTGATCGCCTGTGCGTCGGCCTGCGAGAAGCGCACCACCAGCCCGCG
The DNA here is from genome assembly GCA_024641945.1 of Rubrivivax sp. GTDB lineage: Bacteria > Pseudomonadota > Gammaproteobacteria > Burkholderiales > Burkholderiaceae_C > Rubrivivax. The sequence continues at coordinate 1,339 of JAHECD010000044.1, read as the reverse complement.
CAGCAACCCGCGCGAGGCTTCGCTGAGCGGCCGGAACTCGTCGAAGCCGGCGTCCGACAGCGCGATGAACCATTCCACTTCCACCTGCACGCGGCGGTGCATCAGCCCGAACTCAGACAGCAGCGGGCGAAGCGGTGCCACCTTCCCGGCATAGCGGCCGTCGAGCGGGGACAGGGCGGTGAGCGTGGTGGGGGCGGACTGGGACATCGGGCGGCGCCGGGCAAAGGGCGGTGTGGAGGGCGGGCTCAGGACGAGGCAAACCGGCAGGGCCGGGCTGCCGCGCAGGGATAACCCGAGATTTTAGGGTGACGCCCTGACACGCCGGTGACCCCGGACCGGCGGGCGCGCGCGGTGGTCAGCCCGCGGCCGCCACGACCTGCATGAACGTGCGCAGTTTGTCCGCGTCGAGCCGGCCATCGGTGCGCACCCGGCTGCACAGGTCGATCCCATACGGCTGCACGGCAGCGATCGCCGCTGCCACGTTGCCCGCGTGCAGCCCCCCGGCCAGGAAGACCGGTCGGGGCGCCACCGCGTCACGGATGCGCCGGCTCACGCGCCAGTCGTGCGTGCGGCCGGTGCCCCCCAGCTGCTTGACGGCCCCTGCGGGGTTGCCACTGTCGAGCAGCAGCGCATCGACGAACGCCGCCGCGGCCCGCGCCTCGTTCAGCGCGGCCTCGCCCGTGACATGGATCACCTGCACCAGGTGCACGCCCGGGCACAGCGCACGAAGCTGGCGCAGCTCGTCGTGCGGCACGTGGTCGACGAGTTGCAGCGTGGTCGTGCGCGCCGCCGCATGCTGCGAGGCGATCGACATGGCGTCGGTACGCGCGGTGAGCAGGAACGTCTGCGTCGGCGGCGCCACGGCGGCCGCGATCTGCGCGATGAGGGCGTCGCCGATCACACCCGGCCCGCTCGGCATCGCGGAGACCAGCCCGAGCGCGCCCGCGCCGGCGTCGATGGCCTGTCGCGCCTCGTCCATGCTGGCGATGCAGCAAACCTTGACGACCACGCTCATGGCGCGCCGCCCAGCACCTCGTGCACCAGCGCGGCCGGGGACACGCCTTCGTCACCGAGCGACAGAGCCGACAGCAGGGCTGCCGCTGCCACCTCGGCGTCGGCGCGTGTGGCGGCGTGCACCCGGCCCAGCGTCTCGCCGGCCGTCACCCGCGTGCCGACCGGCCGCAGGTGCGACAGCCCGACCGCCGGGTCGATGCGGTCGCCTGGGCGCTGCCGCCCGCCACCGAGCGCCACGATCGCCAGCCCCACGGCACGTGTGTCCACGGCCTGGATCACGCCGTCGCGGGGCGCCGGCACGTCGAGCTGCACGCGGGCCAGCGGC
>JAHECD010000227.1 GCA_024641945.1 Rubrivivax sp. | reverse complement strand
GCTGCACGGTGGCGCCTCGCAATGACATCGGCCTCCCACGACATCGCACGGTCACGCGGGTTGCTCGGATCGAGCATGGTTTCACGGTAGGCAAACTCGGGCCGCTGACGGCGCAGCGCCTCCAAGATCTGCGTTGCTGGGCAAGCCGGAATCGTCTGCGGGTGGAAGACCTCGTCCGACCGGGCGCCAGTCGCTGCCGCGACTGCACGGCGCTGAGCATCATCAGGCGCGCATTCGCCGTGGCGTCACCACGGGCGCAGTCCTGCACCGCGCCGCGACCCGAGACCTGTGCGTCGGCAAGGTAGACGGTACAGGGCTGGCACAGCCGCAGATTTGCACGAAACATCGGACTCATCCGGCCCCTCCTGGACGAGGACCCGTCCAAGGCGCGACAAGCCACGTGGGCACAGCGCTCAGCCCAGGTCGTCCACATGCTTCGGCCAGCTCGCCTTCAGCAGGCGCGACAGCGCGCGGTCGGCCAGCAGCTTGCCGCCGGTCTGGCAGCGCGCGCAGTAGTTGGTCTCGTTTTCGGCATGCACGATGCGCTGCACCGGTGCGCCGCAGACGGGGCAGGGCTGACCGTAGCGGCCGTGCACGGCCATCTCGGGGCGGAACGCGGTCACCTTGTCGGGCCAGCCCCCATGGGCCGCGGCTTCGCCGCGCAGGCGCCGCGTCCACCCGTCGAGCACCGATCGCGTGGCGGCGAGCAACCGCCCGGCGGCCTCCGCCGACAAGGAGCGGCTCAGAGCCAGGGGCGACAGCCGCGCGTGGTGCAGGATCTCGTCCGAATAGGCGTTGCCGATGCCGCTGAACAGGCGTGGGTCGGTCAGCGTGCGCTTGAGCGTGTGGTTCTCCACCGTCAGGCGCTGCGCGAAGTCCGCCTCGTCGCACGCCATCACGTCGATGCCACCGGGGTCCATCGCCGCAAGCGCCTCGCGGCCCTGCACGAAGTGCAACGACGCGCGCCGCTTCGTGCCGGCCTCCGTGAGCACGAGCGAACCGGCACCGAACTCGAAGATCGCCAGCGGCCCCTTGCCCGGCGGCTTGGCGCCCGCGGGCCGCCATTGCAGCCGGCCGGCGATCATCAGGTGGATCACGAGGAAACATTCGCCCTCGAGCGCGAGCACGATGCGCTTGCCCAGGCGCTCGACCCCGTCCACGCGCCTGCCTTCGGCGCTCGCGATCGGCGGCACCGCGGTGCGCAGCACGAACGGGCTCGGCAGGCGGATTCTTTGCAGCCGGTCCCCACGCACCTTGGCGTCCAGCGATTCGACATAGACGGTGATATCGGGCAACTCGGGCATCCGGCCATCTCCCTTGGCAGGCCCGCGCGGCCGCCGGGCCGGATAATCGCAGGCTTTGCCTGCCGTCGCGTCGACCGTGCCGCGCCGGCCGCAATGCCTGCCCCAAGGTCCCCGATGTCCACCGAGATCCAGAACCAGGTCCGCCGCCGGCGCACCTTCGCCATCATCAGCCACCCCGACGCGGGCAAGACGACGCTGACCGAGAAGCTGCTGCTGTTCTCCGGTGCGATCCAGATCGCCGGCTCGGTGAAGGCGCGCAAGGCCTCGCGCCACGCCACCAGCGACTGGATGGAGATCGAGAAGCAACGAGGCATCTCGGTGGCGTCGTCGGTGATGCAGATGGAATACCGCGACTGCGTGATCAACCTGCTCGACACACCCGGCCACCAGGATTTCAGCGAAGACACCTACCGCGTGCTCACCGCTGTGGACGCCGCGCTGATGGTGATCGACGCGGCCAACGGCGTCGAGCCGCAGACGCGCCGCCTGCTGCAGGTGTGCCGCGCGCGCCATACGCCGATCCTGACGTTCGTCAACAAGATGGACCGCGAGGTGAAGGATCCGCTCGACCTGATGGACGAGATCGAGCGCGAGCTCGGCATGGAGGTCGTCCCATTCACCTGGCCGGTGGGCATGGGCAAGGCGTTCCATGGCGTGATGGACCTGCGCGAGAAGCAGATGCGCGTCTTCAGCCCCGGCGAGGACCGCGCCCGCCGGGACGGTGAAGAAGGCGGCGACGAGATCCTCGACGGCCTCGCCAACCCCGCCTACGCGCAGCGCTTCGGCATGCAGTGGGACCAGGCCAAGGGCGAGATCGACCTGCTCACGGATGCCGCGCCGGCGTTCGAGCCACATGCCTTCCTGGCCGGCCACCAGACGCCGATGTTCTTCGGCTCGGCGGTCAACAACTTCGGCGTGCGCGAGGTACTCGACGCGCTCGTCGATCTGGCGCCGGCGCCGAACGAACGCGCCGCCGTGCAGCGCGTCGTGCAGCCCGACGAACCCAAGTTCACCGGCGTCGTCTTCAAGATCCAGGCCAACATGGACCCGGCGCACCGCGACCGCATCGCGTTCCTGCGCGTGGCCTCGGGCCACTTCGAGCGCGGCATGCGGTTGAAGGTCACGCGCTCGGGAAAGGAACTGCGGCCGAACTCGGTGGTGTCGTTCCTGAGCCAGCGGCGCGAACTGCTCGACGAGGCCTATGCCGGCGACATCATCGGCATCCCCAACCACGGCGTGCTGC
>JAHECD010000043.1 GCA_024641945.1 Rubrivivax sp. | reverse complement strand
GATATCCGCACCAAGGCCGAACGCGGCGACCGACTGGCACGCGGGATCACCGAGGTGCCGGCCGCTCGGGCGGTCGACCCGGCGCTGGCCCCTGCGATGACGGGCGCCGTCGCGCTGCGCGCGATGGTGTCGGTCTCGCTCCATCAGGCCCTGGCGAATGCCGCCGAACTCGCCGATCGGGACGACTCGCCGGCAGCACCCGAGCAGGTGCATCAATGCCGAATCGGCCTGCGGCGCATGCGAACGGCGCTGCGCGATTTCGGCGCGCTCGATCCCTCGCTGGTGGCGGCCGAAGTGACCGCATGGCAGACATCGCTGGCGTCGCTGTTCGGTGCGCTGGGCTGCACCAGGGACGTCGACGTGCTTCGCAAGACACTGTGGCCCGCGCTCGCCGCCGCGGGGGCGCCACCGACGCTCGCCAGCGTGCCGGACGATACCGCGGCCGCACGGGCCGGCGCTGCGCTGCGCGAAACCAGTGCCACCCTGCTGTGGCTCGAGGTGCTGGCCTGGCTGCACGCGCCGGCAACCACGCCAGTTGCGGCGAACGCACCGGAGGCCGCGCCGCCAGGGGCGGCCGCGCTGTCCACCGATCTGCGCAGTCAACTTCGCCGCCTGCAACGCCAGATCGCACGCGACGCGCGCCGATTCGGTGACCTCGGCGAACCGGACCAGCACCGTGTGCGCAAGCGCGTCAAACGCCTGCGCTACGGCATCGAGTTCTGCCTGTCGCTGCTCCCGCCCCGCCGGGCAGCGCGCTATCTCGCCGACGTCCGCGCCGCACAGGACGCGCTCGGCGAATACACCGACCTGCTGACCGCCCGCGCCCACTTCGCGAGCCGCACCGAGCGCGAGCCAGCGGCCTGGTTTGCGCTCGGCTGGATTGCTGCAAGGCACCCCTTCGCGCTCGCCAATTGCGATCGTGCCCTGGCACCGCTGGCAAAGACACCGACGTTCCTGCACCCCGCTGGGGGCAAGCCCGCCCGCAGCCGCCCACCGACGCTGCGTCAGAAGGCGACGAAGCGGCGCCGATAGGACGCGGGCAGGTCGGCGAGGTCGAGCATCATCGGCAGATCGGCAGTGCCGAAGTCGGGATCCCAGGCCGGGGCGCCCAGCAATTGCGCGCCACATTTGAGGTATCCCTTGACCAGCGCCGGAGGTTCCGCATCGAGATCCTGGCGCAGCCGGTCCAAAGGAAGTGCAAGCATGGGATCGACACGTCGCTCATCGCGAACCAGGTGCTGGTGTCGCAGGCGGGCCCAGAGACTTGCGGCGTAATGGCCACCATCGTGCATCGAGATGCTGGCGCAACCCACCATCAGACTCAGGTTGTTGCGGTGCATGAATTCACCCAGGCTCGTCCAGAGCATCAACACGACGCCGCCCGTGCGCCAATCGGCGTCGATACACGATCGGCCGAGTTCGGTGATCCGCGGGCGCAACGCCTGCAATCGGAAAAGGTCGAACTCTGCGTCGATGTACAAGCTGCCGACACGGGCGGCGGCGGCGGGAGGCAGCACGCGGTACGTGCCGACCACCCGTGAGGGCACGTCTGCCGTGCCCGTCGTGCGCACGATCAGGTGCTCGCAATGGGCATCGAATTTGTCGACGTCCAGCCCGCCCGGCGTGCCTGCCGGCGGCGACAGCCGTGCACCCATCTCATCGGCGAAGACCCGATACCGGAGTTGCTGCGCGGCCAACACCTCGTCGGCATGCCGCGCCCACACGGCCTCGAGCCGGCCCTCGCGACGGGCGGGCGGCGCCTGGCGGTGCCGCCCGCCGGTGACGACGTCGTATTCGCTGTGGGGTCCACCGAGCGCCGAGGAGTCCAGGAGGTCCGATTCGTTCATGTCCATGCAGCCATGCTGGCGGCATGCAGTGACAGGACGTTGACGCGGCCATGACGATTCGGAGAACCCGGCGCCTGCAGCGGCGCCACGGCGGGTGCACCGCCGCGGCCGGGTGGGCCTCAGGCCCCCATAGGCGTGTCGACGGCTTCGAAGAATCGAAGCATCTCCTTCGTCGCATCCGCGCCCGCGGGGTCGGTGTAAGACCCCTGCGGACTGCCGCCCGACCACGCGTGGCCGGTGCCGTGCAGCACCCAGTGCTCGGACACGATGCGGCCGGCTTCGTCGCGGTACACGTGCTGCGTATGGTCCCGCCCACCTTGCCCACTGCGGCGGTCGACCTGAGGCGCATCCTTCGGCCCGTGCGCCTTCGCCACGTGCTCGCCATTGACCGGATGCACCGTGCTGTCCTGGTCGCCGTGGAATACGATCACCGGCGGCCGCGCGACCGCGGCACCGCGTGGTGTGGCTCCACGCTTCATCGCCGCCATCGCGGAGGTGACGTCGGTCGCGGCGCCGACCGGCAAACCCGAATGGACGGCCACCGCGGCAAAGACGTCGGGATACGCCTCGCCCAGGATCGCCGCCATCGCACCCCCCGCCGACAGGCCCGCGACATAGACCCGGCGCGGGTCGACGGCATGTCTCGCGATCACCTCGCGTGTCATGTCGGCCAGCAGCGCGGGTTCGCCGCGGTCGCGCGCCTGGTGGTTGTGCTTGAACCAGTTCCAGCATCGCGCCGGGTTTGCACTCTGTGTCTGCGCTGGATACAGCACGAACAGGCCGCGCTCCCGGGCCGCTTCGTTCATGCGGGTGCCAGCGGCAAAGTCGTCGGGGTCCTGCGTGCACCCGTGCAACATCACCACCAGCGGCGCGGTGCGCCCGGCCGCCAATGCAGGCACAAAGAGTTTGTACTCGCGGGTGCCATGTTTGCCGGTGTGGCTGCCGACGAGAAATTGCCCTTCTGACGTTGGCACGACACCGTCGGCCGGCGCGATGCCGGGCGCGTCGACCACACGTGCGTCGATGTCGACGATGTCGGCTTCGGAACCGTCGGCTGCAGGGGTCGCGCCAGCGCGCGCGGTGTGACCGTCGGAGCGGCCTCGCAGCGCGGCCTGGATCGCCGCAGTGGCCTCTCGAAGGCTTCCGGCCCGCGTGAGGTCGCCGGCCTTTTGCATCAAGCGCGCAAAGTCGAGTTTCATGTGCGTTTCCTGTTAAGGCATTCAGCTGATGCGGCGCTTCAGCGCCGCCTTCACGGCGGGGCTGGCGTGCAAGGCACCCAGCACCACCAGCGATTCGATCGTCGACAGCGCCAGCTCTGGCGTCACATCGGGCGCAATGGACGCCAGTCCCAGCACGCGGATCTGCAGCTTTTGGCCGGCTGCCTTGGCGGCACGCAAATCGGAAGCAGTGAAATGATGAATACCGAGCACGAGCGACTTGCGTGAAGTGGCCTGTTGCACTACGTCAGCGTGTCGCCCGAGTTGGTTGCGGATGGCCGTGCGGATCAGGTCGGAGCGGTTGGCGTAGAAGCCGTCCTGCACGAGCAGGTCGATCTGACCCAGATCCACACAACCCAGATTGATGGTGATTTTCTCGTCGGCAGGTTTGGCCGCCGTGGCGGTCGTTCGAACGGGCATTCGCCATCCTATCACCATCTACTTGGATGGCTTTTACAAACGATGTCCGTTCTCCCGACGGGTTTGTACGCCCCCCGAAACGGGTGTCCACCGGCTTGTGGCGCGGCACCGGCGGGTCAACACTCAACCACCACTGCAAGCAGCAGCGAAGGTCGTGATCCTGGCGCCTGACGGCCAGTTTCACGGCCGAGAAACCTCGGCGTTCCGGGCCCAGTTGGCGGCCGGCGCACCGCCAGGCCTCTCAGGGAAGAGCGCCGCCGACAAGGCTTCAGACCGAAGCAGGCGAGACGCTGCGGCATTCCCACCCGCCCGGTCATCGAAGACGGCCGGAAGTGCCCGACACACCCTGCGTGCCGGCCGCTTCCTCGTTCACAACCCGCAATGAGGACCGCAGACATGACCATCCGAACGACGACCGCGCGTGCCGCACGCGCAGCAGCATTGACGGCCGCATTGACGACCGCGCTCGCGGCCACGCTGGGTGCCATGGCACCCGCCAACGCCGCAGATTGGCTATCGGCCGGCCACGACCTGCGCAACTCACGCTTCCAGCCCGACGAGAAACTCATCAATCCCGGCAACGTGCGCCGCATGACGCTGCGGTGGAGCATCGATACCAGTGGCGACGTGACGGCCAACCCGGCGGTCGAGGGCGACTTCCTGTACTTCCCCGACTCCGCGGGCTTCCTGTACAAGGTGAACAAGACCACCGGGGCGGTCGTCTGGAAGAACCCGGTCGCGAACTACACCGGCATCGCGGGCGACTTCGCACGCGCCACGCCCGCCATCGCCGGCAACGCGCTGATCCTTGGCAACCAGAGCGGCAAGTTCCTCGGTGCCCAATTGGGGCAGCCGAATCCGCAGGCGGCGCGTGTCTTCGCCGTCGACAAACACACCGGCGCGCCGCTTTGGACCACGCAGGTCGACAACACCGAGCTGTCCTTCGTGACGCAGTCCGCGGTCGTTGCCAACGGCGTCGCGATCGTCGGCGTGGCGTCGAACGAGGAACTCGTCGCGGCGTTCGTGCCGCCCGCGTACTGGGCGTGGAGGTTCCGCGGCAGCGTCGTCGCGCTGGATGTCGCCACCGGTGCCATCCGATGGAAGAGCTACACCGTGCCGCCGGGTTATTTCGGCGGGGCCGTCTGGGGCAGCACCAGCGCGGTCGACCTTCAACGCAATCAGGTCTATGTCTCCACCGGCAACAACTATGCGGTGCCGCAGGTCGTGCTCGACTGTCTTGCGGGCGGCGCCAGCGCGGCCGCCTGCATGAGCGCGGACAACCACTTCGACTCCATCATCGCGATGGACTTGTCCACCGGCCGGATCAACTGGGCCGGCCGCGGCATGCCGTGGGACACGTGGAGCGTGGCCTGCGGGCTCAACGTGCCGGGGGCCTTCGTCGTGTCCCCCGGACCGTTCTTCCCCGGCGTCTTCGGCAACTGCCCGAACGGCAATCCGGCGACCGCGGGCCCGGACTACGACTTCGCGCAGGGGCCGATCCTGTTCTCGGCCAACGGCAACGACAAGGACACCAGCCTCGTCGGCGCAGGCCAGAAGAGCGGCATGTTCTGGACCTTCCGGGCAGACGACGGCAAGCTCGTCTGGGCACGCCAGGTGGCGCCAGGTGGCGTGACGGGCGGCCTGCAGTGGGGCTCGGCCACCGACGGTCGGCGCATCTTCGTGGCGGCGGCGAACAGCGGGCCCTCGACGAACGGTGGAGGTGTCGGCGCCCAGCCCTGGCTTCTGAAGGACGGCACCACCACCACGGCCGGCGGATGGGCCGCGCTCGATGCGGCCACGGGCAGCGTGCTGTGGACGACCAAGGACCCGATGGGCAGTCGCGCCGAGGCCGCGGTGAGCCTGGCCAACCAGGTCGTATTCGGCTGCAACCTGGCCCCCGGCGCCGGCACGATGTACGCGCTGCACGCTCAAACCGGCGCGCCGCTGTGGTCCTTCGACAGTGGCGGGCCGTGCAACGCGGGCCCATCGATCGCCGACGGCATGGTGTTCTGGGGCAGCGGCACCTTCACCGGCTTCGGGCCGAAGAAGCTGTTCGCCTTCGGTCTCTGACATCCGGGTGCGGGTTGCAGCTCACGTTATGTAGTCCACTACATAAACCTTTGCCGTAGACTGGTGCCTTTGGCGTGCGGCGCGATGCCGCACGCGTGGAGGCCCCCAGTTGCCCGCACTCCGTCGATCGTTGTTGCTGCTGGCGCTTTGCGTTTCGCATTCAGCCCATGCGGGCGAGGTGCGTGTGGCCGTCGCCGCCAACTTTGCCGGGCCGCTGGCCCGCATCGGCGCAGGCTTCGGCGCCGCCACGGGGCACACGCTTGCAGTCTCGTCGGGCGCAACCGGCAAGTTCTACGCCCAGATCGCCGCCGGCGCGCCGTTCGACGTGCTGCTCGCCGCCGACGAATCGACACCGCGGCGCCTGGTGGAAGCCGGCCATGCGGTCGCCGGAAGCACCTTCACCTATGCGATCGGCCAGCTGGTGCTCTGGAGCGCACGGCCCGGCCTCGTGGACGACCAGGGGGCCGTGCTGGCGTCCGGCCGGTACACGCACCTGGCCATCGCCAATCCGAGGACCGCGCCCTACGGTGCCGCGGCCCTGGCCACGCTGCAGTCCTTGCGGCTGGCAGAGAAGCTGGCGCCCAGGCTCGTGACGGCAGAGAGCATCGGCCAGACCTACCAGTTCGTCAGCACGGGCAATGCCGAACTCGGTTTCGTGGCGCTGTCCCAGGTAAGCGTGCCCGGCAAGCAGTTGGTGGGCTCGGTCTGGCGGGTCCCGGGCCACCTCTACGGCGAGATCCGGCAGGACGCCGCGCTGCTGAATGTCGGCCGCACCAACCCGGCCGCTGTGGCGCTGCTGGCCTACCTGAAAACCGAGCCGGTGCGCGACCTGATCCGCGCCTACGGCTACGGGCCGTGAGGCGCCCGCGATGACGCCCGACGACTGGACCGCGATCCGCCTGACCGCGCAACTGGCCGGCTTGACCACGGTGCTGCTGCTGATCGCCGGCACGCCGCTGGCCTGGTGGCTGGCGCGCACGCGCTCGGTGTTCAAGCCCGTGGCCGCATCGCTGGTCGCCATGCCGCTGGTCCTGCCGCCGACGGTGATCGGCTTCTACCTGCTGCTGCTGATGGGGCCGCAAGGCCCGGTCGGCCAATTGACCCAGTCGCTCGGCCTCGGCCGGCTGCCGTTCACGTTTGCCGGCCTCGTGGTGGCGTCGGTGCTGTACTCGATGCCCTTCGTGGTGCAGCCGCTGCAGCAGGCGTTCGAGGCCATCCCCGAGCGCATGCTGGAGGCCGCCGCGACCCTGCGCGCCGGTCCCTGGGACCGCTTCTTCAGCGTCGCGCTGCCGCTCGCGCGGCCGGGCTTGCTCACGGCCAGCGTACTGGGCTTCGCGCACACGGTCGGCGAGTTCGGCGTGGTGCTGATGATCGGCGGCAACATCCCCGGCTCGACACGCGTGCTCTCGGTGGCGGTGTATGACCATGTCGAGGCCGCTGCCTTCGACGATGCCCACCGGCTGGCCGCCGGCCTGGTGGCCTTTGCGCTCGTGGTCTTGGTGGCGCTGTATGCCGTCAACCGGCCAGCGCGCGCCGTCGGCGCCGATGAGCACGATGGCACGCAGGGTCGCGCGCCGTGATCGAAGCTGCGCTCCACCTGCAGCGCCCGGGTTTCACGCTCGACATCGCGCTCTCGCTGCCCGCGCGCGGCGTGAGCGCATTGGTCGGCCCGTCGGGCTGTGGCAAGACGACGGTGCTGCGCGCGTTGGCCGGGCTGGAGCGTGCATCGGGCCGCATCGCAGTCGGTCGCGAGGTCTGGCAAGACGACGCCGCCCGCACCTTCGTACCCGCGCACCACCGCCCGCTCGGCTACGTGATCCAGGAGGCGGCGCTTTTCCCGCACCTGGACGTGCGGCGCAATATCGAGTTCGGGCGCCGCCGCGTCGAGGCCGGCGCGCAGCGTGTCGACATGGCAGCCGTGGAACAGTTGCTGGACATCGGCGCGTTGATGCCGCGTCGCCCGGACACGCTGTCGGGCGGCGAGCGCCAGCGTGTCGCCATCGCGCGCGCCCTCGCGACGAGCCCGCGGCTGTTGCTGATGGACGAACCGCTGGCCGCACTGGATGCCGCGCGCAAGGCCGAAGTCCTGCCGTACCTGACCCGCCTGCACGAGACATTGGAGATTCCCGTCGTCTACGTGAGCCACTCGGTCGACGAGGTCGCGCAACTGGCGAGTCATCTGGTCGTCATGGACGCCGGCCGCGCCGTGGCGCAGGGCCCGCTGCCGGACCTCTTGGCAAGGCTGGACCTGCCCACCGCGCGCGGCGAAAGCGCCGGCGTCGTGCTCGACGCGGTCGTGGCCGAACGCGACACCACGTGGCAGCTCGCGCGCCTGCAGGTCGGCGATGGTGGCCCGGGCCGGCATGGGGATTTCAGTCTGTGGGCACGCGACCGCGGCCACGCGGTGGGGCGCGCGGTGCGGGTGCGCATGCTCGCGCGCGACGTCAGCCTCACGCTCGCGCCGCAGACCGACACCAGCATCGGCAACCAGATGCAAGGCACGGTGGAAGCGCTCGCGGACGACGAGCATGCCGCCTTGACGCTGGTACGCGTGCGTATCGGCGGGACGCCGGTGATGGCACGGCTGACTCGACGCTCTGCCCACGCGCTCGCGCTCGCGCCGGGCCACGCTGTCTGGGCGCAGGTCAAGACCGTTGCCCTGATGGAATGAAGGCGTGAGCGAAGGCCGGCTGATCAGCGCCGAACTCAAGCTCGCCGGGCGTCTCGACGCACGGTTCTTCGGCCTGCTCGAGGCGCTGGAGCACACCGGTTCGATCAACCGTGCCGCGCGCACCGCGGGGCTCAGCTACAAGGGCGCATGGCTGCTGCTCGATGCCGCCTGCAACCTCGCGCAGGAGCCGCTGCTCGACACGGCGACCGGTGGTGCGGGCGGGGGCGGCACGCGGCTGACCGACGCCGCCCGCGGCCTGCTCGACGCATGGCGAACGCTGCAACACGACCACCAGGCCTTCCTGCGCGAGCAGGAATCACGCCTGGCCCACATGCCGGCCCTGCACGGGCTGCTCAGGAGAATGTCGATGAAGACGACCGCACGCAACCAGTTCGCGGGCATCGTGAGCGCACTCTCGGTCGGCCCCGTGTCGGCCGAGGTGACGCTGGCACTCAAGTCCGGCGACGAGATCACGGCCACGATGACCAGCGCCGCCGCCAAGCGACTGAAGCTGAAGAAGGGCCAGGAGGCGCTGGCGCTGATCAAGGCCTCGGCCATCGTGCTGGTGACCGACTTTGCAGGCTGGCAACTGTCGGCACGCAACCAGCTCGCGGGCACGGTGTCGCGTGTCGAAGCCGGCGCCGTGTCGTCGATCGTGGTGCTCACCTTGCCCGGCGGTGCCGCCGTGACGTGCAGCGTCACGAACGAAGGCGTGGAGGCGCTGGACCTGAAGGTCGGCAGCGCGGCCACTGCCGTCTTCAAGGCCTACGCCGTCATGGTGGCGACACACGGCTGAGCCGCGGGCCCTCGCGCGGCGCCATCCGCCGGCCGGCAGTCTTGCGACACCGGCGCGGTGCGACGTCTCAGGCCACGCGCTGGTAATACAGATTCTGCGGATGCTGGCCTTCGGCGAAGAAGAGCCAGCGCTCGCCGAGCAGGCCGACATACTGGAGCACAGCCAGCGCCGCCAGCAATGCGGCCGGCAACCGAGCCCCGGCACCCGCCAGCAACACGGCGGGCAGGACAAACGCGGCGACCGACACACCCCAACGCAGGCGTGTCAACGCAGGGTCGCTGGCGCCGTGGAAGTATTCGCGTGTATTGAACGAGCCACCCATGGCGCCCTGCGAATGCTGCACGATTCGCGGGTGGCGCACGCCAAGCGCGGACTGGATCGTCGTCTTGGGCACCAGCGTCATGTTGCGCCAGGTGCTTGCGCCGCGGGTGATCGCGCCCAGCACCGTGGCACCGGCCGCCGCCGCGGCCAGCCAGGGCAACAGCGCCGGCTCGGCGAACGCGGCCAGCACCGTCGCCAGCGTCAGGCCCGACGCCAGCCCCAGCAGCGCAAAGTTGACCGGCGTCAGCGGGCTGGCCCATTCGCGGATCACCGCCACGGCCGCGTAGATCATGCCGGTGCAGACGAACAGCGCGACCGCCAGCACGGCGGCCAGCGCGCCGGGCACGCGTGTCGCAGCGCCGGACCAGTGCGCGAGGCCCCAGAAGAAGACCGTGGCCAAGAACGCCGGCAGCACGATCACCTCGCGCGACAGCCACGACGTGCGCCATTGCGACATCGCACGCCACGCGCGCAGCGGGTGCCCGAGGTGGAAGGTGGCCGCCACGAGGCCGGCGCCGCCCAGCAGCAGCACTGCGGCGGCCCCGGCGACGAAGAGCGACCGCGGCACCGCCGCCATCGAACCCAGCTGCGACGCCACGTCGAGCCCGACGAGCGCCAGCATCAGGCCCTGCGCCGCGCCGGCCAGCGTGGTGAAGAGGATCATCGACCAGGGTGGCCTCATCTCAATGCTCCCAGTCGGCGCCGAGCGGGCCGCCGTAGTCTTGTGCAGGCTCGCGCCCTTCGACGCGAAGCGGGTTGTCCTCGCGCACCAGCTGTTCCGCATGGATGCGGTTGTCGTTCTTGCGCCGCGGCAGGTAGTGGTTGGCGGGCGAGGTGCCTGCCTCGGGCATCAGCGTGTAGCCGCCACGTTCTCGGATCGCCACCGAGACCACACTCTCGGGGTCGTGCACATCGCCGAACAGCCGTGCGTTGGTCGGGCAGGCCATCACGCACGCGGGTTTGCGTTCGGCCGCGGGCAGTGCCTGGTCGTGCACGCGGTCGACGCAGAGCGTGCACTTGGTCATCACCTTGCGCTGCTCGTCGAGCTCCCGCACGCCGTAGGGGCAGGCCCACGAGCAGTAATTGCAGCCGATGCACTTGTCGTAATCGACGAGCACGATGCCGTCGGCCTTGCGCTTGTAGCTCGCGCCGGTGGGGCACACGGGCACACACGGCGGGTCCTCGCAATGCAGGCAGCTCTTCGGGAAATGCACCGTCTGCGTATTCGGGAACTCGCCCACCTCGAACGTCTGCACGCGGTTGAAGAAGGTGCCGGTCGGGTCGGCGCCGTAGGCGTGCTCGTCGACCAGCGGCCCGGCGCTGCCGGAGGTGTTCCACTGCTTGCAACTCGTCACGCACGCATGGCAGCCGACGCAGACGTTCAGGTCGATGACCAGGGCCAACTGGGTCATGGCTGGTCTCCTGGCGTGGACCGGCCGGCGAACCACGCACGCCAACCGGGCTTCTTCGCGGCCATGCCCGGCAGCGCCGGCACGCTGGCGAACTGCGGGAAGCTCTGCTTCGGCTCCGACGCATCGGCCTTGCGGATGCGCACCCGCACGTCGTACCAGCCGGCCTGGCCGGTGATGGGGTCGGAGTTGGACGCGCGCCGCCCGTCGGCATCGGCGGGCAACTCCTCGCTGATCAGGTGGTTGAGCAGGAAACCCTTCTCGGATTCGTTGGCGTCGTCGGACAGCGCCCAAGCGCCCTTGCTCTTGCCGATCGCGTTCCAGGTCCACACCGTGCCCGGCTCCACCGATTCGCTGTGGCGGCACATGCAGCGCACCTTGCCCCACATCGACTCCACCCACATCCAGTCGCCGTCGCCGATGCCGGCGGCCAGCGCCGTCTTCGTATTGACGTGCAGGTAGTTGTGCGCGTGGATCTGGCGCAGCCAGGCGTTCTGCGAATCCCACGAGTGGTACATCGCCATCGGCCGTTGTGTCACGGCAGCGAGCGGGAAGGCCTCGCGGTCGCTCGCCTGCACCTCGAGCGGCTCGTACCAGAACGGCAGCGGGTCGAAGAACTGCTCGACCCGCTGGCGCAGGCGCTCGGGCGGCTTGCGCCCATCGCCCTTGCCCTGCGCGGCAAGGCGGAAGCGCTGGATGAACTCCGAGTACAGGTGGATGACGATCGGGTCGTTGTCGCGCCGCAGGCCCTTGGACTGCGCCCACTCCATGTAGCCCTGGTTCCAGTTGCGCATGTACTGGATCTCGATCGGCATGGTGTGGTGGTGCACGCAATTGTTGGCCGCGTACATCTCCCACTGCTTCGGGTTGGGCTCGCCACGCAGCGACTTCTCGCCGTCCTTGCCACGCCAGCCGGTCAGGAACCCGATGCCCGAGCCGGGCGCGGTTTCGTAGTTGACGATGAAGTCGGTGTAGCCCTGGTACTTGCGGCCGCCTTCCGCGTTGGTGAAGGCCGGCAACTCGAGCCGGCCCGCCAGCTCGACCAGCACCTCCTGGAACGGCCGGCACTGACCGAGGGGCGGCAGCACCGGCACGCGCACCGAATCGCACGGGCCGTCGTATTCGCTGATGGGCCGGTCCAGCATGCCCATCACGTCGTGCCGCTCGAGGTAGGTCGTGTCCGGGAGGATCAGGTCGGCAAAGGCCGTCATCTCCGACTGGAATGTGTCGCAGACGACGATGAACGGAATCTTGTACTCGCCGCCCGGCCCCTTGTCCGCCAGCATGCGCCGCGTCTCGCTCGTATTCATGCTGGAGTTCCAGGCCATGTTGGCCATGAACATCATCAGCGTGTCGATCGGGTACGGGTCGCCGCGCCAGGCATTGGTGATGACGTTGTGCATCAGGCCGTGGGCCGACAGCGGGTACTCCCACGAGAAGCCCTTGTCGATGCGCACCGGCTCGCCGTCGGCATCCACGCACAGGTCCTCGGGCGTTTCGGGCCAGCCCAGCGGCGGCGCGTCGAGCGGCGTGTTCGGCTTGATCGACTGCGGACCTTTCGGCGGGCGCGCGTTTGGCGGCACGGCGCGCGGATAAGGCGCCTTGTGGCGAAACCCGCCCGGCCGGTCGATCGTGCCGAGCAGCGACATCAGGATCGCGAGCGAGCGGATCGTCTGGAACCCGTTGCTGTGCGCGGCCAGGCCGCGCATCGCGTGGAAGGCCACCGGGTTGCCCGTCACCTTCTTGTGCTCGCGGCCCCACCAGTCGGTCCAGGGGATCGGCAGCTCGATGGTCTGGTCGCGCGCGGTCATGCCCATTTCGTGCGCCAGGCGGCGGATCGTCGCGGCCGGGATGCCCGTGATGCCCTCGGCCCACTCCGGCGTGCAGTCGCGCACGCGCTCCTCGAGCAACTGGAACGACGGCTTGACGGGCGTTCCTGCCTGCGGCCCGTCGGGCATCACGAAATCGCCGAAGAGCGCGGGGTCGGCGCCCTCGGCGTGGTCGGCCACCGGCCGGCCGCTGTGGCGGTCCCACCAGTAGAAGTTGTGCGGCCGCAGCTTGTTGTGGATCTCGCCGTCGGGGTTGCGCATCATCAGCCCGAACTCGTCGCTCGCGCCGTCCTGGTTCACCAGCTGCCCGGCGTTGGTGTAGCGCGTGACGAAGTCGCGGTCGTACAGGCCGAGCACGATCAGCTCGCGGATGATCGCCATCAGCAGCGCCCCGTCGGTGCCGGGGCGGATGGGGATCCACTCGTCGGCGATCGCGGCGTAGCCGGTGCGGATCGGGTTGATCGCCACGAACCGGCCGCCGTCGCGCTTGAACTTCGACAGCGACGCCTTCATCGGGTTGCTGTGGTGGTCCTCGGCGGTGCCGATCATCACGAACAGCTTGGCACGTTCCAGGTCGGGCCCGCCGAACTCCCAGAACGAGCCGCCGATCGTGTAGATCATGCCGGCCGCCATGTTGACCGAGCAGAACCCGCCGTGCGCGGCGTAGTTCGGCGTGCCGAACTGGCGCGCGAACAGGCCGGTGAGCGCCTGCATCTGGTCGCGCCCGGTGAAGAGGGCGAACTTCTTCGGGTCGGTCGCGCGCAGGTGCCCCAGGCGCTGCGTGAGGATGTCGAACGTCTCGTCCCACGAGATCGGCTCGAACTCGCCCGCCCCGCGTGCGCTGCCGACCTTGCGCCGCAGCGGCTGGGTCAGCCGCGCCGGGCTGTACTGCTTCATGATCCCGGACGAACCCTTGGCACACAGGATGCCCTTGTTCAACGGGTGATCGGGGTTGCCCTCGATGTAGCGCACCTCGGGGCCGGTCCCGCCGTCGCGCAGGTGCACTCGAATGCCGCAGCGGCAGGCGCACATGTAGCACGTGGTCGTCTTGACCTCGGTCTTGGCGCCGGGCAGCGGTGGTGCCGTCGGGTCGTGCAGCGGTGCACTGGAATGCGTGGTCAAGGCTGTATCTCCCGGGTCCAGATCGGGACCATCCTAAGCCTGCAACTTGATAATCAGAAGCGGATAATCCAGTTCACCGTGAGCGATAAAACCGATCAACTGTCCGACACGCGGCTGCGTCTGACCCTGCGCCAGCTGGAGGTCTTCGTGGCCACTGCACGCGCGGGCAGCACCCGCGGTGCGGCGCTTCGTGTCGCACGTTCGCAGTCGGCCGCGAGTGCATCACTCGCCGAGCTGGAAACGACGCTCGGCGAGCCGTTGTTCGACCGTGCCGGGCGTCGCCTGCGCCTCAACGACGGCGGCCGCGCATTGCTGCCGGGCGCCATCGCGCTGCTCGAACAAGCGGGTGAGCTGCAAAGCCTTTTCAGTCGGGCGCTCGGGGCGCCGCTGCGGGTTGCGGCCAGCCTGACGATCGGCGAATACCTGCTACCGGACTGCATCGCCCGCTGGAAACTCGTGCATCCCACGAGCCCGGTTCAACTGACCGTGGGCAATACGTCCAAGGTGATCGAGGCGGTCGTCGACCGCGAGGTGGACGTCGGCTTCGTCGAAGGCCCGCAGACCCACCCGGACCTGACCGTGCGGCGCTGGCTGGAAGACGAACTCGTGATCGTTGCCGCGCCGACCCACCCACTGGCCGGCCGCACCGCCACGCCACGCCTGCTGGCCGATGCGGCGTGGATCCTGCGCGAGCCGGCGTCGGGCACGCGGCAGGCCGCCGATGCCTGGCTGATCGAGCACCTCGGGCCGCTAAAGGTCGAGTTCGAGCTCGGCAGCACCGAGGCCATCAAGCGCCTGGCCGCCACCGGCACCGGCCTGGCCTGCGTTTCGCGGCACGCGGTTGGCGTCGAGCTGGCGCAGGGCACGCTGGTCGAATTGCGCACCCGCTTGCCGCGCTCGCGCCGGCGCCTGGCGATCGCCGTGCGGCGCGACAGACGCCTGGGCCCGTCTACGGCTGACTTCCTGCGGCATTGCAGCGCTTGAAGCCATTTCAGCAGTTGGCCCGCCGCGGCGCCTTCGTGGCCGGCCCACCGCCGGCGCGTCGTCACGACTGAAAAGGCCCTGCGGTCGGGCCCCAGGGCCGTCGCCACCTGGTGGCGAGGACGCTTCAACCGGGCCCGCAAAACATCGGCTGGTGCCCGTTGCGCGCACCCATCAGGGTCAACCCCATGTGTCGCCAGGTATTTCATAAGTATGCTTACGATCAGCATGCACAGCAGGTCTTGATTTCTGCACCGTCGAGACCACCGCCCCCACCGCACCGCGCACAACCAGGAGATCAAACGATGCAATTCCATCTGGACGGCTTCAGGCCCGGCGACCCCCGCATCCACGACGCGGCGCCGAATGCGGCCGCGCACCACGACGCCGTGCCGACGCAGGTCGACGTGCTGATCGTCGGCTGCGGGCCCGCGGGCCTGACGTTGGCGGCGCAGCTGGCAGCGTTCCCCGGCACCCGCACCGCCATCGTCGAGCAGAAGGACGGTCCGCTGCAGTTGGGCCAGGCCGACGGCATCGCGTGCCGCACGATGGAGATGTTCGAGGCCTTCGGTTTTGCCGGCCGCGTGATGGAGGAGGCCTGCTGGATCAACGAGGTGACCTTCTGGAAGCCCGATACGCAGCAGCCCGAGAAGATCGTGCGCCACGGCCGCGTGCAGGACACGGAAGACGGCCTGTCCGAGTTTCCGCACGTCGTGCTGAACCAGGCGCGGGTGCATGACTTCTACCTGGACTTCATGCGCAACTCGCCGAGCCGGCTGGAGCCGCACTATGCGCGCCGGCTGCTGGACGTGACGGTGGACACGGGCGCCACCGACCATCCGGTGACGGTGCGGCTGGAGCGCGTGGACGCCGGCCACGCCGGCCAGACCGAAACGATCCGGGCGCGCTACGTCGTCGGCTGCGACGGCGCGCGCAGCGCCGTGCGCAAGGCCATCGGCCGCCAGCTCGTGGGCGACGCCGCCAATCAGGCGTGGGGCGTGATGGACGTGCTGGCGGTGACCGACTTCCCCGATATCCGCCACAAGGTGGCGATCCAGTCGTCCAACGGCGGCAACCTGCTGATCATCCCGCGCGAGGGCGGCTACCTGGTGCGCCTGTACGTGGAGATGGACAAGCTGGGCGAGGACGAACGTGTCGCGGGCCGCAACATCACCGCCGACCGGATCGTCGAAGCCGCCCAGCGCATCCTGCACCCCTACACGCTGGACGCGAAGGAGGTGGCCTGGTGGTCGGTCTACGAGATCGGCCACCGCATCTGCGACAAGTACGACGAGGTGCCGCAGGCCGACGTGGGCCAGCGCCTGCCGCATGTGTTCATCGCCGGCGATGCGTGCCACACGCACAGCCCGAAGGCCGGCCAGGGCATGAATTTCTCGATGCAAGACACCTTCAACCTCGGCTGGAAGCTGGCCGCCGTGTTGCACGGGCAGTGCGCGCCAGAGCTGCTGCACACCTATTCGGCCGAGCGCCAGACGGTGGGCAACCAGCTGATCGAATTCGATCGCGAGTGGGCCCGGATGATCAGCGACAAGCCCTCGGACGGTGGCACCGGCGGCGTGGACCCGAAGGCGTTCCAGCGGTACTTCGAGCAGCACCTGCGATTCACCGCCGGCATGGGCACGCGCTACAGCCTGTCGGCGATCTGCGGCGACACCACGCACCAGTCCCTGGCCACCGGCTTCGAGGTGGGCACGCGATTCCACTCCGCGCCTGTGCTGCGCATCACGGATGCCAAGGTCGTGCAGCTCGGCCACGCCGGCAGGGCCGACGGCCGCTGGCGCCTGTACGCCTTTGCCGGCGCCAACGATCATGTGGACGACGCGTCGGGCGTGCGCGCGCTGTGCCGCTTTCTCGAAGCGTCGGAAGACTCGCCGGTGCGCCGGTTCACGAGGCCGGGCCAGGACCCGGACGCCGTATTCGACCTGCGCGCGATCTTCCAGCCCAGCCACCGCGAGCTTGCCATCGAATCGATGCCCACGCTGCTGCGCCCGCACAAAGGGCGCTACGGCCTGGTCGACTACGAGAAGGTCTTCTGCCCCGACCTGAAGAACGGCCTCGACATCTTCGACCTGCGTGGCGTGGACCGCACGCGCGGCGCGCTGGTCGTCGTGCGGCCGGACCAGTACATCGCGCAGGTGCTTCCGCTGGAGGCGCACCAGACACTGGCGGCCTTCTTCGCCGGCTTCATGCTGCCAAACCCCTGAGGGTCGGTGCATACGCCACCCCGGCCCGAAGCGGCCCGCCGTGGCCTCACATCGAAAGCGAGCCTTCGCGGAATTCCGTCTTGTCGAGCCACACGTTGACCAGCACCGGCCGGCCGTTGCGCGCAAGTTCACGCGCGCGCTCCAGCGCCGGCTGCACCTCGTCCATCGTCTTCACGACGAGGCCCTCGGCGCCGAAGCCGGCGGCCACCGCGTGATAGTCCGTGCGCGCCAGCACGGTGCCCACGTCGTCGTGCAGCATCTTCACCTGCTCGCGGGCGATCTGCGTCCAGCCTGCGTCGTTGCCGACCACCGCGATCACCGGGATGCCATGGCGCACGAAGCTGTCGAACTCCACCAGCCCATAGCCGCAGGCGCCGTCGCCATAGACGATCCACACTTCGCGGTCCGGTCGCGTGGTCGCCGCACCGAGCGCGAAACCGGCGCCGACACCCAATGTCCCGAACGCACCGGGGTCGAGCCAGGTCAACGGCCCGCGCGGATGCAGCACGTAGCTCGCAGTGGCGACGAAATCGCCGCCGTCGGCGACGAAGACCGCGTGCTCGCCCGCAGTGCGTTCGAGCATTCGCAACAAGGCGAGCGGGTTGACATGCTCGCCGCGCGCGGCCGCCTGGCTGTCGATCTCGGCTTCGCGTGACGCGTCGCGCTGGTCCAGCGTGGCGACCCAGGCCTGGCGCCTGGAGGCGTCGGCGGTGATCGTCTGGCGTGCGAGCGCCTGGATGAAATCGCCGGCATCGCCGATCGCCGCGATGTCCGGGCGCCGGTTCAGCCTCGCGTCCTTGGCACTGCGGTTGGCCGCGATCAGCGTCGCGCTGCGTCGCACGTGCTTGCCGTAATCGAGGCGGAAATCACACGGTACGCCGGCCAACAGCACGCAGTCGCTCTCGCGCAGCGCATGGCGGCGTGCGTGGCGCATCTGCAGCGGGTGGTCGCGCCCGAGCAGCCCGCGGGCCATGCCGGACAGATAGACCGGCACACCGAGCGTCGTCACGGCCTCGGCCAGCGCCCGGGCCCTGCTCGATTGCACGACGGCCTGGCTGCCGATCACGAACAACGGCCGTTCGGCCTTGGCCAACGCCGCAGCGGCGGCACCCACCTTCGAGCCGTCGGCTTGCGGCGACACGACCGTGCGCACGTGCACAGGGGCCATGTCGCCGCTGCCGCGGAACATCTTCTGCACGTGGCGTTGGAGGTACCAGCGCAGTGCGCGGTCGGGCAGGGAGGTTCCCTTGCCGCCCGCATCGGCATACCAGCCGCGGATGCTGGCCTCGTCGTAGAGCAGGTCCACCGGGCATTCGATGAAGACGGGCCCGGGCACGCCGGACTGCGCGGTCGCAAGCGCCTCGGCCACGGCAGGGCCGAGGTCGCGCACGCGCCGGATCTTGAAGAAGCGCTTGACGTGCGGCTCGACCAGCGGGCGCTGGTCGATGTCCTGCAAGGCGCCTCGGCCCTGCAACGCGGTCGGCGCCGCGCCCCCCAACAGGAGCAGGGGCGACTGCGCAAGCTGCGCATTCTTCAGCGCGGTGATCGTATTCGTGATGCCCGGCCCTGCGGTCACCGCGGCCACGCCCGGCCGGCCCGACAGCCGCGCCGCAGCATCGGCCGCGAAGACCGCGGTGACCTCGTTGCGCACGTCGACGATGCGGATGCCCAGCCCCTTGGCGGCACTGAGGATGGGCGAGATGTGCCCGCCGCACAGCGTGTAGATGCACGGTACCCCATGCGCCAGCAGGGCCTGCGCGACACGGTCGCCGCCGTGGCGAATCGTCACCTGGGTCGTCAAGCCCACAGCACCTTGGCCGGCTTCGAATACCACTGCTCGACCTGCGGCTCGACGGCCGCCTCGATGCGCATGCGCTTGATCTTCATCGTCGGCGTCAGGCAGCCGTTCTCGATGCTCCAGGGCTCTGGCGCGACGACGATCATGCGCAGTTGTGCGTAGTCGGCGACGCTGGCATTGACCTCGCCGAGCAACCGCTCCAGCGCGCCCTGCACCTCGGTGCGCACGGCGGTGTCGGCGAGCCTGGGCCGCAGGCTCTCGGCCAGCACGACGATCGCATAGGCCGACGGCTGTCCGACCCCGGACACCAACGACAGCTCGATCATCGGGTGCGCGTTGATCAGGTTCTCGATCGGCGCCGGTGCGATGTATTTGCCCTTGGCGGTCTTGAAAAGCTCCTTCGCACGGCCGGTGATCTTGAGCAGTCCGTCGGGGCGGAGTTCGCCCAGGTCGCCGGTGCGGAAGTACCCGTCGTCGGTGAACGATTCGGCATCGAGGTCCGGCCGCTTGTAGTAGCCGGCCAGGCGCGCCGGCGACTTGATGAGCACCTCCCCTTCGGCGCTGATTTTCACCTCCACGCCCGGCATGGCGACGCCGACGAGTCCAGGCTCGGCAAGGCCGGGAATCGACGTGTGCGAGTACGAGTTGTCCTCCGTCATGCCGTAGCCCTCGTACAACGGCAGGCCGATGCGGCGGTACCAGGCGATCAGATCGGCAGGGATCGGCGCCGAACCGCTGCCCGCCAGCAGCACCTGGTCCAGGCCGAGCCCCGCGCGCACCTTCTTGCCCACCAGCTTGCCGACGATCGGCAGCTTCAACAGGCGGTCGAGCTTGGCCGGCGGCATCTTCGAGAGCACCCCCTGCTGGAACTTCAGCCACAGCCGCGGCACCGATATGAAGGTGGTCGGCCGCGCGCGTTGCAGGTCCTGCAGGAAGGTGTCCAGGGCCTCGGCGAAATAGATGCGTGTGTTGCCGTCGACCAGCGATGCGGCCTCGACCCAGGATCGCTCGAAACTGTGCGCCAGCGGCAGGTACGACAGCACCCGGCCTTCATTCGTCGCATGGGTGTACTTGCGCACGTGTGCGGCCGTGCCCTCGCCGGCGACCGTGATCGCCTTGAAGCTGATCATCACGCCCTTGGGCGTGCCCGTGGAACCCGACGTGTACATGATCATCGCCAGGTCCTCGGGCTGGCGATGCAGGCGGCCCTGCAGCGGCGAGGTGCGCTCGACGACGGCGTTCCAGGTTTCGAAGCCCGTGTCCGGCGCCAGCGGGAAGGCGACACACGGCAGGCCCGACGGTACGCCCGCCTTCTGTTCGTTCCAGGTGTCGAGCTTGCCGACGAACAGCAGGCTCGCCTCGCTGTGCTCGAGCACATAACGCACGGTCGCCGACGTCTCGGTGGGGAAGATCGCGACGGTGGTGTAGCCGGCCATCCAGATCGCCAGTTCGGCCATGATGAAGTGCGCGCAGTTCTTCGACAGCATCGCAATGCGAGCGCCGGGCTCGAAGCCGCGCCCTTGCAGGTAAGCCGCCATGCGGCGCGCCTGGTCCACGGCCTCGGCCCAGGTGATATCGACCACCTGGCCACCACCGACAGGCTGGGTCAGGAAGATGCGGTCCGGGGTCTTCGCCGCGTGGTCGAAAACATGGTCGAGCAGAAGCTTGTCTTGGATGGCCATGGGGAAATCACCGGTCGTGAATGATCCCGCAGGGTAGACGCCTCGGGCCATGGCCGTCCATGCGGCAGACCCGAACAGAGCGCCGCGTGCCTAAAGCTGCGCGTGCAGCAGGCTGGCCACGCGCTCCAACACCCTTTCCCACAGCGGGCGGCGCAACCATTCGTCGAGCGTGATCTTGCGTGCCTTGGTCCAGTCGCTCTCGAAAACCCGGCGTTGTTCGGTGCCGAACGTCCGGTCCAGCACATTCAGGTTGGCTTCATCATTCAGCCGGAACGACCGGTTGTCGAAGTTGGTCGAGCCGACCGAGCTGAACAGGCCATCGACCACCAGCCCCTTGACGTGAAACATGGTGGGCTGGAATTCGGCGATCTCGATGCCCGCCTCGAGCATCGGTCCCCAGCTCCCACGCGACGCCCTGCGGACGGTCTCCGAGTCGATGTGCCCGCTGGGCGTGATGACACGGATCTTCACGCCGCGACGGGCAGCGTCGATGAGTGTCTTGATCGTGATTTCGTCCGGCACGAAGTACGAATTGGCCAGGTCGATGGTCTTGCGTGCCGCCGTGATCGACAGCAGGTACATCAGCTGCATGCTCTCGCTGCCGCCGCTCGGTGAACTGCTGAAGACCTGCGCGACGAGACTCCCGGCCGGATGCAGGGCCGGGAAGTACGCTTCGCCGTGCAGCACCTTGCCGGTGGCGCGCATCCAGTTGTCGAGGAAGACCGACTGCATCTGTGCGACGACCGGACCCTCGACCCGAAAGTGGGAGTCGCGCCACTCTTCCGGATTGCGTGCCTGGCCCTTCCATTGATCGGCGATGCCGACACCGCCCGTGAACCCCACGCGCCCATCCACCACGAGCAGCTTGCGGTGCGTGCGGTTGTTGAGCTTGCCCAGGGTCGACCAGTGTGGCTGGTGGAAACGCTCGACCTCGATGCCCGAGCGGGCCATCGTGTCCAACATCGCGTCGTCCATCTTGATGCTGCCCACCCAGTCGAGCAGCACGTGCACCTTGACGCCGGCCGCGGCGCGCTCGGTCAATGCATCGACGAACTGCCGCCCGATATCGCCCGACCAGTAGATGTAGGTTTCAAACGTGATGGTCGTCCGGGCCGAACGGATCGCCGCCAGCATCGCCGGAAAGATCTGCTCGCCGTTGAGCAGCGTATCCACCTGGTTGCCCTCGACGAGTTGCGGGCCGAGCAGCGCACTGAGCGAGCGCCGGAATTCGGCTTCATCGGCCTCGTAGAGCTTGGGCAACTGTTGCTGAATCTTCTTTTCAGCACCGCTCAGGTTCACGAACAACAGCACGGCGATCAGCGTCACCACGGCGCCGATGAGCACCAGGCCCACCTTGGGATTCAACAGTTGCCACATGGCCGACGCTCCCTGTCTGCTTTATATGGGCATCGTAGTGGGAATGGTTGAAGACGGTAGGGGTCGAGGCCTTTGACGACGCTCCAGAAGCGGTCCGGCGTAGGCCTGATCCGACTGCGGTTGACGGGGTCCTCCGACTGACGCGGTCCGGTCGCCGGGCGAACCTTCAGCCACCTGCAGAACAGGTGCGCGCCACCTTCGGCGTGCATGCCGGACGAACTGCACGTCCAGTCCCCAACCTTGAACGGAGTACCCCCATGAAACACCCGATGACACAACTCGCTCTCGCCCTCGGCATCGCGATCACGGCGCCTTTCACCGCGACGGCCGCGACGCCCGCGACGGCCACCACCAAGCCTGCCATGCCGGCGCATGTCACCAGCGACCGTGAAGCGGCCAAGGACTTGGCCGCAGGCAAGGAAGAGCTCGCCCAGAAGCTGCTCACGGGCCACGACCTGAGCACCATCCGCGCAGACCTGGAAACGATGGGCTACAAGATCACGTCGGTCAACGAGGCCAAGCGCGACTATGTCGAGTACGAGATCGTGAAGGCCGACAAGAGCTACGAGGTCCAGATCGATCTCGACCCGGCCACGCAGAAGGCGAAGAAGGTCGACATCACGACGAACCTGTGGCGCGCCGATTCCACCAAGGCGGCGATGCAAGGCAAGCCCTACAAGCTGGTCAAGTCCGACAAGACGAGCGACCGCGCCCACATGAAGTCGTGGGGCGATGAGAAGCAGGTGCTCGAGAAGAACCTGGGCGCCGGCCACGACCACGCCTATTACGGCAAGCGCCTGAAGGAACTCGGCTACACCGTGACGGCCACCAACAAGAACGAGACGGACTATCTCGAGTACGAAGTGGTGAAGGGTCGCAACAGCTACGAGGTGCAGGTCGATTTCGACAAGGGCACCGGTATGTCGTCGAAAGTCGACGTCGACGCGAACGCCTGGAAGGCCGAAGCGACCGAACGCGCCCTCGGCTCGAAGTGACCGGGCGAGGGGCCAGCCGCCTCTCTGGAGGTGGCTGGCCCCTTCACCACACGACCCCGGCTTTGCGGCAGACAAGCCGCCAAGCCCGCGCAGACCTCATCCGAGACCCAGGGTCTGGGTTGGCTCGCAGACCCCACCGAAATGCCCTGCAGGGCCTTCGCATCCGAATCACACGAGGCGGCTGCGTCCTACAGGTCCGCGGCATGGGGACCGCTCGGCACGGACATCTGAAGCGACTCCAATCCCCTCAAACCGCGAGAACCTCTTCGAAGGACCTGAAATGACCAACGATTTCGACACGATCGACACCCCCACCGAAGCGCGCACCCGGCTGTGGGGCCTGATCAAAGACATTCGCTTCGCGATGTTCACCACGCGCCACACCGACGGGGAGATGCGCTCCCGCCCGATGACCACGCAGAACTCCAATCTCGACGAGGACTCGCAACTTTGGTTTTTCATGTCACGCAAGAGCGAGGCCGTGGCCGACCTGTCGGCGGACCCGGCCGTCAACGTGGTCTATGCCGATCCCGGTGCCGACAGCTACGTGTCGCTGTCGGGCATGGCGTCGGTCGTCGACGACATGGCGAAGAAGGAAAAGCTCTGGTCGAAGATGGCCGAGGCTTGGTTCCCGGGCGGTGTGTCCGACCCGGACCTCGCGCTGGTGCGGGTCAGGATCGGCCAGGCCGACTATTGGGACGTGAAGGAAAGCAAGCTGGTGCAGCTGTACAAGATGGCCAAGGCCGCCGTCACCGGCACGCCCCCGAAGGACCTCGGCCACCACGCCGAAATCCGCATGCGCTGATGCGGGATGCCCAGATGACCGTCCACTTCGACATCATCCACACCACGCACTACCGGTACCACCAGCCGGTGCAACTGGGCGAGCACCGTGTGATGTTCCGGCCGCGCGGCAGCCACGACCTGCGGGTGTTGGCCACCGACATGCAGGTGACCCCGGATCCCCAGGACATCCGGCTCATCCAGGACGTGTATTCGAACTCCGTGGCCGTGCTCACGCCGCAGTCGCCGGCGAACGAGCTGAAGGTGGTGTGCTCGTTCACCGTCGAGCACACGGGCACGCGCGCACTCGACCTGCCGCTGGATCCTGCCGCGCTGGGGTATCCGTTTGCCTACTCGCCTGAAGACCTGCTGGTCATCCAGCACTACCTGCAGCCGTACTACGACGACCCCACCGGTGAACTCGACGTGTGGGCCCGGCAGTTCGTCCATGCCTGCGGGCCGACCGGCACGCGCGAACTGCTGGTCGAGATGACCGAGATGATCCGCAACTCGACGACCTACGTCGCGCGGTTCGACGAAGGCGTGCAGACGCCGTACGACACGATCCGGCTCGGCACGGGCACCTGCCGCGATTTCGCGACGCTGATGATCGAGGCCGTGCGGCGCCTCGGTTATGCGGCGCGCTTCGTCTCGGGCTACCTGTACGCCCCCGCGCTCGACACCGGCGACGATGTCTACAGCGGCGCCGGCGCCACGCACGCCTGGGCGGAGGTCTACCTGCCGGGCGCGGGCTGGTTGCCGTTCGACCCGACGAACAACCTCATCGGAGGCACCGACCTGATCCGCGTCGGCGTGGCCCGTCATGCCAGCACGGCGTCGCCCGTCAGCGGATCCTGGCACGGATTCCCGGGCGACTTTGCCGGCATGTTCGTCGACGTGCAGGTCAAGCGGCGCTGACGGCGCGCCGCCGGTCGACCTAGAACCGCGAGCCCGGCTGCGTCAGGAAGTGCAGTTCTTCCGGCGTCGACACGCGCCCGAGCATCTCGTTGCGATGTGGATAGCGCCCGAAACGGTCGACGATCGCCTTGTGCCGCAGTTCGTAGTCGTGGTTGTCCTTCGGCGCGTGTGCCTTGAACAGACGCTCTGCGACGGCATGCACCACCCGCGATTCGCTGTGCATGTAGGGCATGTAGACGAACAGGCGCCGCTCCTGCGGCAACACCAGGTCAGCCCCCGCGGTCACGGCTTCCTGCGCGAGCGCGAGCGCCAGCACGTCGTTGGCAAATGCATCACCGTGGCCCCGGTGCAGGTTGCGGGAAAACTGGTCGAGCACCAGGATCTCGGCCAACCGCCCTTCCGGCGCACTGCGCCATTCGAACAGCTCCGAGCGTGCAGCCCGCGCGTGGAGATCGGCAAATCGATCGGCGATCAGGCGGTCGAGGTCCGGGTCGACCTTCCACCACTGGGCCGGCGCGAGTTCTTCGAACCAGAAGCGGAGCACGGACTGGAGTTCGCGCACGTCACCCCCTGCGCGCGGCTTCGATGGTGGCGATGTCGATCTTGCGCATCGTCATCATCGCGTCGAAGGCCCGCTTGGACGCGGCGGGGTCGGGGTCGGTGATCGCGTCCGTCAGCGCGCGGGGCGTGATCTGCCACGACAGGCCCCAGCGGTCCTTGCACCAGCCACATTCGCTCTCCTGGCCGCCATGGCCGACGATGGCGTTCCACAGGCGGTCGGTCTCTGCCTGGTCGTCGGTGGCGACCTGGAACGAGAACGCTTCACTGGGCTTGATCTGCGGCCCGCCGTTGAGGCCCAGGCAGGGAATGCCGAGCACGGTGAACTGCACCGTCAGCACGTCGCCCTGCTTGCCGGAGGGATAGTCGCCCGGCGCGCGCATGACCGCGCCCACCGCACTGTCGGAAAACGTCTCGGCATAGAAGCGCGCAGCGTCCAGCGCGCCGCGGTCGTACCAGAGGCAGATCGTGTTCTTGCTCACCATCGGGGGCTCCAAAGGTTGAAGGTGGTGCAGGCCCAGGTCGGCCGACTTGCGTGACCTGCACGGCGGCAGCATTGCCCGCGTGGCGGGTCTGCGCAGCAGCCGTTTCCAGAGGCGAGGATAGACCCGCATCGACCACCGCGTGGCGGCCATCGTCATCGTCAAGATGCACGATCATTTGACATGCAGGCATTTACCTGCATATGATCCGCTCACCCACGAAACGACGGATGGACGCAGACAAGGTATTCAAGGCGCTGAGCGACCCGACGCGCAGAAAGCTGCTCGACCTGCTGTGCGAGCAGAACGGGCAGACGCTGGGCCAGCTCTGCGAGCAACTCGACATGGCGCGGCAATCGGCCACGCAGCACCTCGGCGTGCTCGAGGCAGCCAACCTGGTGAGCACCGTGTGGCGCGGCCGCGAGAAGCTGCACTTCATCAACCCGGTGCCGCTGCACGAGGTCTACGAACGCTGGGTACGCAAGTTCGAACGTCAGCGGCTCAGCCTGCTGCACGACCTGAAGAAACAACTCGAAGGAGAGTGACGGTGAGCCAAGAGAAGACGAGCTTCGTCTACGTGACCTATATCCGCTCGACACCCGAAGAGGTGTTCGACGCCATCACGAAGCCGGAGATCACGCGGCGCTACTGGGGCCACGAAAACGTATCGGACTGGGCGCCCGGGTCGGCCTGGCAGCACGTGCGCGCGAATGCCGAGCGCACGGTCAATATCGTCGGCAAGGTGGTCGAGGTCACACCGCCGACACGCCTGGTCATCAGCTGGGCCAGCCCCGCGCAGGCCGCCGACCCGGCCGCCTACAGCCGCGTGACGTTCGATGTGGAGGCGTACGACGACATGGTGCGGCTGACGGTGACGCACGACGAACTCGAAGCCGGCAGCGGCATGGCGAACGGTATCAGCAAGGGCTGGCCGATCGTCCTGTCCAGCCTGAAGTCGCTGCTCGAAACCGGGCAAGGCATCGACGTCTTCGCCAAGCCGAAGGCGGCGTGAACCGGGCGCCGATGCCATGACGCCGCAGCCCTACACCGGCGGATGCGCGTGCGGCGCCGTCCGCTACGCGACAAAGCAGGCGCCGGTCTTCCAGAACCACTGCCAGTGCCGCGACTGCCAGCGCCGCAGCGGCACCGGCCACGGCGCCTGGCTGACCTTCCCGGCGCGCGCCGAGATGGCGATTTCCGGCCATGCGACGGAGTGGCAGGTCGCCGGCGACAGCGGCCACCTGAAGATCCACGCCTTCTGCCCGGTCTGCGGCACGCCGGTCTACCTGCGCTTTGCGGCGATGCCGGATTTGATCTCGGTGCCTGCGGGCAGCCTGGACGACCCCGGCCGCTTTGCGCCGCAGGTGCTCACGTACCGCGTCCGTGGGCCGGCGTGGGACACCATCGATGCGTCGCTGAAGGCGTTCGAGCGGATGCCGGCTGGCTAGACGTTTCAGCAGACCCAGGACTTCGTTCACGTCCTCGAGATCAGGGCACGCCGCTGCAGACGACTCGATGCGGTCTTGCGCAAGCGTGGTCGGCACCTGCTGCCGTCGGGCCTTGGCGAGTCGCATCGGGTCTGTTGCAGACGTTGCTCCGTCAGCATCGGCTCATTTCAATCCGTAGGCCTGCAGCTTCGCGATAAGACTGGACAGCCGCGGCCGCCCTACTCGACCGAGATCCGGAGCGAGGGTGCCAGACGCTTCCACTTGGCGGCATCGGCAGCCATGAAGTTGCCCATGGTGGCGCCGCCCAGAAATTGGACTTCGGCACCGCTCGTCTGCATCGAGCCCAAGACGTCAGAGTCTCGGGCGATGCTCGCCATCGCCGCTTCGAGGCGCGCCTTCACGTCCACGTGCAAACCCGCGGGCGCGGCCAAGCCAAACCACGCGCTGACGTCGAACTGGGGCAGCTCCGACTCGGTTAGCGACGGTATCTGGGAAAGGACCGGGCTACGCTGGCGCGTCGTCACCGCCAGCGCCTTGACGTGACCGTCGGCGATCTGGCCGATGACCGCGGACAGGTTGTCGAATGCCAGATCGATTTCACCGGCGATGAGCGCAGCGATGGCCGCCGCCGAGCCTCGATAGGGAATGTGCGTGATGAACGTGCCTGTTGCAATCTTCAACAGTTCCGCGCTCAGATGCGGCGAAGTGCCACTGCCCGTAGACGCGCAAGTGAGCTCGCCGGGGGACTTCTCGGCACGCTTGAGAAGATCGGCCACGCTGTTGATGCCGCTGCGCGGGTTGACCAGAAGGACGTTGGGGACTCGGCCCAGGAATGCCACGGGAGCGAGCCGTGACGGGTCGTAGCAAAGCCTGGTGCACAGTGCCGGTGCAATGGTCAGCGGTGGCGTGGCGATGAGCAGCGTGTTGCCATCGGGTTCGGCGTTGGCAACTTCGCAGGCACCCACTGCACCGCCCATCCCCGCCATGTTGTCGATGACGACCGCTTGGCCGAGCTCGCGCTGCAGCCGCGGCACCATCAGGCGAGCCACGTTGTCATTGAGTCCGCCCGGCGGAAAGGCCACCACCAACCGAATCGCCCGCGGCCGACCAACCCGGGCGTTGCGCCGCGGGTACTGCGCAGGCGGCGGCGTGCGGTTGACGTCGCTCCCGGCCAGCAGGTGATGCAGCACGGCAGCACCTTGCAGCCCTTGGCTCTCCAGGTGCAGCGCCGCCCGGCAGTGCAGCGAGTGGCGGAATGCCTGTGGCAGTCCGGCCAACACGGCCATCTTCACCAGGTCATGGGCCAACCCTTGCTCGGCAAACAGTCCGCGCTGCTCCAACTCACTCCAGGGCCGCATCAGCCCCAGTACCGGCAGCCCCATCACCGCCGCGGCCAGGTCCACCGTGAAGTCCTCGGCCGCCACCGCCGCTACCGCAGCCAGTTGCTGTGCCGGCGCACTACAGCCTTCCAGCCTGGAACGCAGGAGCGCATGCAAGTTGGCGGCATCGGCACCGTGGTCCTGATCCAACGCCAATTGCGCCAGTTCGATCACGAACAGCGGATTGCCTCCCGTGCGCTTGAACAACTGTTGCGACAGTGCGTCGGTGTTCGAGGCGTACCGGGCTGCATCCATGGATCGCAGCAGGGTCTGCACTTCCGGCAGCGACAAGCGCGACAACGCGATGCTGCGGGCCTGGCGCTGTACTTGCGCAGCCACCAGCGTTTCCTCCAGTGCCGGCTCGATCTCGCCGTTGCGGTATCCCAGCAGCAGGGCCACCGCCCGGCCGCCCCGCTCGCCCCGCTCGCCGCCCGACGCTGTCAGCACCAGAAGCGCACCGATGGCCGCCTGCGACGCAGCGTCGGCCCGGTGCAGGTTGTCCAGCATCAGCACTTGCACGCCGACCTGCGCCAGCCGAGTCAACCAATGATTGAGGGCTGCGTGCAGCCTTGGAACCGACAGCGCGCCTTGCGAAGGTTTGACATCGGCAAACACCAACGGCGCGAGCCTGGCCAGCTCGATCTGTTCGGACATGTCGATGCGTGGTCCGCGCTTTGGGTGCACTTCATGCAACAGCTGCGCCACGGCCGCGTACGGCTCCAACTTGAGGCCGGGAAAGATGGTCAGCTGCTCCACACCGCCGCCGCCGGACTCGGTCAGGTGGCGCAGCAGTCGCGTCGTGCCCACGCCGGGCTCGCCGTGAACCAAGACGTGCAGACCTCGCGCAAGCGCCTCCTGCGCTTGTTGCAAGACCTTCTCGCGCCCAACCATTGTGGAGTGCGCCTCGCTGCCCACCGGTGCCAGAACAAGCGCCTGCGTGGATTGCCCCGCCGCGTCGTTCCACGCCAAGGCTTGGGGCTGACCCTGCGAGCGAAGAATGTTCAACTGCATCGTGCGCGTGCGCTGATCGGGCAGAACGCCCAGATCCCGATCGAGCAACTGCTTACATTCTTCGTACGCCGTCAGTGCCGCTGCTCTGTCGCCGCCGCGCGCGAGCACATCCATCAGCTGCCGATGCAGCTGTTCGCTCAAAGGCTCGAGCTGCACGCAGGCCCGGGCCAGTGACACCGCGCGCTGAAGATCGGCGCCATCCAAGGGGCTTGCGAGCACCACTGCGAGCGCCTCGTTGAGCCCCGCCAGTTGCTCCCGCCGCAACCGTTGCCGTGCGTCTTGCAGCCAAGCCTGCAGTTCCTCGCCAGCCTCGGTCTCGATGCCGGCTTCTGCAAGCAGTTCGCAGCGCTCGGCGCCACCGGAGCGCAGCGCTGAAAGCACAGCCTGGGTGCCGCACAAATCCAAGCGCACCTGCGATCTGTCCAGCGTCAAGTGCTCAGTGCCCAACAACAATTCCGCGCCGCAGCGCAGGTTGATCCGGTGTACCAGCACCCTCAGGTTGCTGCGCGCCTGCCCAAACCCAGAACTGGGCCACAGGGTCCTGGCGAGCCGCCGACGGTCAGCGTGCCCCTCCAGGACGACCCACGCCAGCACCACCGCCGACTTGCCTTTGAAATCCAAGGTCGCGCCGCCCGGGGGCATCACGCACACGCTCGCACCAACGCTCAGCCGCGAAGGTGACGATCGGCCTTCAGTCCCCGAGACCTCCGCCGGCGCAGCGTTGTCGGCCACGCCGCTCAATCGCCGTGAAACGCCCATCGGAGAGAGCTCTTTGCCAGCGGCGACTGCTTTGTCTGTAGGCATCCAAGTCACGACACTCGATTGATATTGAAGTCATGAGCGAACAGGGCCAGGCGAGCTCTGCCGTCAGCGCTTATGGACCGGGCGGATTCGCTCCGCGTTGTTGTTGATCTTGATGCGCTGCCCGACCACCGCTTGGGGTGTCGTCCAGCGCCGTCTTTGCGCCCGAAATCGACTGTCGCATCTCCTGCGAACCGTCGATGAAGATGTATACATCGACAAACCCCCAACTCGATGTGTCCAACGGCAACGTTTGCTTCGGAGGTGGGCAGCCGCGGTGGCGCTGTCCCGTCGACGCGGACAAGACATGCGCGGCGGCGCGCGCGGACACTTCGACGCTCGGCGTGGCTGACAACGTGCTGCGTTTGCCCGCCGCGCACTGCGCGACCACCTGCTGTTGCGCAACTTCTGCCGGGCGGTGACTTTCCTTTACACCAACCGTTCGGCAGCGATCTCGGCTGCGACCTGCTTGGGCGTGCCGAGAACCACGAGCGGGCCGGTGTCTCCGGTGCGCCTCCTGACGTCAGGCCCTTCGGCGGTGGCTTTGATCGCCGCGGCGAACCTTTCCGCCGTGTCCTTGCGGCGTGTCCTTGGTCGCGACGAGGCCGTGGTCGGCCGGTCGGTTTACCGGCTCGAGGCCGACCTCTTTGCCTGCCGGCACATAGGGCGACCTCGACGATGTTCTCGTGGCCCTTGGTCGGAACGCCGGGATGCACCGCGGGCACGCAGGCCGTCTCGGCGATGTGGATGGGCGGCGTGAAGTCTCTGGCCGGGACGTGCCCGATCTTCGGGTTGATTGCGGGGTTGGCCGCCATGGTGGTGACCGAGCCCATGATCGTGGTGCAGCCGTCGGACGCGGCACACGCCACTTCGTGTGCGCACGTCGAACCGCCGCGAGCGAACGGCACCACCACGCGCTCGGATCGGGTCGGGCAACCCTACCGCGCGGCGATCTCGTCTGCGAGGGTGCACGCCATGGCCGCAACCAAGGTCGAGCGTTTCCGCGGGAAGGTCTCCTCCACGGACCCGTACCGCAGGATCTTCGAGACATCACGCACCGCGCAGGGCCCATGCCTCGCGCCAGACGTCAGCGTACGACGTTGAGCGTGATCGTTTGCGGATTGCCCTTGGTGCCGGTGGCATTGCTGGCGGAAAAGCCCGTTGCCGTGATGGAGTACGTACCGGCCGCGGGCGTCCACGGCGTGTAGGCCGGGCCCGAATTGCCGAGCAAGGCGTAGGGTGCGGCGCTCTCGGTACGGCTGATGCCCGCCCCGCTGAACTGCACACTCTTCGCGCCCGCGGCGGCGAGGGCCTGGATGCTGATGCTCGACACCCCCAGCGTCGCGAAGTTGATCGTGTCGTTGGTCAGCAGCGTGCGAATGGCCTGGCCGTTGCTTGCATTCACAAGCACAAAGCCGGTCACGTCGTACGTCGTGGGCGCGGGCGCTGGCGGCGGCGGCGCGGCGGCGCCGAGCGTCAGTGTCAGGGTGGCTCTTGTACCGGCTGCGCCGGCGTTCGAGTACGGCGTCGCGTTGATGACGTACACACCATCGGTCGGAGCCCACTTGTTGTAGACCGGGCCCACATTGCCCTTGTAGGCGAAGGGTTCCGTGCCCTCCGACCGCGAGTACCCGGTGCTGTCGGTGAAGACAACGCTTGACGTGGCGACCGTGTTGGCGCGCAGGTTGATGTGGGTCGGGCGCGTTGCCAGCGTGGCGCTGCCGGTGAATGTGCCCAGTTCGGCACCGGTGTCGGCGTTGACCACGGTGAAACTCTGCACCGCGGCCGTGGTGATCGGAGGAGGGGGCGGGGGCATTGCCCCTCCTGGGATGTCCTTGTCCACCGCGGCCTGCAGTGCCACCATGTCGACCACCGCGCCGATTCTCGACAAGCGCTGCGCCTGGTATTGGCTGGACCACTGCGTCGCATACTGGCGCCAATGGTTGGCCGCGTTTTGCAGATGCGCATTCGCAGCCGCGAGCGACTCGGCACTGCCCGTCTTCTGGTATCGGTACAGATCGACCGCGCCGAGGATCTTCTCGGCGTAGTAGCGGCCGAGCCAGGCCATGGCCTTCACATCGCCCAGCGTGTCGTTCAAGTCCTTGTTCGTTCCCGCGCTCAGGCCGGAAACGCTGTCGATGCCCGTGGTGGCGTACTGGTGCAGCAACGAGGCGACGTCCAGCGGGCTGAGCCGCCCGTTGGCCGGAACACCGTTGACGTGGTCCTTGACGGACATCAGCAACTGCGCCTGCCCATCTTGACTGGAGGTCATGGGCGGGTACAGCGGATCGATGAGCTTCTGCACCCCCAGGTATCCGTTATTGCTCATCGAGGCTTCCGGATACCACTTGAAGTCGAGATCGCCCCAGAAGAACCTGGTGTACAGCGGCAGGATCTTGGACACGGCGGCGAAGCCGCTGTACAGGTTGCCGCTGGGAACTTCCGGGTAGCGTGCGCCCAGCAGGTCCTGGAAGCGGCTGTTGGGCACCGTGGCGTCATACGCCAGGCGACCCCAGATCGCGAAGCTGTACCACATCTTGTCGATGAAGAGCTGACGCGGCGAGTCGGGCGTCTTGCTGGTGACCTCTCTGCCCCAGACGTAGCCGTCGGGGCCCATCAGAAAGCCTTCGACCTTGCTGCGATCGGGGAAGTTGTTGATGTAGGTGCGCGCGAAGTCCGGGTCGCCCCAACGCATGTTGTACATGTCGTCGTTCCGCAATTCCAACGCCATCTTGCGCCCACTCGGGATGGCGTCGATCTCCCTCTGGATGAACAGCGGCCTGGTGGTGGAGTACATGTGCGCTTGCGCGTACTTGTGCGTGATCTTGAAGCCGGAGTCGCCATCGGCAAACCCCGGCAAGGCGCTGAAGCCCGCGGTGATGGCGCTGGCGCTCGTCTGGTGCAGACGGTGCCAGAAATTGACCTTGCGCCCGGGGCTGGCCGCCACGGCATCGGACACGCCCAGCCCGTAGGTCTCCCACAGCCACTTCTCCTGATCGGCATCGTTGGTGATGCCCATGTTTTCGCCCGCCGTGACGCCGATGCCGGCCAGCAGCGGGTAGGTACTGAACAGGCTGCGAACCGCCTTGCGCAGGTAATCCTTGGTCTTGGTGTCCGTCCACGACTCCGTGAAACCATAGCCGCTGTTCTCGGTGCCCTTGACGAAGATGTTCCAGGTGATGAAGCTGACGTCGACGCCGCGGTCCTTGGCGTACTGCATGACGCGACGCCAGAAGGCGATCTTCTCGTCGATCGTCAGGGTCTTGACGACCTGCCCCGAGCTGCCCTGGACGTCATCGATCGAGGCGTTTGGATACTCAGGAATCCGCACCAGCGACGGGAACGGATTCAGGTTCCACAGCGACAGGGTGTTGAGCCTGTTGCGCGCCATCGCGTCCAGGAACTGCGTCCAGAACTGCAGATTCCACATCTCGACGATGTTCCCCTGCTCGGCCGTCCCGTTGCTGGCGTAGGTGGGCGTGCGCTTGTCCAGCGGAATGTTGAACTTGATGCCGCGCGTGGCCAGTTGCGGCGCGGCCTGCTTGTCGGCGACGTTGTTCAAGCTGCCGTCGATCTCGACGGCGTCCGCCAGTTCCAGCCCGGCATACATCGCACCCGGCGCATCGTTGCCGATGGCCCACCAGCGCACGCCAGTGCTGCTGACCACGCGACGGATCGCATAGCCTTCCTTCGACAGCCCCCCCACGGCCGGCTGCCCGGGCAGCGCCTTCGAACCGGTGGTCACGATGACTTGAACCGGCGCGGTCTGCGCGGCCAGCTCCGACGGCGTCGCCGTCGAAACGTTGAAACCCTTTTTCCGCAAGGCCTGGACCAGATCGCCCGCGGCGAACGCGATCGGGGGCTGCGCGGTGTCATAGACCAGCACGGCGTTCGTCTGCGCGCTCGCGGACGCGTTCAACACCATGAGGGCGGCGCTGAATGCCAGAGAAACGATGTGGACCTTCTTGAATGTCAACAGCATGGAAACCTTTCCTGTTTGTGAAGCGGCCGAGCCGCCGCCCTGTTTCACTGCTTGCGCACGAACACCGCCACCTCGTTGCCCATGCCGCCCGGCTTGACGAACGAGCCCTGGCCATCGGGACCCACCGCGCCGGCGTGCGATTGCCTGGCGCCGGTCACCGGGTCGTACCAGGTGAGCTCGTAGCTGCCGGCGGGGGCGCCCCTCACGCCGAGTCTGGTGGCGGCAGCGTCGGCATACAGGATGTATTGGCCGGCGGCGTCATTGGCCAGGATGTACTTGGTGCCGTCGAGCTTCTTGTTGGCCAGCGCCGTGTCGAACAGCGGCGTCATGCGGTTGAACGGCGTCGACTCCATGAACTGGCGCAAGCGGCGCAAGTCGTCCAGCATCGCTTCGGTCGGGTCGCTGGACTCGAAGGAGTCGTACATCATCACCGAGCCGCCGGCCAGCGCCGTGGCCCAGTTCGAGCGCCGCATCGGCGTTCGGCCGCTGCCGTTGGCCAGTTCGGCGTCGATGAGGTCGCGGTGCCAGGGATGCGCTTCGGCCATCACATAGACCCAGCTGCTGTTGGTCCAGCCTTGCCTGCCGGCCGAGTCGTGCATCTGCTCGGGCGAGCTGTTGTTCGTCTGCTGGCCGAAGACGCGGATGTTGGCGTCGCTGCCGAACTGCATGGCCTGCCCGCCCATGTGGTGCGTGGCCACCGGGTGATCCGGATCGGCGGCACGGATGGCGGCGGCCAGCCCGGTCTGGCGCGCGTCGTTCTGCGCTTTGCTGCAAGGCCCCCACCGGTACTCCTCCTGCGTCACCCACACCAGGTGCAGGAGGTCCTTGAACCGGTCGACGATCGACTGCGCGTAGCTGCCGTAGTCGGCGTTGTAGTCGCAGCCGTAGGGCAGCGCGTGGTCGTCGAGCAGGTTGAACCAGAGCACGATGCCGGCGTCGTCGAGCTGCTGCAGATAGCTGCGCCAGTCGGCCATCTTGGCCGCGTCGATACCGCTTCTCGGATCGGCGTTGTTCACGAACGGCGTCTCGGTGGACCCGCCGTCGCCGCCGAAGGCGCGCGTCGCGTGGAAGTAGATGCCGTTGACCGGCGTGGCGAGCGACGCCGAGCCGGTCAGGCGGTTGACGATCGTCTGCTTGCGCCCCGAACTCAGGTAGAGAAAGCCTTCCGGGCCGCCCACGCCGGCCAGGTAGGCGGGGTCGCGCTGGCCGTCGCCGTTGCGGTCACGGTCGTAGACGAAGTAGTGCGGGTTGTCCGGGTCGATCATCAGGCGGCCCTTGGCGGTGGTCGGCGGATGGCCCGTCACGGTCAGCGTCAGCCGCGCCAACGGCCCGGCGCCACCGGCGGCGGCGTAGGGCGTCGCCTCGATGGTGTAGACGCCCGCGGCCGGCGACCAGGGGCTGTAGACGCCGTTGCTGTCGCCCTTGAAAGAGAACGGCGGAGTGGCATCGGTCAGCGCGGCGCCGCTGCCGTCCTGGAACACCACGCTGCGCGTCTGGCCGTTGACGTTGGCGCGCACGTTGATGCGTGGGTAGGTGGCGCTCGATACGGTGCTCGAAGTGCCGACGGTGGCGATGTCGGTGCCGCTGTCGGCATCGACGATGGTGAAGTTGGCGACGGCCGGCTGGGCCACGGCCTGCGTTTCGATCGTCAGGGTCAGTGTGGCGGGCTGGCCGACGACGCCGGCGCTGGTGTAGGGCGTGGCGGTGATGGTGTAGGTGCCGGCTGCTGGCGACCACGCGTTGT
Organism: Rubrivivax sp.; assembly: GCA_024641945.1. Taxonomy (GTDB): domain Bacteria; phylum Pseudomonadota; class Gammaproteobacteria; order Burkholderiales; family Burkholderiaceae_C; genus Rubrivivax. Next base: position 631 of record JAHECD010000043.1, on the reverse strand, counting down.
AGTTGCCGGCGCTGTCGCCCTTCAATGCGAAGGGCGCTGCGTTCTCGGTGCGGCTGCCTGCGTTGCCGCTGAACACGACCTTGGCGGTGTTGCTGGTGTTGGCGCGCAGGTTGATGCGCGGCGTGCCGGCGACGGACACACTGCCGCTGGTCTGGAGCGTGACGATGTCGGTGTCCGAGTCCGAATTCACCACCGTGAAGCTCGTGACCGACTGCGCCAGGGCGCCGAGCGGGAGTGCGACGGCGAGCAGGACCAGTGCCATGCCGCGCCTTGGTTGGCTGTTCAGTGCCATGTTGTTTCGCTCCTGAGGTTCGGGTGTGCGACGCGATCAGCGCAGGGTGATCTCGCCCAGCACCGACCAGCCACCGACCAGTGCGTTGTCGGCGCCCCAAAGTCCGTCGAGCGTCGGCAGATCATTGGCAAACAGGATGTAGGCATTGCGCGCATCCAGCCCCCAGGGGTTGGCTTTGGCCGCCGTGGCGCCGGGCTGCACCAGCCGCACCGCCAGCCGGTACTTGGTGCCCGCCACGAAACGGGTCGGCGTCAGCGAGGCCGCCAGGCTGAAGGCGCCGGCTGGCTCGACGACGGTCAGGTCCTCCGCCGCCGCGTCGGCCTGGGCCGCCGGCCGGCC
>JAHECD010000226.1 GCA_024641945.1 Rubrivivax sp. | reverse complement strand
GATGGCCTGCCGCTTGACCTGTGGGGCTAGCGCTTTACCCCGAGCACGCTCTTCAGCGCATGCATGTCCAGGTGCGCCTCGGCCAGCAGGTGCTTGAGCTTGGCGTTCTCCGACTCCAGCTGTCAGCGGCAATCCAATAATCCCCAGTCGTGGTAATCGAATTTTCCCCACCCATCAACGCCAAGGAGCGACAGATGGAAGAGGAAGATCGGTTCAATGAAGGTAGCGCTGCACAGGGCCCGAGGGCCCTGTGCAGCGCGGCGGCTACCGTGGCCGGTTCGAACCCGGACGCGGAGGCCAGTTTGGTCGCACAACAACAATGGCAAGCCATCCATGATCGGCGCGCCGCCGGCCAGAGCGTCTCGGCGATTGCCCGAGAACAGGACATCGACCGCAAGACCGTACGAGCGTGCTTGCAGCAGCAGGCGTGGACGCCGTACCGGCGCGAGGTCGCAGCGCCGACGTTGCTCGACGAGCACCGACAGTGGCTCATCGAGCGTGCCCCGCAGGTGCACTATTCGGCGCGCATCCTGCACTACGAACTGCGCAGCCAGCGCGGCTGGGTTGGCAGCTACGAGACCGTCAAGCTGGCCGTGCGCCCGCTACGCGCCGCGGCCAACGTGGCCGCACTGACGCAACGCCGCTTCGAGACCGGCCCGGGCGAACAGGCGCAGGTCGACTGGGGCCAGCTGACCGTGCGCTTGGCCGGCATCGCGACCAAGGTGCACGTGCTGGTGATGACGCTGGGCTACAGCCGGCGCGGCTACGCTGAAGGCTTCTTGCGCGAACGCATGCCCGATCTGCTGGCCGCGCACGAGAACGCCTTCGCCCACTTCGGCGGACGCTGCGAGACGCTGCTGTACGACCGCATGCGCACCGTCGTGCTGGGCACGGTCAGCGACGCCGAGGGCCGACGCATCCCCAAGCTCAACGAGACCTTCCATGCCTTCGCCCGCCACTGGGCCTTTACGCCGCGCCTGTGCCAGCCGTACCGCGCGCAGACCAAGGGCAAGGTCGAGTCCGGCGTGAAGTACGTCAAGCGCAACTTCGCCCCCGGACGCACGTTCGCGGATCTCGAAGACTTCAACGCCCAGCTCGCCGCCTGGCAGGCCGAGGTGGCCGATCTGCGCCTGCACGGCACGACGCACCAGCGGCCGATCGATCGCTTCGCCGAGGAAGTCTTGGCGTTGGTGCCCACGGCCAGCCAGCCGAGCTTCCTGCAGGCGATGGTGCGCGAGCGCGTGGTCGCCGAAGACTGGCTGGTCTCGATCGAAGGCAATCGCTACTCGGTGCCGTTCGCGCTGATCGGCAAGACGGTGCAAGTCGTGCGCGAGGGCGGCCACTGGATCGTGCGCCATCGCGGCGGCGTCGTCGCAGAGCACCCGGCGCTCACCGGCCGGGCGCAGTTGAGCGTGCGGCCCGAGCATGGCCCTGGCGCCGCGCTGCGCAACGCGCGCAAGCGCTACGCCGAGCTGCCGGTGTCGGGCATGCACGCCGTCGACACCGCTGAGGACGTCGAGGTGCGCGACTTGGCGACCTACGAGCAACTGATGGAGGCCGCATGAACAAGACGGCCACCAAGACCGCCGCCGCGCCGACGGCCATGACCACGCCTTCGCAGCTCGAGCGCCTGGGCGAGCACTTGCGCAAGCTGCGGCTGCTCAAGAGCGGCGAGCGGCTCGAAGCCACGTTGCAGCACGCCGCGGCCAACGAGCTGCCCTACGCCGACTTCCTCGAGCAAGTGCTGGGTGAAGAGGTGGCGGCCAAGACGACGAAGAACATCGCGATGCGCACCGCGATGGCGCGCTTCCCGTTCGTCAAGCCGCTGGAGACGTTCGACTTCACCTACCAGCCCTCGATCGACAGGAAGCAGGTGCAGACCCTGGCGAGCTGCCACTTCATCGAGCACGGCGACAACGTGATCGTGCTCGGGCCGCCGGGGGTGGGCAAGACGCATCTGGCGGTCTCGCTCGGGCTGAAGGCGATCGAGGCCGGCTACCGGGTGCTCTTCACCTCCGCGGCGAACCTGATCGCCACACTGACCAAGGCGCATACCGAAGGCCGGCTCGATGAGAAGCTGAAGGTCTACACCGCGCCGCGCCTGTTGGTCATCGACGAGATCGGCTACCTGCCGATCGACCGGGTGGGAGCGAACCTGTTCTTCCAGTTGATCAGCCGGCGCTACGAGCGCGGGCCGATGGTGTTGACCAGCAACCAAAGCTTCGGCGCCTGGGGCGAGGTGTTCGGCGATCGCGTCATCGCCACCGCCATCCTCGATCGACTGCTGCACCACGCGGTGACGCTCAACATCCGCGGCAATTCGTACCGGCTCAAGGAAAAGCTCAAGGCCGGCCTGGTTCGATCACACGACGACAACGCATCTCAACCGGGTGGGGAAATTTGAGTTGCCACGGGTGAGGAAAATTCGGTTGCCCTTGACACCAGGCCACGAACTTGTCTCGCGCCAGCGCGCGGCTGACAACCACACGGCCGCCCGCATCCACCGCGTGCACCTGGATGACCCGCTTGGCCAGGTCAACACCCACGCGCACCACTTCC
>JAHECD010000042.1:12138-37009 GCA_024641945.1 Rubrivivax sp. | reverse complement strand
AGTCGCAGGCGATCCGTCAAGCAAGAACGCCCGTGGGTATGCAGCAGCTTGCGGCGTCAATGTCTGATGGGCCCCTTCGCGGTCAGTGGCCATTCTTCGGCGCTGATCGATGACGGTCGTTCTGACAGTCGTCGGTGCGCGGCCTCAATTCATCAAGGCAGCCCCTGTCTCGCGCGAATTGGTGCGATGTGGGCACCGGGAGGTCTTGGTTCATACCGGTCAGCACTACGACGCCAACATGTCATCGGTTTTCTTCGAAGAACTCGGGTTGCCCACGCCAGCACATCACTTGGGTGTAGGTTCGGGCAGTCATGGGGCGGCCACCGGTGCCATGCTGGCGTCGATCGAGCAGGTGCTCATGGCGGAAAAGCCGGACCGTGTTCTGGTGTACGGCGACACCAATTCGACGTTGGCCGGAGCGCTTGCAGCAGCAAAATTGCAGATTCCGATCGCGCATGTCGAGGCGGGATTGCGCAGTTACGACCGCGCGATGCCGGAAGAAATCAATCGAGTGATGACAGACCATCTGTCTGACCTGCTGCTGGTGCCGAGTGATGCAGCGGTTCGAAACCTGGCGACCGAGGGGCTGACCCGTGGCGTTCACATCGTTGGCGACGTCATGTTCGACGCACTTGCGTTGGCACTTGGTCGACCGACAGCAGACCGACCTCTCATCGACACACTGGGCGTCGAGGTCGGCAACTTTCTGCTCGTGACGATTCATCGCCAGGAAAATGCCGATTCTCCGGAGCGCCTACGCAATATCCTCGGCGCGCTCGGCGAAGTCGCGGAACCCGTGGTGTGGCCCTTGCATCCGCGCACCCGCAAGGCGCTGCAAGCGCTTGGCTACGACACCCGGGTCGGGCGAGTTTCCGGGCCGCGTGGCGGCACCCCTGCAAACATCGTCTTCATCGATCCCGTCGGGTTTCTCGACATGGTTCGGCTGGAAAAGGCGGCGCAGGCGATCGTTACCGACTCCGGTGGCGTGCAAAAAGAAGCTTACTGGCTGCATACACCGTGTGTCACGTTGCGCGATACCACGGAGTGGGGGGAGACCGTCGATACGGGCTGGAATACGATGGTTGGCACCGATCCGGTGCGAATTTGTCAAGCGATCCGCGAATTGAGAATACCAGCCGAACACCCTGCACTGTATGGTGATGCTTTCGCTGCCCAGCGCGTCGTGGCGCTGCTCTGACGAGTAATTAGGAATCCGACCGTGTGTGGAATTGCCGGAATAGTCCGCTTCGACCAAGCCCCGGTCGATCGTGACGCATTGCGAAGAATGAGTCGTGCATTGGCCCATCGTGGGCCCGACGGCGAGGGGGAAGTCGTGGAAGGGCCGGTGGGCATGGCGCACCGGCGGCTGGCCATCATCGACCTGGTCACGGGTCAGCAGCCCATGAGCAGCGGTCGCGCGCTCATCGTCTTCAACGGGGAGATCTACAACTACGTCGAACTGCGCAACGAATTGATCGCGCGTGGTCGCATCTTCAAGACGAGTTCCGATACAGAAGTCATCCTCCAGATGTACGAAGAGTACGGCGAGGACTGCGTACGGCGTCTGAACGGGATGTTCGCGTTCGTTCTTTATGACGCGGTCTCTCGAACCGTTCTCGCGGCGCGTGACCATTTCGGTGTCAAGCCGCTGTACGTCCAGCTGAACTCGAACCGGATGCTGTTCGCGTCCGAGATCAAGGCCTTGCTGGCCCATCCCGAGGTCATCGCGCAGGCCGATCTGGACAGTGTTCAGGACTATCTGACCTTCCAATATGTCCTCGGCGAGGGCACGATGTTCCGCGGCATCACCACGCTGCTTCCCGGGCAATATCAGGTGCTGCGGGTGGATGGGGGCGCAGCGCGCACCGTCAAGTACTGGGAGCCCCGATTTCATGTCGATACGGAGCACAGCGAGAACTATTTCGTTGAAAAGCTCCGCTGGCTGCTGAACGACGCAGTTCGCATCCAGATGCGAAGCGATGTACCGGTGGGGGCATATCTCAGCGGCGGCATGGATTCGAGCATCGTCACGGCGCTGGCCAGCAGAATCGGGAGTTCGCGCCTCGACACGTTCACCGGCCGCTTCGACGAAGGTCCGCAATTCGACGAATCGCACTACGCACGAATGGTCGCCGAGCGCTACGGCGCTGCCGTTCATCTGATCACCCCGACCGAGACCGAATTCGTCGACCTGATGCCGACGATGCTCTATCACATGGATGAGCCCGTCGCTGGGCCGGGCCTGTTTCCGCAGTTCATGGTGTCGCGGCACGCGGCCAAACATGTCAAGGTCGTGCTCGGTGGGCAGGGTGGTGACGAAATCTTCGGCGGTTATGCACGTTACCTGGTCGCCTACCTGGAGCAGGCACTGAAGGGTGCCGTCTTCAACAGCAACGAAGAAGACGAACACATCGTCTCGCTCAAGTCGATGCTGAGCAATCTGGCGCCATTGCAGCAATACCAACCCATGCTTCAGCAGTTCTGGCAGCAAGGGCTGTTCGAGCCGATGGACAAACGTTATTTCCGGCTGATCGATCGCAGCGGCGGCGCGCACTCCATGCTGTCGCCGCAGTTCCGCGCCACGTGCAGCGAAGCGACGCGTTTCGATCGCTTCCGTGCGGTTTTTAACCACCCGGAGACGAAGTCCTACTACAACAAGATGACGCACTATGACATGTTGACGAACTTGCCTGCGTTGCTGCAGGTGGAGGACCGCGTGTCGATGGCATCATCGCTGGAGTCGCGGGTTCCTCTGCTCGATCATCGGGTGGCCGATCTCGTGGCAAGCATGCCGCCGAGCATGAAGTTTCGTGGCGGTGAACTCAAATATCTACTCAAGCGCGTGGTTGGAGATGTCTTGCCCGACCCTGTGCTGAATCGCAAGGACAAGATGGGGTTCCCGGTGCCGCTGCACCTTTGGGCCAAGGGTCGGGCGCGCGATTTCTTTGCGGACATCTTGCTCGACCGGCGCGCCGCCGAGCGAGGACTCTTCGATCGCGCCGAGGTGGAGCGCCTCATGGGATCCGAGAGTGCGTTCGGCCGCAAGCTCTGGGGCCTGCTCAATCTCGAGCTCTGGTATCGCACGTTCATCGACGGTGACTCCGAAGCCCTGCACCAACTGCGACGTCCGTCCGCCTTCGACGCCGCAGACCACACCCCGCGTGAAACCAAGGCACTTCAAACACAAACCATATGCCCCTGACGCTGACCCAAGATCGAGTCTCCTCCTGGCAAGTCCGCAAGATCGCTGTCGTTGGCCCCGGCATCGTGGGCATGCCCATGGGGGCTCTTCTCGCGCATGCTCGGATTTGCGAGGGCAGTGAATCGCCCGCTGTCGTCACGATCATCCAACGCAACTCCAAGACATCGGGCTGGAAGGTCGATTCGATCAACTCGGGCCGCTCGCCGATCGGCGGTATCGAGCCCGATCTGGACCGTGTCGTCGCGGAGTCCGTCAAGGCCGGGTTGCTGAACGCCAGCTATGACTACTCGGCTGCGCGGGACGCCGATGTCATCCTGGTCTGCACCCAGACCGACAAACGAGGTCTCGAGCCAGACTACGGCCCGTTGTTCGAAGCGCTCAACGGCTTGGCCACTGAACTCGTCTCGCGCCCCGCGGGCAATGTGCCGCTGATTGTTTTCGAGTCCACCTTGGCGCCGTCCACCATGGCGACGCTCGTGCGCGACCTCTTTGCGAGCCATGGCCTGGTCGAAGGCCGGGACATCCTGCTCGGCAACAGCCCCAACCGTGTCATGCCTGGTCGGCTCGTTGAACGCGTCGCAAGCTCGGACAAGGTCGTGGCAGGCCTCCACCCGGATACCCCGGACCTGATCGCGCGGCTGTACCGTCGGATCGTCACGAAGGGCACGCTGCACCTGACGAACAGCATGACGGCCGAAGTCGTGAAGACCCTCGAGAATGCGTATCGCGATGTGCGCATCGCCTATGCGGCCGAAGTGGCGCGCTTCTGTGACGCCCAAGGCATCGATTTTTTTGCCCTTCGAGATCTTGCGAACGCCCGGCTCGACGATCAAGACGGCGCCTCGGCGGACCCGAATGCGGTACCCAGCGGCGGCTTGCTGGTGCCCACCGTCGGCGTCGGCGGTCATTGCCTGCCCAAGGACGGCATTCTGCTTTGGTGGCGTGCGCTCGAGGCCAAGGAAGATACCTCGCGAAGCCTCATTCTGGAGGCGCGACGCGTCAACGACGCATCGCCTGCGATGACGATCGCCCTCGCCGAAAGTGCGTTTGGCAAGCTTGCCGGGCGAAAGGTGACACTGCTCGGCGCCGCTTACCGTTTCAACTCCGAGGACACGCGCAATTCGCCCACATTGACGCTGGCGCGCCAACTCATCGATCTGGGCGCGGCGGTGACGATTCACGATCCGTATGTCTACCCGACGGATCAGAACCTGCTCAAGACGAACCTGTCCGGCGTCTTCACGCGCGACCTCGCCGAAGCAGTTGCAGAGGCCGAGGTGGTCGTGCTCTGCACCGGGCATCGCGAGTACATCGAGCGCCGGGACGAGTTGATGGCCGCAGCCAAGGCGTTGCGTGGCGTCGTGGACGCCTGCAATCTGTGGCATGCCAACGACGTCACGAGCCGCGGTGTCGGCTATGCCGGTATCGGCCGCGGGACTGCGGCACCGTCTTCGTCCCTCGTCGACAGCGTCGTGGCGGGGTTCCAGGCGGTGGAGGCTGGCGTGGCCAACGAAGTCGAAGCCTTGGTGACATTTCTCAACAGCCGGTATGCAGCCGACGGCTTCAATCGCGTCAAGTTCGGTGACGTGCAACGCATCGCGGGGACCTGCGTGACCGGTTGCCGGATCGTCGATCCTCGTCCGGTGGCGCCAGCGCTGCCGGCCGGTGGGTTCAGTTCTCGCATGGTGGCGGTTGCCGCAGGACACGCGTAGCAATGTCCAAGTCCCCGGACGACGATCGAGTGGCACCGCCGGAAACCGCATCGACGCGGCGGCATATCCTTTCCATCGCCGTCGAGGACTACTACCACGCGAGTGCGTTTCGCAAGCTTGTCACGCCGAGCCACTGGTATCGTTTCGAAGGGCGCATTTCGGCCAACACCCGCCAGGCGCTCGACCTGCTCGACGAGTACGGGGCCAAGGCCACCTTCTTCACGCTGGGTTGGGTCGCCGACGAGATGCCCGAGGTCGTACGGGAGATCGCGCAGCGCGGCCACGAGGTTGCGAGCAAGGGCTATTTCCATCGCGCAGTGCAGGAAATGTCGCCCGACGAGTTCCGCGAGGATCTGCAACGCTCGCGCAGGGCGATCGAGCGGGCGACTGGAACGCGTGTCATCGGATATCGCGCGGCACAGGGTCACCTGGGACCCGCCGACCTTTGGGCACTGGATATCCTTGCGGAGCAGGGGTTCGTCTACGACTCCAGCTTCTATCCGCGCGTCCGCTCGGTTTCAGCCGAGCCATGGCGGCGGTTCCCGTTCACGCATCGGCATGGCGACACCGAAATCCGCGAGTTCCCGCTCGCGACCTGGGACTGGATGGGCTGGCATCTGCCGATCGCTGGCGGGGCGTACCTCCGCCACATACCGCATCGCATCGTCAGCCGTGCCATCGCCAACCGGGTCAAGGAGCATGACTCGCCTCTGGTCATGTATTTCCATACCTGGGAACTCGACAACAATCTGCCGAAGATCACTGCGGCGCCAGGGCACGCGCAGCTGCGCCAGTACCGCAACATCGAGAAGATGCCGTCCAAGCTGCGGTACTACCTGCGGCGCTACAACTTCCAGTCGATCCGTGATTTCATGGACCTGCAACCCGAGGCTGCCGCGGCGCAGGTCGAAGTGGCGGGCCCCGTGCTACCGATTCTCGATGCGTCGGTCGCACGGCTGCCGATCACGCTGGTCGTTCCCTGCTTCAACGAAGAACGCGTGCTGCCGTACCTGTACAACACGCTCAAGCGGCTGGCGCAGGATTTCAGTACGACCTACGACATGCGCATCGTGTTCGTCGACGATGGCAGCAGTGACGGCACCTGGATCGCGCTTCAGAAGACGTTCGGTGCCAGCCCGGCATGCCAGTTCGTGCAGCACAGCAAGAACCGTGGTGTGGCCGAGGCGATCCTCACGGGCGTGCGCGCGGCAGAGACCGAGATCGTGTGCTCGATCGACTGTGATTGCACCTACGATCCGCACCAGCTGGCGGACCTGATCCCTCTGCTCACCGATGACACGGCGCTGGTCACGGCGTCGCCGTATCACCCGCAGGGCCACGTCAAGAACGTTCCCGAGTGGCGACTCTTTCTTTCCAAGGGCCTGTCGTTTCTCTATCGCCGCCTTTTCCGTCAGAAGCTGCACACCTACACCAGCTGCTTCCGCGTCTACCGGCGCAGTCAGGTGCAGGACGTTCAGTTGCGCGAGACCGGCTTTCTCGGAGTGGCCGAACTGCTCATCGTGCTCGACCACAAGGGGCGGCGCATCGTCGAGCATCCCGCCGTGCTCGAGGTGCGTCTGCTGGGACATTCCAAGATGAAGGTGCTGCGTGCGATTCGCGGCCATGTGCGCCTGCTGTGGCGCACTTTCATCGAGCGCCGGTCGGGGCAGCCGCCGGTATCGATGCCGCCCCGACCCAAAGAGCACCGCTAGATGCAGGCCCGGCACTTGAGGCGCAGGCTGCGCCCGGCCGTGTTTGCGTGAGCATTCGGAGACCGACATGAGCAATGAATCGGCACCACACTGGGCCGTGATTGGCGCCGGCATGCTGGGCATGACACTGGCTCACCGACTGGCACAACAAGGCAAGAAGGTCACGCTGATCGAGGCGGCTCCCACGCTCGGCGGCATGGCTGGAGCATGGCACATCGGCGACGTGCAATGGGACCGCTACTACCACGTCACCCTCTTGTCCGACAGCCGTCTTCGCCGCCTGCTCGATGAACTCGACCTTGACAAGGAACTCGAATGGGCCGAGACGCGCACGGGGGTCTTCGCCGAAGGTCAGCTGCATTCGGTCTCGAATACCCTGGAGATGCTGCGGTTTCCGGTCCTGCGGATGACGGACATCGCGCGCCTTGGCGCCACCATCATCCGTGCGTCGCGCATCACCGACTGGCAGGCCATGGAAGAGATTCCTGTAGCGCAGTGGTTGACACGGTGGTCAGGCCGGCACACGTTCGAGCGCTTCTGGCTGCCGCTGCTGCGCTCCAAGCTCGGTGATGCCTACACCGACACCTCGGCGGCCTTCATCTGGGCGACGATCCAGCGCCTCTACGCGGCACGCCGTTCGGGCATGAAGAAGGAAATGTTCGGCACCGTGGCGGGGGGTTATGCACGGGTCATGGAGCGCTTTGCGGAGCGCCTGAATGCCGAAGGTGTCACGCTTCGACCCGGCCAACCCGTGAGCCGGGTTGAGGGCGAAGCCGACGGGCGCGGTGTTCGCGTGTCGCAGGGCGATGGATCGGTGCATCGGTTCGATCACGTCGTCGTCACGGCCGCGGCCCCTGTGGCCGCACGACTTTGTCCGACGCTCGCCGCGTCCGAACTGGAGACGCTGGGCCGCGTGCGGTATCTCGGAATCGTGTGCGCGTCCGTGCTGCTGGACAAGCCTTTGGCCGGCTTCTATGTCACGAACCTGCTCGACCCCGGTCTGCCGTTCACCGGCGTCATCGAGATGTCGGCCATGGCGCAAGCCAGGCACTTCGGGGGACGAGGGCTGGTCTACCTTCCACGCTACGTCGCCCCGGACGATCCAATCTTCGAGGCCAGCGACGCGGACCTTGAATCGCAGTTCCTGGACGGTCTGGCGCGTGTCTATCCGCAGGCCACGCGCCAAAGCGTGCAGGCCTTCAAGGTTTCACGCCTTCGCCACGTCATGCCGCTACCGACCATCGGATACTCCAGGCACGTGCCCCCCATCGACACCACCATTCCCGGTCTGCACCTTGTCAATTCGGCGCACATCGTGAACGGCACCTTGAATGTGAACGAGACGGTCCAGCTCGCCGAGAGCGCCGCGCAACGATTCGCCACGACGCCATGAAACCCATTGCCAGCCTGTCTCTCGATCTCGACAACGAGTGGTCCTATCTCAAGACCCGCGGTGATCCGGCTTGGGAAAGCATGCCGTCCTATCTCGACATCGTGGTGCCGCGTGTGCTCGACATCCTGAGGCGGCGTGCACTGAAGATCACGTTCTTCGTCGTCGGGCAGGACGCTGCACTCGAAAAGAACCATCGCGCACTTCGCATGTTGGCCGATGCCGGGCATGAGATCGGCAATCACTCGTTCCGCCACGAGCCGTGGCTCCATCTGTATTCCGAAGAAGAGCTCGAACGCGAACTGGTCGACGCCGAGACCAGCATCGAGCACGCCACCGGACAAAAACCCGACGGGTTCCGCGGTCCGGGTTTCAGCGTTTCCGAAACCGTGCTGCGCGTGCTGCTGCGGCGTGGCTATCGTTACGACGCCAGCACGTTCCCGACCTTCCTCGGCCCGCTCGCCCGTGCCTACTACTTCATGACGGCCAAGCTGTCGAAGGAAGAGAAGGAAAAGCGCGCCAAGCTATTCGGCTCGTTGAGCGATGGCCTGCGTCCGCTCAAGCCGTACCAGTGGCAGTTGCCCGAAGGGCGGTTGATGGAAATTCCTGTCAGCACGTTACCGCTGTTCAGGGTGCCGATCCATCTGAGCTACGTGATCTATCTGCACGTCTTTTCGCCCTGGCTGGCACGCACCTATTTCGAGCTGTCGCTGCGACTGTGCCGACTCACGGGCCTTTCACCCTCCATCTTGTTGCATCCGCTCGATTTCCTCGGCGGCGAAGATGTCCCGTCACTGTCCTTTTTCCCGGGCATGGGGCTCACGGCCGAAGACAAGGTGCGCTGTGCCGAGCATTGTCTCGATCGGTTGCAGGCATTGTTCGACGTGCGTTGCATGGGTGACCATGCCGACCACATCCGGGACCACGTGAAGTTGCCGACGGTCACTGCGCAGTTCACGCCCTGACAGTCGGAAACTTTCGGTCAGGCTGGGGTGGCTTCGAACCCCTGCGGATTGAGGGACTGCCAGCGCCAGCTGTCGGCGCAGATGGTATCCAGGCCGCGCCGAGCCTCCCAGTGCAGGAGTTGTTTGGCCAGCGATGCATCCGCCCAGTAGGCCGGCAGGTCGCCCGGCCTGCGCGGGCTGAACTGGTAGGCGATCGGGCGCCCGCTTGCGCGCTCGTACGCCTTCACGACGTCGAGCACGCTTTGTCCGCTGCCGGTGCCCAGATTGACGGTGAACGTACCGGCGTCACCGAGCAGCGCATCGACAGCGGCCACGTGGCCTTCGGCCAGGTCCATCACGTGGATGTAGTCCCGCACACCCGTGCCGTCGGGTGTTTCATAGTCGTTGCCGAAAATCGACAAATGAGGCCGACGCCCGACGGCGACCTGGGCCACGAACGGCATCAGGTTGTTCGGCACACCGCGCGGGTCCTCGCCAATTTGCCCACTTTCATGCGCGCCGACCGGATTGAAGTAGCGAAGGAAAGCCACACGCACCGCAGCATCGGACGCAGCCCAGTCGCGAAGCACCTGCTCACCCATCAACTTGGTCTGGCCGTAGACGTTCATCGGACTCAACGGGTGCGCCTCGGTATACGGCAGGAAGACTGGCTCGCCGTAGACGGTGGCACTCGAGCTGAAGACGAAATGGCGGCAGCCGTGTTGCTGCATCGCCTGGCAGACCGCGACCAGTCCGCCGACATTGTTCCGGTAGTACTCCAGCGGCTTGGCGGCCGATTCGCCGACCGCCTTGAATGCGGCGAAATGCACGACGGCATCGACACCGTGACGCACGAAGATTCGCTTCAACGCCCCAGCGTCGCAGATATCGGCGTTCTCGAAGGTCGGCGCAGAGCCCGTAAGTGCGGCCAGCCGATTCAGCACTTCAGGGGCGCTGTTCGAGAAGTTGTCGACCCCGACGACGTCGTGCCCGGCGGCCTTCAGCGCGACCCAGGTATGCGACCCGATATAGCCGGTAGCACCCGTCAGCAGGATCTTGGCCATGGGGCCCGTGCTACTGAAGGATCGCCTGGACCGCGCAACCGAACGTGTTGGCGCTGTACGGTTGCGAGAGCGTCCCGCTGACCGACCGGCGTTCGTGCGTCAGGTCGCAGTTCACGGCGACCGAGCGCAATGGCGTCCAGCGAGCGCCCAAAGCCAGCGAGTTGGTGCGGTCATCGCCGTTGCTGCCTGCGGAGGGTCCATCGCCGACGGCAAAGGAATTCGACAACGAGCGCCGCGCATGGCCGACTGAACCCGTCAGCACGATCTTGCCCGTCAGGTCGTAGTTCGCTGCCACCCGAAGCGCCGTCGTCATACGGCTGGAGTCGAGCTCTCCGGTGGTACCCAGCGCGGGAAGCAACTGGAGCGACTGGCCCTGGTCACGGGTGAGACTCGTGTTGAGTCTGAGACGTCCGCCCGGTGTCCAGGCCCAGGCCACGCTGCCGGTGAGCCCCGACGTATTCAAATCCGTCGCAACGGTGTGCTTCTGCTTGCCGACGCCGATGCGTGCGTTGAACTTGCTGGAGCCGGTGGGAATCCATTCGGTCGATAGGTCGAGCTGGTTGCTGCTGAATTTGTCGGGCACAAAGTCGCCCAGGGTCGTGGTGCTCTCCGCATACCGTGGATAGCTGCCTCGGACTGCGCGCACGCCCACACCGGCGCTCAAGGCACCGCTGAACGCATAACGCAGACCGGCGTAAGCGGCATCCTGACGCTGCTCACGGAAATTGAACTCGGCGGCCGAATAGTCGAGTTCGTAGTGGCTGATCTCGGCTTCGACCGTCAGACGCGTCACCGCGCCGACGCGCACGCTCGCGGAGCCAAACCGGTTCGTCTGCACGTTCCTCGTCGTCAGCGCCGGTGCGTCGCCCGGGCTGAAACGGGCAAGGCTTTGATTCGCTCCCAGCTTCACGGTGCCGGAAATGCGGTCGATCGTCGCCCAGTCGAGGCCCAGATTGGCCCCGTACGACGTGTTGTTGAAGATCGAATTGTCTACAGGGTCGACACTGCCAGCCACGCCGTGCGTCCCCGAGTAGCGGTTGTCCTGCACCGACAGGCTGCCGGTCACCCGCTGGCGGCTGATCGGTTGGTCGAACCCCGCCAGCAGCGACGTCGTCGAGACAGTGGCACTGCCGCCGGGTGCACCATCGGCTGCGAGAGTCACGTTGCTCTCGTGCGCAAACCGCTGCGAGGCTCCGATGTACCAAGGGCTGCTCTGGGCCTGCACGGCGGCGGAGCAGCAGATCAGCGCGGCAAGCGCCGTGGCGCTGCGGAGATGGAGCGGCAGGGACAAATTGGAACGATCGATCATGCCAAGGCCTCTTTAAGGTGCCAGTTCAATACGCATTGCGGTCGAAGAACACCAGCTTCACCGTTCGGGCGATGATTTGCAGATCGAGTCCGAGCGACCAGTTGCGCAGGTATTCCAGATCGTATTCGACCCGGGCCTGCATTTTTTCGATCGTATCGGTCTCGCCACGCTGGCCATTGACTTGGGCCCACCCGGTGATGCCGGGTTTGACCTTGTGGCGGACCATGTAGGCCTTGATCAGCTGACGGTACAGCTCGTTGTGCGCCACCGCATGCGGCCGTGGGCCGACGATGCTCATCCGCCCTTGCAGCACGTTGATGAACTGCGGCAATTCATCCAGCGATGTGCGGCGAAGGAAGGCGCCGAACTTCGTGATGCGCGGGTCGTCCTTGGTTGCCTGCTTGACGACCGGGCCGTTGTCCATGGCCCGCATCGAGCGAAACTTGTAGACGATGATTTCCTCGCCGTCCAGGCCGTTGCGCTTCTGCCGGAAGATGGCAGGGCCGGGTGAACTGAGCTTCACACCGATCGCCACCGCCAGCAGGATGGGCGAAATCAGTACCAGGATGATCGAGGCCAGCACGATGTCCGAGATGCGCTTGACCAGTTCATTGGTGCCGGTGAAAGGGGTCTCGCAGATGCCGACGACCGGTACGCCGTTCAAGTCTTGCAGGCGGCCCTGGATGATGCTGATGCCGAAAACGTCCGGAACGAAAAAGACCGATGCCGTCGTGCCCTGCACCTGCTCCAGGAGTTCCACGATCCGCGGCTGCGACCCCAGTGGCAACGTGATGTAGACCTCGCGCACGCTGCGCGAGTGGATGAAAGGCGCAGCGTCCTTCAGGCTGCCCGCGCGCTGTGGAACAGCCTCCGGGTCGAGCCGGTCGTCCGCACGGTCGTCGAAGTAGCCCACGAAGTCGATGCCCTGGTCGTGTGCGTCGAGCAGCGCATGTGCGACCTTCACGCCCAGCGGACCTGCGCCGACGACCACGGCGGTGCGTCGGTTTTGCGGGAGCGATGCCAGATGGCGCGTCAGGCGGTGCCCGATCGCCACGCTGATCACTTGCAGGACGGGCGTCACGACCGCCCACCACAGCAACACTTGCTCGTCGAAATATCCCAGACTGCGCGTTGCGTAGCCGCAAAGCAGCAGGATGGCCAGTAGACCGACCCACGTGGTGAATATCTCCACCGTGGCCGCGAGCAGGTTGTCCTTGAACCGGTTGCGCCCGGGAAAGGTGACCGCAAAAACCAGCAGGCAAAGCGTCAGGTCGGAGCGGACGATGGGTTCGTCGAAGCTGAAAGATACCGCCAGATAGACGGCCACAATGATGGTCGGCTCGAGGAACGCCGCCACCAGCGAGGTCACCGACTGCGGGGCGCTGTAGAACGTTCTCTTGTAGCTTCGGTCTTCGAACATTGTCGCGATTTCAGGCTTCCGGTCGCGAACTCGCACCGTGCCTGGATAGACAAGGCCGCCGCGGCACCCTGTGAAAGGTGCATCGTGGAACAGCTCGCGATTGTTACCGAAATCCACCGCCCACCTGGGCGCACCTGTGACAGGCGGTCACTGGCGCCCTCCCTACAATCCGTGCATGCTTCACGCGCTCAATGATCTCCTGGCCCCCGCGGCAATGGAGCGGCTGACCCTGGTGGTGAATCACATTCTGGGGAGTGAGGCCGCAGCCATCGAACGCCTTCGGGCCCACGCCGGCAGAACGCTGCGCGTGGTGCCCGAGCGGTGGCCGACATTGCTGCCGCCCCTGCCTGCGCTCGCGTTCCGGATCACGCCGGCCGGGCTGGTGGAATGGAGTGGCATGGGTGGCGTGGACGCACCCGATCTGACTGTGCGGGTCGACGCTTCGAATCCGGCGCGTCTGGCGTTTTCGGCGTTGGCCGGCGAAACCCCGGCCGTGCAAATCGACGGCGACGGACAACTTGCCGCCGACGTGAACTGGCTCCTCGTCAATCTGCGCTGGGACGTCGCCGACGACCTCGAGCGTCTCTTCGGGCCGACCGCCGCGCAGAACCTGCAACGTCTGGGG
The DNA here is from genome assembly GCA_024641945.1 of Rubrivivax sp. Classification (GTDB taxonomy): domain Bacteria; phylum Pseudomonadota; class Gammaproteobacteria; order Burkholderiales; family Burkholderiaceae_C; genus Rubrivivax. The sequence continues at coordinate 23,631 of JAHECD010000042.1, read as the reverse complement.
GGCTGGCTCGCGCGCGGGCTGAGGAAGGCGGTGCACGGCGCGAGTGCGTTCGCGGATCGCGTGCGGCCGCCCGCACGATGAACTGCCGCCCGCGGGGCACGCGACCATGAGGCGGCTGGCGCGCCTGTTGTACATCGTCTTTACCGCACTTCGGTTCGGCCTGGACGAGGTTGCACTGGGCGGATTCCGGCAGCGCTGGGTGCGGATGCTGGTTCGTGTGGTCACCGTCGGCCGGCGCCTGGAGGCGCCGAGGGGCGCGCGGCTGCGGATGGCGCTGGAGCGTCTCGGGCCCATCTTCGTCAAGTTCGGGCAGGTTCTGTCGACCCGGCGCGACCTGCTGCCGCTCGACGTGGCTGACGAACTGGCGCTCCTGCAGGACCGCGTGCCTCCCTTTCCCGCGGCGCAGTCGGCAGCCATGGTGGCCGCCGCACTGGGGCGTCCGCTGGACGAAATCTTTGCACGCTTCGACGCCGAGCCGGTCGCAAGCGCCTCGATCGCGCAGGTTCACTTTGCGCAGCTCAGGTCCGACGGCCGCGAGGTCGCGGTGAAGGTGCTGCGCCCCGCCATGCTGTCGGTCATCGAAGACGACCTGACACTGCTGCATACGTTGGCGCGCTGGGTGGAGCGCCTCAGCGCCGACGGCAAGCGGCTGAAGCCGCGTGAGGTGGTGGCCGAATTCGATACCTACCTGCACGACGAGCTCGACCTCGTGCGCGAAGCGGCCAATGCGACGCAACTGCGCCGCAACATGCAGGACCTCCACCTGGTGATGGTGCCCGAGATGATCTGGGAGCTCTGCACGCCCACGGTGATCGTCATGGAGCGCATGAATGGCGTGCCGATCAGCCAGTCGCAGCGTCTGCGCGACGCCGGTGTCGACTTCAAGAAGCTCGCGCGCGACGGCGTGACGATCTTCTTCACCCAGGTATTTCGTGACGGCTTTTTCCATGCCGACATGCATCCGGGCAATATCCAGGTCAGCATCGAGCCGGCGACGTTTGGCCGCTACGTGGCGCTCGACTTCGGCATCATCGGCACGCTCACCGAAAGCGACAAGGAGTACCTGGCACAGAACTTCATCGCCTTCTTCCGTCGTGATTACAAACGCGTGGCCGAACTGCACGTCGAGTCGGGGTGGGTGCCGCCGAATACGCGTGTCGATGCGCTGGAGAGCGCGATCCGTGCCGTCTGTGAACCGCAGTTCGAGCGCCCGCTGAAGGACATTTCGCTCGGCGCGGTGCTGATGCGCCTCTTCCAGACCTCGCGCCGTTTCAATGTGGAGATCCAGCCGCAGCTGGTGCTGCTCCAGAAGACGCTGCTCAACATCGAGGGCCTCGGGCGCGAGCTCGACCCGGACCTCGACCTGTGGACGACCGCCAAGCCTTTTCTCGAGCGCTGGATGAACGAGCAGATCGGGTGGCGCGGTCTGCTTGATCGGTTGAAGCGCGAAGCGCCCCGCTATGCGCACCTGCTGCCCGATCTGCCCCGCCTTGCGCACGAGGTGCTGCGCCGCCGCGCGGCAGGTGACGGCGTCCAGATCCACCCGGCCATGCTCGCACTGCTTGCCGAGCAGCGGCGAACGAACCGCCTGCTGCAGGCACTGCTCTATGGGTCGATTGGATTCATCGCAGGGGTCGTGATCGTGCGCCTGTGGCTGCAGACCTGACCATGCGCCTGCGTCCTTCAGCTCGCTAAACTTCGGTTTTTGCGTCACCTGGGAGATCGATGCCGTGCTGATCGGATTCGTCGCGCTGTACCTCGCCGTGACCGTGGGTATCGGGCTGATCGCCGCCACGCGCGTGAAATCGATGGCCGACTTTGCGGTGGCCGGTCGCACGCTGCCACTCGCGATGATCGTGACGACGACCTTTGCCACCTGGTTCGGGTCCGAGACCGTGCTGGGCATCAGTGCCAAGTTCGTGCAGGGTGGTCTGAACAGCGTCGTCGAGGATCCGTTCGGCGCGTCGATGTGCCTGGTGCTGGTGGGGCTGTTCTTCGCCTACCGGTTGTACAAGATGAACCTGCTGACCATCGGCGACTTCTACCGCAAGCGCTTCGGTCCGGGGATCGAGATCTTCTGCTCGGTGGTCATCATGATCAGCTACCTCGGTTGGGTGGCCGCGCAGATCACTGCACTCGGGCTGGTCTTCAACCTCCTTTCGCAAGGGGCGATCCCGCTGCCTGCCGGCATGATCCTGGGCACGGCGATCGTGCTCCTGTACACCGTGTTCGGCGGCATGTTCTCCATCGCCTGGACCGATTTCCTGCAGATGACGATCATCGTCGTCGGTCTGCTCGCCATCGCGGTGATGGCCGGGAACCTGGCCGGCGGCGCCGACAAGGTGTTCGCGCTGGCGAAGGCGAACGACTGGTTCAGGTTCCTGCCGCCCCCCACGCTTCACGACGGTCTCTTCTTCTTTGCCGCCGGCATCACCATGATGCTGGGCTCGATCCCGCAGCAGGACATCTTCCAGCGTGTGATGTCGTCGAGAACGGCGGATATCGCCCGCAAGGGCCCGGTGATCGGCGGGCTGGCCTATCTGGCGTTTGCATTCGTGCCGATGTTCATCGTGGCCAGCTCGCTGCTGATCATGCCCGAGGAAGCCAGGAAGTTGCTCGCCGACGACCCGCAGAAAGTGCTGCCCACGCTCATCATGATGCACATGCCGATCGTGGCGCAGGTCTTCTTCTTCGGCGCGCTGATCTCGGCCATCATGTCCACGGCGTCGGCCACGCTGCTGGCGCCGTCGACGACATTCGTCGAGAACATCCTGCGCCATCTGAAGCCGAACATGGGCGACAAACAGATGCTGCGAGCCCTGCGTGCGTCGCTTTTGGGGTTTACGGCGCTTGTGCTGGCGTATGCGATCCTGATGGAGGGCACGCCGATCTACGAGCTCGTCTCGGGCGCGTACCAGATCACGCTCGTCGGTGCATTCGTGCCGCTCGTGTGCGGGCTCTACTGGTCGCGCGCCACGACACAGGGCGCCGTGGTGTCGATCGCGCTGGGCATCCTCACCTGGGTGCTCTTCTTTCCACAGCTCACGTCATGGGGCGACGTGTTCCCGGGCCAGCTGGCGGGGCTGCTGGCAGCCGGCATCGGCATGGCGCTGGGCTCGCTCGGCCCGCAGAGGATGCGCAACCGTCACGAGGGTGAGCACCCGCACGGGCACGCCCACCCGCACGGGTATATCCGCGCCGGCGGCAAGTCGGACTGACCGGACGGCCGCATTGCGGGGTCGCCGTTCTGGCGTCGGCCCGTCAGCTCGAGCGGGGGCCACCTATAATGTGCGGTTTTTCGCACTGCGGAACCCCACCACGCCATGCCGATCTATGCCTACCGCTGTGGCGCCTGCGGCCACGCCAAGGATGTGCTGCAGAAGCTGTCCGACCCGACGCTCACGACATGCCCGGCGTGCGGAGCCGAGACATTCTCCAAGCAGGTGACCGCGGCCGGGTTTCAGCTCAAGGGCTCGGGCTGGTACGTCACCGATTTCCGCAACGGCAACGCCACGACCAAGCCCGAGGTGAAGCCGTCGACGGACGCCGAGACGCCTGCAAAGTCGGACGCCAAGGCGCCCGAAACAGCGGCGCCAGCGTCGGCCCCCGCAGCATCACCGGCGCCCGCCGCAGGGCCTGCCGCTGCGCCCCCGCCTGCGCCTTCGTCCGACGCCTGAGGCGCCGGGCATTCTGGAGAATCCGTGAAGAAGTTTCTGATCGCCGGCCTGCTGGCCTGGTTGCCGTTGGCGATCACCATCTGGGTGTTGTCGTGGCTGATCGGCGCCACCGACGGCCTGTTTTCCTGGGTACTCGACGGCGTTGCCGCGGTGCTCCCGACCAGGACCCACGACTTTCTGGAACTCCTGCGGCGCGTACCGGGCCTGAGCGTGATCGTGCTGGTCGCGGCGATGATGTTGACGGGTGTATTTGTCACCAACATATTCGGCCAGTGGTGGCTGCGCCAATGGAACGTGCTGCTGTACCGCATCCCGATCGTCAAGTCGATCTACAGCTCGGTGAAGCAGGTGTCGGACACCCTTTTTTCGACGAACGGGAATGCCTTCCGCGAGGCGGTGCTCGTGCAGTACCCGCGCCAGGGCGCATGGACGATTGCCTTTGTCACGGGTCGTCCTGGGGGCGAAGTGGCCTCGCACCTGACCGGCGATTGGCTGAGCATCTACGTGCCGACCACACCGAACCCGACGTCGGGTTTCTTCCTCATGGTCCAGCGCAGCGATGTCGTCGAGCTCGACATGAGCGTGGACCAGGCGCTCAAGTACGTGATTTCGATGGGGGTGGTGGTTCCGCCGCCTCCAGCGGCTCCGCTCGCGCCGGCGATGCTGTCGCGAAACCCGCCCGGCTGAACGCACGGCGAGCGTTCGGCCTTGGGGCACCGCGTGTGGTGCCGGCGCCAACTCCCAAGGGCCATCGTACGGCCAGCGAACCAGACTTCGAACGAGAGAATTGCCATGAGAACCACCTACTGCGGCCTCGTCAGTGAAACGCTGATGGGCCAGACCGTCACCCTGATGGGTTGGGCGCATCGCCGCCGCGACCACGGTGGCGTCATCTTCATCGACCTGCGCGACCGCGAGGGCATGGTCCAGATCGTCTGCGACCCGGACCGGGCCGAAATGTTCAGCGTGGCCGAGGACGTGCGCAACGAGTTCTGCCTCAAGATCGTCGGCAAGGTGCGCCCGCGCCCGGCGGGCACCGAAAACGCCAACCTGACCAGCGGCAAGGTCGAGGTGCTGTGCCACGAGCTCGAAGTGCTCAACGCCAGCGTGACGCCGCCGTTCCAGCTCGACGACGACAACCTCTCGGAAACCGTGCGCCTGACGCACCGCGTGCTCGACCTGCGCCGCCCGGCGATGCAGAAGAACATGATGCTGCGCTACCGCATCGCGATCGAGGTGCGCAAGTTCCTCGACGAGCAGGGTTTCGTCGATATCGAGACGCCGATGTTGACCAAGAGCACGCCCGAAGGCGCACGCGACTACCTCGTGCCCAGCCGCGTGCACGATGGCCACTTCTTCGCGCTCCCGCAAAGCCCGCAGCTCTTCAAGCAGCTGCTGATGGTGGCCGGCTTCGACCGCTACTACCAGATCACCAAGTGCTTTCGTGACGAGGATCTGCGCGCCGACCGCCAGCCCGAGTTCACGCAGATCGATATCGAGACCTCCTTCCTGGGCGAGGAAGAGATCCGCGCCGTCACCGAGGCGATGATCCGCACCGTCTTCCGCAAGACGATGGGCCTGGAGCTGCCCGTGTACCCGGTGATCACCTACGCCGAGGCGATGTTCAGGTACGGCTCCGACAAGCCGGACCTGCGCGTCAAGCTCGAGTTCACCGAACTCACCGAGGTGATGAAGGACGTCGACTTCAAGGTCTTCTCGACGCCTGCCACCACCAAGGGCGGTCGCGTGGTGGCGCTGCGCGTGCCCGGCGGCGGCGAGATGAGCCGTGGCGAAATCGACGCCTACACCGAGTTCGTCAAGATCTACGGGGCCAAGGGGCTGGCATGGATCAAGGTCAACGACGCCGGCAAGGGGCGCGACGGTCTGCAGAGCCCCGTGGTGAAGAACCTGCACGATGCGGCCATCGCCGAAATCATTGCGCGCACCGGCGCCTGCAACGGCGACCTGCTGTTCTTCGGTGCCGACAAGGTCAAGGTCGTCAACGACGCCCTCGGCGCGCTGCGCGTGAAGATCGGCCACAGCGACTTCGGACGCGCCAAGGGCCTGTTCGAGGACCGCTGGGCGCCGCTCTGGGTGGTCGACTTCCCGATGTTCGAGCATGACGACGAAGCCGGGCGATGGAATGCCGTGCACCACCCGTTCACCGCACCGAAGGACGGGCACGAGAACCTGATGGATACCGATCCTGGGGCGTGCATCGCCAAGGCCTACGACATGGTGCTCAACGGCTGGGAGATCGGTGGCGGCTCGGTGCGTATCCACCGCGCCGAGATCCAGAGCAAGGTCTTCAGCGCGCTCAACATCACGCCCGAGGACGCAAAGGTCAAGTTCGGCTTCTTGCTCGACGCCCTGCAATACGGGGCGCCGCCGCACGGGGGCCTGGCCTTCGGCCTGGACCGCATCGCCACGCTACTGGCGGGTGCCGATTCGATCCGCGACGTGATTGCGTTCCCGAAGACGCAGCGGGCGCAATGCCTGCTCACTGGTGCGCCCAGCCTGGTCGACGAGGCACAGCTGCGCGAGCTGCACATCCGGTTGCGCAATCCGACCCCGGTCGCCTGATCGACCCCGCTCGAGCGATGGCTGCCGCGCGCCCGTTCAAGATCCCGCAATCGGTGCTGGTGGTCATCCACACGCCTGAGCACGAGGTGCTGCTGATCGAACGCGCCGACAAGCCCGGCTTCTGGCAGAGCGTGACCGGCGCGAAGGATCACGAGCACGAGCCGCTCGAGGAGACGGCCGTGCGCGAGGTCGGCGAAGAGACCGGCATCCTGGTCGGATCGCCCGCCGTGCCGCGCGCAAACCTGCGCGACTGGGCGCTGGAAAATGTCTACGAGATCTACCCGGTCTGGCGTCATCGCTACGCGCCCGGCGTGACGCACAACACCGAACATGTCTTCGGTCTGCTCGTGCCCGCCGGCACGCCCGTGGTGTTGAATCCGCGCGAGCATCTGCACAGCGCGTGGCTGCCGTGGCGCGAAGCGGCCGACCGCTGCTTCTCGCCCAGCAACGCAGAGGCCATCCTGCAGCTCCCGCGCTTTGCGGCCTGAACAGGCCCTAGACTTTGCGGCCATGCCCGCAGCCATTTCGCGCTTTGCTCCGTCCACCCAGATCGATACGTCGGTCCTGCGCGTGGCCACCTACAACATCCACAAGGGCGTGCGCGGCGTCGGCCCGCGCAAGCGCCTGGAGATCCACAACCTCGCACTGGCGGTAGAGGCGCTCGATGCCGACCTCGTCTGCCTGCAGGAGGTGCGCTTGTTCCACCACCGCGAAGCCCGTCGCTTCGACCGCACCTGGTTCGGCTGGCCCGAAGGGGGCCAAGCCGACTTCCTCGCGCCCGATGGCTACGACGTCGCTTACCGCACCAATGCCATCACGCGCCATGGCGAACACGGCAACGCCCTGTTGTCGCGCTGGCCGATCGGCGACATCGGCCACCACGACGTGAGCGACCACCGCTTCGAGCAGCGTGGCCTGCTGCATGTGCCGATCGACTGGAGCGGCACACGCGTGCATGCCGTGGTGGCACATTTCGGTCTTGCGCATTCCAGCCGCGTGCGCCAGGTGCAGCGGCTGGCGCGGTTCATCGAGTCTGAGGTGCCGCCGAACGAGCCGCTGCTGGTGGCGGGCGACTTCAACGACTGGGGCGAGAAACTCGACGAGCCGATGCGCCGCATCGGGCTCCTGCGTGGTGTCAGCGGCGATGGCGCGCGTGCGCAACGGCTCACCTTTCCCGCGCTCGTGCCGGTCTTTGCGCTGGACCGTGTGTACCTGCGCGGGATGCGTTGCCGGGCGACCAGCGTGCCGCGCGGCATGGCGTGGGCGCGCATGTCGGATCACCTGCCGCTGCTGGCCGAGCTGGAACTGGAGTGAGCACGCCGCCGATCGATTTCCTCGGGGGGCACGAGGCGCGGCTATTCACCGGGGGCGACGAGTTCTTTCCGGCGTTGTGCCACGCACTCGCCGCAGCACGCAAGGAGGCCTGGTTCGCCACCTATATCTTCAACGACGATCCCGCCAGCCGGCGGGTCGCCGAGGCGATGATCGCTGCCGCCGAGCGCGGCGTGGCGGTGCGTGTGCTGGTCGACGGTTTTGGCACCAAGGCGACACTTGCGACGCTGCGCGCCTGGTTTGCCGGCAGTGGCGTGCAGATCGAGGTGTTCCGGCCGATCGACCGATGGTATTCGTGGCTCCAGCCCGGCCAGCTGCGAAGGCTGCATCACAAACTCTGTGCGGTGGACGACGAGGTCGGATTCGTCGGAGGCATCAATGTCATCGACGACCGGTACGACCTGCGTCACGGCTGGACGGATACGCCGCGGCTGGACTTCGCCGTGCAACTTCGTGGCCCGATTGCGGCCGACGTGAAACGCGTCGTGCACGGCCTGTGGATGCGGGCCCACCTCGGGCGTGGCTGGCGCGCCGAGGTCGTGCGCGTTGCGCGCAGCGCCCGCCCGGTGGCGCGCACGATGGGGTTGCTTCGCTCGTTGCGCACCACGGCCGCCGACGGAGGCGGCCCCGCTGCCGATGTCGTCCCCGTGCGCGCGGCACTCGTCGTGCGGGACAACCTGCGCCAGCGACGTGCCATCGAACACAGCTACGTCGCGGCGATCCTGCGCGCTCGCGAACGCATCGACATCGCTTGCCCGTATTTCTACCCGGGGCGCCGGTTCCGCCGTGCGCTGCGGCGTGCGGCGGCGCGCGGGGTCCACGTGAGGTTGCTGATGCAGGGCAAGGTGGACTACCGCTTCGCCGCGCTCGCCGCGCGCGTGCTCTATGACGAGCTGCTGGCCAGAGGGATTCGTGTGTTCGAGTACACACCGGCGTTCCTGCACGCCAAGGTCGCCGTGGTCGACGGCGAGTGGGCCACCGTGGGCAGTTCCAACATCGACCCGCTGTCACTGTTGCTGAATCTGGAGGCCAACGCGCTGGTCGCCGACGCCACCTTCGTGGCCGACCTCTCCGCCCGTCTCGACGCGGCGTTTGCCGTATCGGAAGAGATCATGGCGCCGCTCGTTCGGCGCGGGCTCCGCGGCTGGGTATCGCGGGGCTTCGTCGCCTGGGTTGCCAACACCTATCTTCGCGTCGCTGGCATCACGGGGCGGTACTGATCTTGGCCGTTTGCGAGGCGGCCGCCCCGGTGCGGGAAAGCCCGCGTGTCGATCGGGCGCCCGGAAGGTCGGCATGGCAGTTCGGTTCCGTAGACTGTGCACGTTGTCTTGTCAGAGGCCGGTTCATGGGATACGTGCGGGTTTGCGGAGTCGTGGTGCGCGCGGTGGCGATGTCCTGGGCCGTTGGCGTGACTGCAACGCCCGTTGTACTGGCGCAGGTGCGGGCGCCTGCGCCCGTCGCCGCAGATGGTGACTTGGTCGTCGCGGCAGGCTCGGAAAAGCAAACGGTTGAAATCATCGGCACCTCCCCATTGCCGGGCCAGGGGGTCGACCGTTCCGCGCTTCCGTACACGACACAGGTGATGCGCCGCGGCCAGGTCGAGGGCGCACAGGCCGACAATCTCTCCGACCTGCTGCAGCGCCGGCTGTCCGGTGTGCAGGTCAACGACATCCAGGGCAGTCCGTTCCAGGGCGACCTCACGTTTCGCGGCTTCCGTGCGTCGGGCCTGCTCGGCGCGTCGCAGGGTTTGTCGGTCTACCTCGACGGCGTCCGCATCAACGAGCCGTTCGGCGATGTCATCAATTGGGACATGGTGCCCGAGTTCGCGCTCGACAGCGTGGCGCTCGTCCCGGGTGCCAACCCGGCCTTCGGACTGAATACGATCGGCGGTGCCATCGCGCTCACCACCTCGAGCGGTCGAAGCGCGCCGGGCCTGAGGGCATCGGTTTCGGTCGGCTCCTTCGGACGCAAACGGCTCGATCTGTCCAGCGGGGGTGAGCAAGGCGACTGGCAGCACTACGTCGGTCTGGGGCTCTTCGACGAGAACGGATGGCGCGATCATTCGCCGGGTCACGTCGGCAATCTGGTGGCCAAGGTGTCGCGCAGCACCGACGTGGGTGTGTTCACCTTCGGCCTCGTGGGCGGCCGCAGCCGTGTCGTCGGCAATGGCCTGCTGCCGGCGTACACCTTCGACGAGGAGGCTGCACGCACGCCCGATCTCGGCTCCACCCGGCCGTCGGTGATCTACACGTACCCCGACATCACGCGCAACCAGCTCACGCAGTCGAGCCTGTCGTGGCGCCACGGCCTCGATGACCGCACCACGCTCGAGGCACTGGCCTACGGGCGCTGGTCGCGTCGCAGCACGGTGAATGGCGACGCCGCCGATGAACTGGCCAGCGACGGCGGGGGCGATGTGGCCACGGCAGTGCTCAACCGCACTTTCACGCGACAGCGCGGCGCGGGGCTCGCGCTCGCCGCATCGGGGCACCATGGCGCACACCAATGGCAGGGGGGTATCAGCGCCGACCGGTCGCGCGTGCATTACACGCAGACCGAGCAGGGCGCCACGTTCACGGCCGACCGCGGGGTCGTGCCGCTCGACGACACGCCGTCCCTGAGTGCCGGGGTCAGCGGGCATACCGTCACGTTCGGCCTGTACGGCACCGATACGTGGGAGATGGCACGAGGCACCCATCTCACCGGCACCGCCCGTTTCAATCAGTCGCAGGTGCGCAATTCGCTGACCAGCGTGGACGATACGAGCGGCGACATCGTCGTGCGTCCGGAAGAGGGCTTCCGCTACCGCAGCCTCAATCCGGCACTCGGATTGACGCAGCAGGTGGGCGATGGCATCACGCTGTTTGCCAACGCCGCGCGCAACACACGGGTGCCCACGGTGATCGAACTCGGCTGCGCCGATCCCGCACAACCCTGTCGACTGCCTGCGGGCCTTCAGTCCGACCCCTACCTCAAGCAGGTGGTTTCGGCCACGGTGGAGGCAGGGCTGCGCTTCGGCGGCACGCTCGGACACAGCGGATCCGTGGCGCTCTACCGTACCGACAACCGCGACGACATCCTCTTCAGCAGCGTCAGCGTCGTCGGCCAGCAGGGCTACTTTCGAAATTTCGATCGCACGCGCCACCAGGGGTTGGACGCCGAGTGGCACTGGCGCAGCCGCACACTCGACCTCGGTCTGAGCTACAGCCACCTCGAGGCCACGTACCAAGCCGACGGCACGTTGCGCATCGGTGCGCGCAACGTCGACATCGTGCGCGGCACCCGCATCGCCGGGCTGCCGCGACACATGGCCAAGTTTTCGCTCGATTGGCAAATGGCGCCAGGCCTCACGTTCGGCGGCGATCTGCAGGCCCTGTCGAGCCGTGTGAGCGCCGGCAACGAAGACGGACGGCTGGCCGACGACAGCACCACGCCGGCGGATTTCAGCCTGCCGGGTTATGCCATCGTCAACCTCCGGGCGAGCTGGGAGCCCGCAGCATGGAAAGGCGTCGAGTTGACCGCGCGTGTGACCAACCTCTTCGATCGCCGCTATGCGACCTTCGGCGCCTTGGGACAGACCCGTTTCGATGCCGCCGGCACCTATACCGGCGCCGAGAAGGATGCGGTCTACGTCGCGCCCGGCGCGCCACGTGCACTGTTCGTCGGTGCCCGCGTGAAGTTCTAGGGGCGTCGACGCGGATGAGGCCGATGCCGACTTTTGCCTACCGCCGGCGCGGTCGGCGCGTTGGCCAGGCATCGCGGGTGCGGGGCAAGAAGCCTGCCACTTTGCCCGGCGTGCCCAGCGCGGGCAGCGGCGGTCTTGGCGTGTCGAGGGCTGTTCTCGTGCGGGCTGGGTCTGGCCTCACTGCCGCATAATTTCGTAAAACCTGTCCAACGCGTC
>JAHECD010000042.1:0-12128 GCA_024641945.1 Rubrivivax sp. | reverse complement strand
GGCACCTATACCGGCGCCGAGAAGGATGCGGTCTACGTCGCACCCGGCGCGCCACGTGCACTGTTCGTCGGTGCCCGCGTCGTCTTCTGACGCCGAACCGGCCGCTCGGCCGCCGCACGCGCCGTCAGGGCTTGGACCAGACGACGCTGTGACGGGAGAAGATGGCGTCGAGTTCGCCTGACGTGGCCAATGTGTTGGTGGCCGACTGCAGGGCCTGTGCAAGGTCGGTCGCATCCTTCTTGACGGCCATGCCGACGGCCCAGCCTTCACGCATGCGCGGCAAGGGCAGCGGCTCGATCGCAAATCGCTTGTCGGCGCCCAGCACGGATTGCAGTTCCGACGCATGGCCGGCTGCGGCGGCCACCTCGCCGCGGCGCAATGCCTGCGCAGCCTCGACACCGTCCTTCCACTGCGTGCTCAGCTGGTCGCGATACGCGCCCGAGTCGGCGCCGATCAACAGCCACCCGGCGAGGCTCTGGCCCGGCACGGCAATGCGCTGCCCGGCGAAGGACTTGAGCGAATCCATCGACGGCACACGTTCGACGTCGCGCGCGATCATCACGCGCTCGCGGTAGTACGGCGCAAAGATTTCGACCCGTGGGTTGCCCTGCATCAGCGGCCGGTCCACCGGCACGTGCAGCAGCACATCGGCCGGCCCGAATCCCAGATAGTGGCCCTTCCAGACCATGTTGCGCAGGTCGTCGCCCATGTTCTCGTCGGCGTTGAACGGCAGCGTAGAAAACTCGACGCCGAGCGCCTTGGCCAAGGCCTTGGCGATGTCGACGTCGATGCCGGCGCCTGCCACGTGGAAAGGCGGCATTTCGTTGTAGAGCCCGACGCTCAGGCGCCCGCGTGCGCGGATGCGCTCAAGCGCCCGCGTGTCGGTCTGTGCCAGCGCCGGGCCGGCCGCGCATGCCGTTGCCAGGCCGAGCAGCACCGCACGGCGGGATGGTGGAGCGGAAGCCCGATCGTCCTGGTTCATGCGCGCTTTCCGATCGTGGTCACAGGGCCTTCTCGCGCCGCGTTTCGAGGTATGCCTTGATGGACCAGACGGCTTCCTGCGACAGGATGCCTTCGAACGGCGGCATGTAGACGGCACCGTTGCGCACCTTGCCCTTGCGCACGCTGCCGGAGAAATACTGGTCCATCTCGGCCACGCAGGCCTGCTTCTTGGCGGCGACCTTGACGGTGACGCAGTCGTTGTCGAGCTTGCGCAGGTCGGGCGCGATGCCGCCGGAAATCGCTTCGAGGCCGTGGCAGCGTGCGCAGTTCTGGTTGTATGCGGACGAGCCGATCTTGATGGCCTCCGTATGGCCGCGGAACGGGTTCTCCGGTTTCCAGTCGGCCCCCAGTTTCGGCAGGGTGTCGGTATTGACCGCCTGTGGCGTCACGTCGCCATGCCCCGCGGCCAGCGTGACGGCGCCGACCAGAGCGGCGGCGGCGGCCAGCCGCACGGTGAGAGAAGTCTTGATTCGACGGCGCATCATGAAAGTCTCCAGCAGGTTGAATACGACTGGACCGGACGTCTGCAAAATGCGGGCCATGGCATGATCGTCGCTCCTGCGCCGGCCGTCATTCGGGTTGTGCCTGACATCACTGCTGCATAATTGCGCGTTGCCTGTTCAACGCGGCGGCATCTTTGCAGACGCATGCCGCGAGACTGGTCGACATTGCCACACCCCGCCCGAGGGTGACGGCGCCGAAGGAGACAATTCATGCCCCCATCGCATGGCGTGTCGACGCCCAGGTCGCGACGTGCCGAGGAACTGGCCAGGCCGATCGCCTCCTCGCTGGCGCTGCCGACCCACCACGTCGACCTGATCGAGCAGTCGCACGAACGCTGTGCCGCGCTGGGGTTGTCACGCATCGAGCGGCCCGATTTCTCGCCCCTCGGGCGGACCGACCTGACCGTGGCACGCGAGCGCAATCTGCGCCTGCACTCGCATGCGGCGCCGGTGATGGAGATGCTCTTCGACCAGATCGTCAACACCGACAGCATGGTCGTGCTGTGCGACACCACGGGGACGGTGATCCACTCGATCGGCGACGCCGAATTCCTGGCCCGCGCGTCCAAGGTTGCGCTGCAGCCGGGCGCCAACTGGTCGGAAATCTCCAAGGGAACCAACGCCGTCGGGACCGCACTCGTGTCCGAGGCGCCGACGCTCGTGCATGCCGACGAACATTACCTGCACGCGAATCACTTCCTGACCTGCTCGGCGGCGCCGATCCTCGATCCTCGTGGCAACGTCCTCGGCGTGCTCGATGTCTCGGGCGACCATCGCAGCTATCACCAACACACGATGGCGCTGGTCAAGATGTCGGCACGCATGATCGAGAACCACTGGCTGTCGGACGACTTCCGCAATGCGATGCGGCTGCACTTCCACAGCCGCGTGGGTTTCATCGGCACGCTGATGGAGGGCATCCTCGCGGTGTCGCACGACGGCCGCATCGTCGGTGCGAACCGCGGCGCGCTCGAGCAGCTCGGCCTGTCCGGCGCGGCCCTGCGCATGCAGAGCCTGGTGTCGTTGTTCGGCACGTCGGTGGGTGCGCTCGTCGATCGCTTCCGCTCGCCGCTCGCCACGCCGCTAGAGGTGTTCTCCGAGTCCGGCCGCACGTTCCATCTTCATGCCCGCTTCAACTGGCCGGTGTGGAGCCAGGTCGTCGACGCCGCTGCGGCCAGCGGTGCGATGCCGGTGGCCGATGCTCCGGCGTTCGTCGAGAGGTTATCGATGGTCGAACCACCCGCCGGCGTGCCATCGGCTCCGGTGCCGGCCCTTGAAACCAACGTGTCTACGGGGCTGGCGCCCTTGCTCACCGGTGACACGCAGATGACCACGCTCGTGGGCAAGGTGCGTCGGGTGCTCGACCGCGACATCCCGATCCTCGTGCTCGGCGAGACCGGCACCGGCAAGGAGTTGCTCGCGCGCGCCATCCATGCCGAGTCGGCACGCGCGCGGCAGCCGTTCGTGGCCGTCAATTGCGCGTCGATACCCGACACGCTGATCGAAGCCGAGCTCTTCGGCTATGAAGAAGGCGCGTTCACCGGTGCGCGGCGCAAGGGGGCGGTCGGCAAGATCGTGCAGGCGAACGGCGGCACGCTGTTCCTCGACGAGATCGGCGACATGCCCTTGCCGCTGCAGGCGCACCTTCTGCGCGTGCTGCAGGAGCGGCATGTGACGCCATTGGCGAGCACCAAGTCGGTCCCGGTCGATCTGGCCATCATCTGCGCGACACACCGCAACCTGCGCGAGATGATCGACGCCAAGGCGTTCCGCGAGGACCTCTATTACCGGCTGAATGGTCTGGCCGTCAAGTTGCCGCCGCTGCGCGAGCGCACCGACCTGTCCGCGCTCGTGCGCCGCATCCTCGACGGCGAATCCGGAGGACGCCCGCTGCGCCTGGGTGCTGAAGCGCAGGGCCTGTTCGATGCCTATCCGTGGCCCGGCAACGTGCGCCAGCTCTTCAACGTGCTGCGCACCGCGGCCGTGATGGCCGGGGGCGACACGATGATCTCGGTCGACCACCTGCCGGACGACTTCGTCGAGGACGCAAGGCGCCACACGCCCGCGCAGACGCCTTCCTGCCCGTCGGTCCCCGAACCGGTGGCTGCTGCGGCGGCGCCGGCGCCTGGCCTCGGCGCGGGCGTGCCGGTCGTTTCACTCGAAGACATGGAACTCGACGCGATCCGCCGTGCAGTCGACGCCGCGGGCGGCAATATCTCCGCGGCCGCCAAGCAACTGGGCGTGAGCCGCAATACGATCTACCGCAAGCTCCGCTGGAGCCAGAGCAGTTCGGACTGACGCCAGGCGCGCTGCCAGTTCAGCGCGTGACGGGGGCTGTCTGCCAGTGCCTGCAAGTCGGGCGGCGGCACCGGGAGCCGCGTCTCGTCGTCGCCGCGCGCGACCCCTCTGCGCGCGGCCTCGAGCACCCAGTCCCAGTAGCGCGCATGGCGCCGCACCGCAGTCGTGTCCATCGCTGAACCCTGCTCCCCGATCCACCGTGCCGCAACGCCGCCCGATCCCCAGTCCGCAAGTGCATGCGTCGACGCTGCGAGTGCCATGAGATCGGCGTCGCGCCCGTCGGGGGCCTCGCCGCCCCACAACAACCCTGGCGCAAACCGCACAGCAGACGCGCGGTGCTCCCACACGGTGACCGGATGGCCCGCGCCGCGCGTCAGCAGGCGCCAGCGCCAGGGGCCGAGGACGCCGTGAGTTCCTGCGACACGCCGCTCCGGCACGCGTACCGGATCGGAGCCAAGGTCGGTGGCGCTGTCGCCCAGACGCAGGCGCAGACGTTCGACGCAGCCGGGGCAGCTTGTGCGCATGACGTCGGCCACCTGCGTATGGGCCCACGATTGCGCTCGCGGCAAGGTGGCGGCGCCGAGCACGAGTTCGGGCCGCGGCCAGGGGCTGACGATGTCGGTCACGTGGCGTCGGAATCGCTGCTGCAATGTGCAGTCGATCCGCTGCCCGAAGGTCGGCGACGGGCCGCTGCCGAGAATCCAGGTCTTTGCGCCGTCGAAGGCGACCACGAGATTCGAGACCTGCCCACGGTTGTCGGCATTCGAATCCCCCGCCGCGGCGGGCACGAGCCAAAGGTCCGGCGCGATCGATTCCATCGGCAGCACCGGTCCACCGCAGGCCGCTGCGGCCGGCATCGACGCGAGCAGGCCGAGGCATGTGATCGCGATGGCCAAGGCGCCGAAATGCAACGGGTGGACATCGGGTTTGCCCTGTGCCAGCTTGTAGCGCGCCGCCGGCGGCCTGCTCCAAGCGAGGATCGTCGCCCACTTCACGACACACGGTCGGCGTGTGTCGCGCGTTGCCAGGGCGAATATCCAGCGGATCGGCATGCCGGGATGTTGCCGCATCCTGCACCGCACCCGGGAATGCGTGGGCTTGTCGCCGGGTGCACTGGCGTCGGACAGTGTGCAGGTCGCAAGCTCCCCGCATTACCGATGCCATCGACCGGATTCCAGACCTCACGACCCAACATCAGGCGATGCCCGTCGACATTGCGCGTCGCCGCGCGTCGCGTCCTTGCGTTGGGTGCCGTTGAGGTCCGGCGGGGCCGCGCGTGATCCGCATCCTGCGATCCTTCGTCCCGCGTCCGCGTGATGCCGCCATCCCGGTGGCGCGGTCGGATCCATCGATCGAGACACTCGCACAGCGGCTTTTCTGGGCCTGGGCCGCGCAGGCCGGCCTGGCGCTGTTCATCGCCTGGTGGCTGCAGATGCGCAGCCTGTGGCGCGCACTGGTCGACGGCGACCCGAGTGGCATCAGCCTGTGCATCGTCGCGCTTTCGGTCGTCGTCACGCTGTGGTGCGGGCGGCGTGCCTGGGGCATGCAGGGCCAGGCAGCGCAAGGCTCCGCATGGCGGCGCGGTTATGCCGCGGAACACGCCGATTCGCCCGACGTCGCGGCACAACTCTTGTCCGAACGCAGCCACGGTCCGCACGAGACGGCGTGGTGGTTCGCCGCTGCCGCGATCAAGCTCGGCCTGCTCGGCACCGTGGTGGGCTTCATCGTGATGGCGACGCAGATCGGCCGCATGCCGAGCTTCGATCTCGATCAGGTGCAGAACCTGCTCAAGCAGATGACCCAGGGCATGGCGATCGCGCTCTACACCACGCTCGTGGGGCTGATTGCCAACCTCTGGCTCGGGCTGCAACTGCTGCTGCTCGACCGCACTGCGGACCGCATCGCCGCTGACATCCTGGCCGACACGCGGCCGCCGGCGCAGGCGGCCTGATGGCGATCCTGCGCAAGCGCCGGTTCGACGAGCTGGACCCGTTCTCGGATCTGCTCTTCAACACCTTGCTGGCTTTCGTGATGCTCTTCGCGGTCGCGCTGATCGCGATGAATCCGAAAGCGAAGACCGGGGTCATCGATGCCAAGGCCGAATTCATCATCACCGTGACCTGGCCCGACCTGAACCCGAATGACATCGACACCTGGGTGCAGGACCCGGGTGGCAACCTGGTGTGGTTCCGCGCCCGCGAGGCCGGCATGATGCACCTCGACCGCGACGACCGCGGGTTGTCCAACGACACCATCGTCATCAACGGCCAGCAGGTCGTGAACCCGCTGAACCAGGAGGTCGTGACAATCCGCGGCTTCGCGCCTGGCGAGTACACCGTCAACGTGCACTACTACGAGACGAAGAACGGCGAGCCGGTGAACGTCAACGTCTCGGTCGTCAAGGTCAACCCGCGCGCCGAAGTCGTGTACTACGGCAGCGTGACCGTCAATCGCAAGGGCGACGAGGCCACGGCGGTGCGCTTCACGGTCGACCACGACGGCCTCGTGACCAACGTCAACACGCTCGCCAAGACCCTGGTGGAAAGACTCTGATGGCGTCGACCGACCCTTTGCTCTGGCTCTACGTCGCGCTGGCCTTCGTCGCCGCGCTGGCGCTGCTGGCGTCGCACTGGCCGCGCTGGGCCAAGGCGCTCGTCGTGGCCGGGGTGACGGCGCTTTACTTCGTGGCATCGACCGTGCTCGACGATGTCTGGGGCTGGCCGAGCCGTCACGCGCTGCCGGAGCGCTTCGTGCTGCTGGCGGCGGTGATCGAGGAGCCGTCGAAGAACAAGGCCGGTGCGCTGTTCGTCTGGGTGAATGCGATCGAGCGCGGCAAGCCCGCCGCGATGCCGCGCGCCTACAAGCTGCCGTACTCGAAGGATCTGCACTCGCTGCTCAACGAGGGCATGAAGAAGGTCCGCCAGGGTATCTCGCAGATGGGCACGGCGGAACCCAAGGCAGGCCCGAAAGGCCTGTCCTGGCTGCGCCCGGGCAGCGACGAACAGAACGTGAAGATCCGCGATCTGCCGCTGCCGCAACTGCCCGAGAAATGACACAAACGGCGCATTCCGCCTTCGCGACGCTCGCCGCGGCGCTGCTAAGCTTCGTCGCCGGATGCGGCGAGCCCTCGCTGCCCGAATCGCTGTTCCCGCTCGAACCCGGTCACCGCTGGGACTACGATGTGCGCACGGAATGGGAGAACAATACCGTCGAGCACGAAGACCGCACCATCACGAGCGAAGGCGAGGCGAAGGTCGGCGAGAAGGCCGCATGGCGGCGGCGCAGTGCCGATGGCGTCGACTGGTTTCTTCGTGTTGACGATTCCGGCGTCTACCGTGTGGCGGCCAAGAGCGATCTGGACGACGAGCCGCGGCCCGACCCGATGGCCCGCTACGTGTTGAAGGCACCGATCAAGACCGGCACGGCGTGGCAGAGCACGACCACGGCCTACCTGCTGAAGCGGCGCCAGGAGTTCCCGCAGGAGATCCGCCACACGCACCCCGCCGTGCCGATGAACTACGTGATCGAGGCCCTCGATGCGCAGGTCGAGGTGCCGGCAGGCAAGTTCGAGCGCTGCGTGCGGGTGCGTGGCCAGGCGGTGCTCAAGCTCTTTGCCGACCCGGTGGTGGGCTGGCGCGACATGCCCTTGACGACGACCGAGTGGTATTGCCACGGCCCCGGCCTGGTGAAGGTGGTGCGCGAGGAACCGGCGAACTCGACCTTCCTCACGGGGGGCTCGCAGACGATGACGCTGACGGCCTGGCGCTGACACGGGCACTGACACGGACACTGGAACAGACGCTGACACAGGCGTTCTATGCCGCTCACTCGATCGTCAGCTTTTCGAACCACCGCGTGCCGGGCGCGATGTCGTCGCGCAATGCGGGGCGGTAGGGCGGCACGTCGACGTTGCCCGGCGGCGCGCCGATCAGGTTCAGGTCCACCGCCTGCGGCGTGCCGACCAATCCGCCGTCGGTGACGCGCAGCTTGAAGTAGATGCCGTTCCACAACTTCGCGCCGAACTCCTTCGGCAGCTTGTAGAGGAACAGCAGCGAATGTTCGAGCCACGCCAGGTCCTGCGCCGTCACCGTGTCCGGCCGCGGGTAGGGGTAGGGCACGTGGCACAGCAACTCACCCTGCCCCGTCAGGCACTTGAATTCGCGCATCGACAGGAAGTGGTCGGTGAACGCCGCACGGTCCATCTGCACGGCGAAGACCAGGCGACCGTCACTGCGCGGCTGCAGCCGCACGGTACCGATGTCGACCCGGGTGCCGTCGCGGGCATGCAGGGCGATGCGGTGGCTGCCTGCCAGCTCCCAGGCCGTCGCGGGGCCAGCCATCAATGACAGGCACATGGCCAGGGGAATCATTCGCATCAGCGCACCTCACGATACGGGGGCTGAAAGAAAAAAGGGGCCGCCTCGCGGCAGCCCCGTCTCGAACCCGATGGACGGGATGCGATCACTTCATCAGCTTGAAGACCCACATCGAGCCGCCCTGCTCGAGGAAGCTGACCTTCTTGGCGACATCGCCACCCCACAGCGGCACCGCACCGCCCCAGCCCGAAGCCACACCGACGTACTGCTCGCCATCGATGTCCCAGGTGATCGGGGGCGCCACGACGCCGGAGCCGGTCTGGAACTTCCAGACGATCTTGCCGGTCTTCGCGTCCGCGGCCTGCAGGTAGCCTTCCGGCGTCCCCCAGAACACCAGGTTGCCACCGGTGGTCAGCACGCCACCCCACAGCGGCGCGTTGTTCGGCGCTTCCCAGACGATCTTGCCGGTCTTCGGGTCGATCGCGCGCAGCGCGCCGATCGGGCCGTCGGTGAGCGTCTTGATCGTGAAGCCCGCGCCGAGGTAGGCGGCGCCCTTCTTGTAGGTGACCGGCTCGTTCCAGATTTCCATGCCCCATTCGTTGGCCGGCACGTAGAACAGCTTGGTATCGGGCGAGTACGCCATCGGCATCTGGTTCTTTCCGCCAAGGAACGACGGGGCGGAGAACACCACGTTGCCCTTCTTGCCGTCGGCGCCTGCCGTCGGGTCGCCGGGGCGGTTCTCGGGTACGAAATTCGGGCGCCCGGTTTTCAGGTCGATGCCCGTCGCCCAGGTGATCTTCTTGACGAACGGGAACGCGTTGACCAGCTTGCCGGTCTTGGCATCGTTGACGTAGAAGAATCCGTTGCGGTCGGCCTTGCCACCGAGGACCTGGCCGCCGTCGTCGTACGTGATGAACTCGTTCACGCCGTCGTAGTCCCAGCCGTCGTTCGGCGTGCTCTGGTAGTGCCAGACGATCTGGCCGGTCTTGACGTCGATCGCCACGGTGGAGGTGGAGAACAGGTTGTCACCCTTGCGCAGGTGGCTGTTCCAGGGCGCGGGGTTGCCGGTGCCGAAATAGGCCAGGCCGGTCTTCGCGTTGTACGTGCCGCCGAGCCAGGTGGCCGCACCGCCGGACTTCCAAAGGTCGCCCGGCCAGGTCTTGTTGGTGGTGCCGGACACGCCGTTGTCGGAGGCCTTGCCTTCCTTGTCGTACTTCATGCCCATGTGGCCTTCGACCGTCGGGCGCACCCAGACCAGTTGGCCGGTCTTCGGGTTACGTGCCTCGACTCGGCCGATGATGCCGAATTCGCCGCCGGACACGCCGGTGAGCAGCAGCCCCTGCGCGATCAGCGGCGCGGCGGAGGCCGAGTAGCCGGACGCGTAGTCGTCGATCTTCTCTTTCCAGACCACCTCGCCGGTATCCTGGTTCAGCGCCACGAGTTGCGCGTCGAGCGTGGCGAAGATGACGAGGTTGTCGTACAGCGCGGCGCCCCGGTTGATCACGTCGCAGCAGGGCATGATGCCGTCCGGCAGGCGGTGCTCGTACTTCCACAGCTTCTGGCCCGTCTTGGCGTCGAGCGCGAAGATGCGCGAATACGACGCGGTGACGAACATCTTGCCGTTGTGGATCACCGGCTGCGACTCCTGGCCGCGCTGCTTTTCACCGCCGAAGGAAAACGACCACACGGGGACGAGCTTGCCGATCGTGCCCGCGTTGATCTGCTTGAGGGGCGAATAGCGTTGCCCCTGCTGTCCGATGCCCCAGGACAGCACGTCCGAGGTGCTCTTGGCGTCGTTCTCGATCATGGCGTCGGTGACCGCGGCGTGCGCGGCGGTCGATGCCAGCGCGGCGGCGACCAGCATGCTCAGCAGTGTCTTGCGCATGGGTGATGTCTCCTCGGGAAATGGGCAAAGGTGAAATGAAGGGCTCTGTTCCTACGCCATTGCCAGGGGCACGATCGGCCCCGGTGCAGCGCGGGTCGCATGGTGCCGCGGCCGCGGCGGCTTGAAACCACCGGGCTTTCCCGGGCGGGTGTCTCAGCTTCGAACAGTCTGTGTCAACGGACTGTCTCGCGGACCTTCGTCGCAGCGGCGGGGAGCAGTGCCGCACGCTCGTAGGCCGGATACAGATGCGCGACGTTGCGAACGTATTCGGTCTCGAACGCAGCCCATTGCCGGAATTCGGCCGGCACCGGCGCGTGCAGCACGTCGTTCATGTCCCACCCCTGCGTCGCGTAGGCGGCGAATTCGCGGTCGATCCACTCGAGGAACCGACGGGTCTGCCGCAGGCCGCTGCTGTCGCCATGCACCGGTCCGTGGCTCGGCACGACTGTCGTCAGCGCCAGCGCTTGCAGGCCCGACAGGCTGCGCAGCCAGGCCCGCACGTCGGCGTGTGGTGTCGTCGGCACCCGCTGCGCGAAGACCAGGCCGCCGACGAACGCGACGCCGCTCGACTTGTCGCGCAATACGAGGTCGGAGCCGGTATGGCCCGTCAGTTCGACGACCTCGAATTCGCGCGTACCCACACGCCACGCGGTGCCTGCGGGCGGCGGCGCGATGTCGCGGTCCGGTAGCAGCGCCTCGGTGCCCAGCATCCAGTCGCCGCACAGGCGGTACAGGTTGGTTTCGTACGCCGGCGCCTCACGCGCCATGCCGGCACGCGTGGCCGCCGTCGCCAGGCGTGGCACGTCGGCAAAGGCCTGGTTTCCCAGGAAATAGTCGGGATGCAGGTTCAGGTGCAGGACCTGCGTCACCGGCTCGTTGGTGGTGCGCGCGATCAGCGCGCGCAACTGCTCGCCGTAGCGCTTGCTCGGACCCGTGTTGACGACCAGCACGCCGGCGCCCGTCAGGATGAAGCCGGTGTTGATGATGTTGCAGCCGTTGGCGACGCTGAAGTCCGCGTTGTCACCCTCGACCACGTAGACGCCCGGTGCCAGGGCGCGCGCGTGCAGACGGTAGTCCATGTGCGCTGCATCGGCGCGCGGCGCCGCCATCGTGGCCGCCACGGCCAGCATCGTGCACGCCGCGCCTGCGCACCAGCACCACGCCAGCCGCATACGCCTCATTGCAGCCGCCCCGCGATGCGGTTGCCGTTGTTGTCGGTGCCGACGACCGTGACGCCGTCCGGCGGGGCCGTTGCGAAATCGAACGAGAAGACCGGGTTCTCGCTCACCGGCTCGAAGGCCTGCATGCGCGCGAGTTCCTGCCCGCGGCCGTCGCGCACCGAGAGGCGGTTGACGTAGAACGCGGGCACGCCGGCCACGAGGCCGGTGTCCATCGGGTGCATCACCTGCAGGCGCAGGCGCGTGGAGGCGCCGCCGTCGCCGGCGCGGCTGAACAGCCGGCCGTTCAGGTGGCCCAGCGTCTGGGGCCAGCTGCCGTCCTTGCGTGTCGCGCCCGAGGCCGTGCAGCCGCCGCCCGACGAATCCACCCACGTGCCGCCGACGTGCCACGTGCCGGCCTTGGTCAGCACGGCTGCGCGCACCGGCGACGCCTGCTCGAGCTTGAAGCGGAACGACAGCGACGGCAGCGCCTGCAGCGGCACGTACTCGAGCACGCGCCGGATCGGGTTGCGGTCGACCAGCACGACCACCTTGTCGACCGCGCCGAGCGAGGGGTCCACGTGCACGCTGATCGGCACGTTCATCGGGTCCTCGGCAAATGCCGGCCCCTGCACCTGCACGCGGCGGTCGAACTGCAACGGCTGCGGCCCGAGGTACTCCTTGCGCATGTCCAGCCACGGAAGAGACTGGAAGGGATCGTCGGCCGGCGCACTCGCCTGCGCGCGGGCCGGCAGCGCGGCCGCCGCGAGACCGGCGCAAAGCGCGGCCGCCAGCACAACGCGCCAGGCGATCGGCAAGGTCGGCTCGTGCATGGCGCGGTGGCGCGTCAGAAACCGCCCACCAGCCGCACCGCCAGCAGCACGTTGCGTGGCGTACCGGGTTCGAAGTAGCGACCGTTCGAATCGTTCACGATCACGCTGCCTGCATACGCCCGGTCGAACAGGTT
>JAHECD010000225.1 GCA_024641945.1 Rubrivivax sp. | reverse complement strand
CCCAAGCTGCTGCACCCCGACGGACGCATGCGGCGCACCTGGGCCTTCGTGATGACGCTGGCGCACAGCCGCCACCAGTACGTCGAGTTCGTCTGGGACCAGAGCAGCGCCACCTGGCTGGGCTGCCACCGCCGGGCCTTCGAATGGTTCGACGGTGTGCCGCTGCGCGTGGTCATCGACAACGCCAAGTGCGCCATCATCAAGGCCTGCACCCATGACCCGCTGGTGCAGCGCGCCTACGCCGAATGCGCTGAAGGGTACAGCTTCAAGATCGACGCCTGCCCGCCCAGGGACCCACAGAAGAAGGGGATCGTCGAGTCTGGCGTCAAATACCTCAAGGGCAACTTCCTGCCCACGCGCGACTTCCGCGACCTCGACGACCTGAACGCCCAGGCCCGCACCTGGGTGATGAGCGAGGCCGGCACACGCATACACGGCACCACGCGCGAGCAGCCGCTGGTGCTGTTTGAGGCCGAGCGGCCCCTGCTGCGCCGGCTGCCCCTGGCAGCCCCCGACCTGGGCACCTGGCACCGCGTGGTGCTGCACCGGGACTGTCACGTCCAGCACGACAAGTCGCTGTACTCGGCCCCGTTCACGCTGGTGGGCAAGACGCTGTGGCTGCGCGCCACCGACATGACGGTGGCGCTGTACGAGGACTACCGCCATCTGTGCACCCACCTGAGGGCGCTGCGAGCGGGCCAGCGCGTGACGGTGATGGATCACCTGCCGCCCGACGCGCGGGCGTTCTTCGAGCGCGACCGGCAGTGGTGCGTGCGCCAAGCCACCAGCGTGGGGCCGCGCTGCGCTGAGTTGGTCACCCTGCTGCTGGGCGACCGCATCGCCGAGCGGCTGCGCGCCGCTCAAGGCGTCATCGGCAGCGCCAAGACCTACGGCGCGGCCCGGCTGGAGGCGGCCTGCGAGCGCGCGCTGCGCCACAACTCGCCGCACTACCGCACCGTCAAGTCGATCCTGGCCACCGGCGCCGACCTGCAGCCGCTGGTCGAGCCCGAGACCCCGGCGGCCTACGGGCGCGCGCGCTTCGCACGCAGCGCGGCCGAGTTGTTCGGCGCCGATGCGCCCACCGTGCATTGACACCCCCGAGGAGGACCCCCGCCAGGACACCACCACCAAGACCCGCATCGACATGCGCCGCACTCCATGCCACCCACTGCGAGAGACAACACCTTGAACCCCAACGCCAACCCCATCCCCGAGCTCGCCCCCCAGCTCAAGCTGCTGCGCCTGTCGGGCATCCTTGACTCGCTCGATGAGCGCAACCGCCAGGCCATCAGTGCCAAACTCGCCTACACCGACTTCCTGGCCATGCTCATCGGCGACGAGGTTGCCCGCCGCGAGAGCAAGAAGTTCGACATGCGCCTGCGCCGTGCGCAGTTCCGTACCACCAAGACGCTCGAACAGTTCGACTTCACGCGCCTGCCCAAGCTCAACCGGGCCCTGGTACACGATCTGGCCACCGGGCGTTACCTGCACGAGCGCGCGCCAGTGCTCCTGGTCGGGCCCAGCGGCATCGGCAAGAGCCACCTCGCGCAGGCCCTGGGCCACTGCGCGGTGCGCCAGGGCGTGGACGTCATCTTCACCGGCTGCGCGGCCCTCACCCAAAGCCTGAACGCCGCCCGTGCCACCGGCGCCTATGACCGCAAGCTCGCCGCGCTGGCGCGCGTGCCCCTGCTCATCATCGATGACTTCGGACTCAAACCCCTTCGTGCGCCGGCCGACGAAGACCTGCACGACCTGATCGCCGAGCGCTACGAGCGAGCGGCCACCATCGTGACCAGCAACCTCGACTTCGACGAGTGGAGCGAGGCCTTCGCCGTCAACCGCCTGCTCGCCTCGGCCACCATCGACCGGCTGCGCCACAACGCCTATTGCCTCGAACTCGACGGCCTGTCCTACCGCGATCCGCAGGTGCCGCCAGCGTCCAAAAAGACGACCCAAAAATCAACCGTCAACGCTGCAAAATAGCGCCTTCAAAAAAGTGCTTCGAGCACGCTCTTCGGCACCACGCCTACTGGCCTGAATATGCCGAATCCGGGTGGCCGGATTACGCCGACTCGTGACATACGGGGCGTACGACGCGTATGCCAGGAAGACCGGCATCAAGAACGCGCAGTGCTGGGCGCACTCCAGACGGGGCATCTTCGAGGCCAAGGATGCCAAGCCGCTGTACGCCGGCCAGGCGCTCGGGCAGATCGCGGCGATCTACAAGGTCAAGGAACAAATCCGAGAACGCAAGCTTGCGGGCCAAGCCAAACGGCTGCACCGGCTCACGCACAGCAAACCGCTGGTCGACAAGTTCTTCGACTGGGTGGACAAGCAGTTCGAGCAACAGGGCCTGCTGCCGAGCAATCCGTTGACGAAGGCGCTGGCCTACGTGCGCGAGCGTCGTGCGGGGCTGCGCGTTATTCTCGACGATCTGGCGGTGGCCATCGATACCAACCATATCGAGCGCGCCCTGTGCCCGATCCCGATGGGCCGGGGCAACTGGCTGTTTTGCTGGACCGAAGTCGGCGCCAAGCATGTTGGCATCGTGCAGAGCCTGATCGCCACCTGCCGTCTGCAGGGCATCGACACGTACACCTACCTCGTCGATGTGCTGC
>JAHECD010000224.1 GCA_024641945.1 Rubrivivax sp. | reverse complement strand
CATCGCCCTGCTCTGCCGCGGCAGTGAAGAGCAGTTCATAGTCGTCGCCTCCGGAGAGCATGCAACGGTGCTGCCACTCGATGGTCTGGCGTTGCAGCACGGCGCTGCGCGGCACGGCTGCAGCGCGCACCGTGGCGCCGACGCGTGACGCGCGGAGCACGTGGCCGAGATCGCCGAGCAGGCCGTCGCTGAGATCGATGGCGCTGCTGGCGATGCCGCGCAGCGCCTGCCCCAGCGCCACGCGCGGCTGCGGCGTTTCCATCGCACTGCGCACACGCTCGAACTCCTCGCCCTGTAGCGCAACGGCTCCGCGGAAGACCTCCAGCGCGAGCCGTGCGTCGCCAAGCCGCCCGCTCACCCACAACTGGTCGCCGGCGCGCGCGCCCGAGCGCAACAAGGCTTGTCCAGCCGGCACTTCGCCAAACGCCGTGATGCAGATGTTCAAGGGGCCGGACGTCGTGTCGCCGCCGACGAGTTCGATCTCGTGCGCATCGGCGAGCGCGAACAGGCCCTCGGCAAAGGGCGCAAGAAAGGCCTCGTCGGCGCGCGGCAACGCCAGTGCAAGCGTGAAGCCCAGCGGCCGTGCACCACAAGCGGCGAGGTCCGACAGATTCACCGCCAATGCCTTGTGCCCGAGCCGCTGCGGCGGCACGGTCGACAGAAAATGGCGTCCCTCCACCAGCATGTCACTCGACACCGCGAGTTGCATGCCCGGCCGCGCCACGAGCAAGGCACAGTCGTCGCCCACGCCGAGTGCGGCCCGTTGCACGGGCCGCGTGAAGTAGCGTGCGATGAGATCGAATTCGCCCATGGAGGGATTATCGGGGCCGGCCACGACCACGCGGGTGTTGCGCAAGCGCAGCATTGAAGGCCACTTACCGCGCCTATTCGCATCCGATACGCGACAGGTCGCGCTAAAGTGCCGCGGGTTGCGTCGGCACGCCGTGCGCAGCCCATTCCCACCACGACGACATCAGGAGCAACATGCCCACACGCAAGCCGAAGACCCCGGAGCTGACCCAAGCGGTCGACAACCTCGCCGCCGCGGCGCAACACGTCGGCAAGGCCGTCAGCCAGAAGGTGGACGAGGTCAGCCACGCCGCATCGGTCGAGATGAAGAAGGTGAAGGCCGCCGCGATGAAGAAGGGCGGACAGGCCCAGCACAAGCTCGAAGCGCTGATGAAGCGGGCCGAGGCGCGGCTGAAGAAGGCGTCGGGCGATGCGCAGAAGACGTTGAACCGCGCGGTGCGCGACGCCGAGAAGCAGATGCAGGATGCGAAGAAGGCGGCCAAGGCCAAGTTCAACGAATTCCAGGCTGCCGCAAAGAAGGCCGCCGCACCGGCGAAAAAGGCCGCCGCGAAGAAGGCCGCTGCGAAGAAGGCACCGGCGAAGAAAGCTGCTGCGAAGAAGGCCGCCGTGAAGAAGACCGTTGCCAAGAAGGCGCCGGCGAAAAAGGCCGCAGTGAAGAAAGTGGCCGTGAAGAAGACCGCTGCCAAGAAGGCGCCGGCGAAGAAGGCCGCGGCCAAGTCCGCCTGAGGCTGAGCCTCCGGAGACCGGCGTCGGGCAGGGCCGCGAGAATCGGCCCATGTCACCTTCGCCGGCCTCCCGCCCTGACCCGGGTCTCGAACCCGGGCATTTCCGCCCACGCCTGACGCTGCAGACGCTGACCCGCGGCGATGGCCTGCTCGGCATGCGCGCGGTGCCCGGCTTTGGCCCGCGTGGCGCGCAGGTGTCCGTCGCCCACGTCGACTGGACCTACACCACCGCCGGCGGCCTGCACTGGGACACGCCGGCGCCGATGCGGCTGCTGAACACGCGCTCCGCCCCCATCGTGATGCTGCGCGGCGCCTGGAGCGCACCGGTGGAGATGCGGCGCGACGCCAGCGCGGAAGCCGATGCGCGCGATGCGCTCTGGGCCAGCGGCCTGCGTCCTTTGCCCTTGCCCGCCCTGCAGTGGCGCCGACCCGAGGCCGCCGAGGGCCACGACGAGTTGTGGACGCTGCCCGAGGAGTCGCAATTCGGCGACTTCTGGGCCGAGCAGGTGCCGCGGCTGCAGGCGCAGGGTTGGCAGGTCGTCGTGCGCCCGGGCTTCGCCCACCAGAGCGTGGCCGTCGAACGCTGGCGGCTGGTGATCGACCCCGACACCGGGCAGGCCCAAGGTCACGAACCGGCCGGGGATCGACAGCCCGCAATCGCGTCGCTGCGCGAGCCGCCGCGCGAAGGCTCCTTCCTGCTCAGCCTGGGGGTGGAGGTGGGCGGCCGCACGCTGGACCTGGCGCCACTGCTGGCCGACCTGCTGAAGCGCGACCCGCGCTGGCTCGACGCCCGCGCGATCGCGGACATCGCCGACGACGCGGTGATCGCCTTGCGCGCCCCCGGCGGCCAGCGCATCGAAGCGCCCGCCGGTCCCCTGAAGGCCATCGTCGGCGCGATGCTGGACCTGCTGACCGACCCCCGCCGCAGCGAAGGACCGCTGCGCCTGTCGACCTGGGAAGCGCAGCGCCTGGAGGCCTTGCGCGCCGGTCTGGCCCACAGCGCCACGCAGGCGCAGCGCGCGGGTCCGCACGGCACCTGGCAGCTGCAAGGCGACCTGGGCCTGATGCGTCTGGCCGAGCGTCTGCAA
>JAHECD010000041.1 GCA_024641945.1 Rubrivivax sp. | reverse complement strand
CAGGCGCGGCCTTCTATCCCAGCAAGTCCATGTCGACGCGGATGAAGTCGCCCCGATAGGTGAGCTCGCCCAGGTAGATCACCGTGCCATCGGGCGCACAGAAAACGCGGCGCACTTCGGCCACCGGCGCCGACACCGAAATGTTCAACGCCGTGGCCGCTTCGGCGCCCGCGGTGCCGATCGTGAGGATTTGCCGGGCCGTGCCGATCTTCACGCCCTTGAGATCCATCAGCACGGGAATGATCACTTCCTTGCGAAACCTTTGCGGCGCCATCTTGAAGATGCGCTCGTCCAGAAAGGCCGAGATCACCGACGTGGTCTGCCGATCGCTGGCGTGGACGCGCCGCAGGAAGCGATAGCTCGGTGCGGGCAGGCCGTCGTCGGGGTCCAGGCGCGGCATGGCCGTGCCTTCTTCCAGCGGCAATACACGCGGCGCGAGCTTGCGGTAGAGATCGGTCAGCCCTTGCAGAGACGTCTCGACCCGCATCTTCGGGTGCGTTTGCGGCTTGTCGCGAACAAAGGTGCCGCGCCCTTGTTCGGGCGCGACGAGCTTCTCGTTCCTCAGCAGTTGCACCGCCTGGCGTACCGTGATCAGACCCACGCCGAATTCCTGCGCCAAGGCCGGCAGGGTGGGAATCTGGCTACCGATCGGCCAGGTGCCCTTGACGATGCGCTCGCGCAGTGCATCGGCCACCTGGGCATACAGGGGGCTCGCGCTGTGCTTGAAGTAGCCGGCCATGGAAGCAGCGTGTTGCGGTGGCAGCCGGGCATGCCCCGGCTTGACACATCTGATTAACTATAGAACGATAGACTGATCGGCCCGCAGGCGGGCCTCGAAGGCACTTTGAAGGAGCGGTCGATGAACCAGCTTTTCCGTTGGACCATCCTGTGGGTGTTGTGCCTGTGCGGCTCCTTCGGGGCCTCGGCCCAAGATTACCCGAACAAACCGGTGAAGCTCGTGGTGCCGTATCCGCCCGGCGGCGTGGTGGATATCACCGGCCGCTTGCTGGCCGAGGAGCTGGGCCGGCATCTGGGTGTCACGGTCTACGTCGAGAACAAGGCGGGCGCCGGCGGCACCATCGGCGCGGAGCAGGTGGCCCGGTCTGCGGCCGATGGGTACACCCTCCTGCTCAGTGGCGCGGCCACGCATGCCTTTGCGCCGTGGATCTACAAACAGCTGCGATATGACCCGGTGAAGGATTTCGTGGCGGTCACCCAGCTGTCCGAAGGACCCCTGGCGCTGTGCGTGAACGCCACGTCCAACGTGCACACGCTGGACGATTTCGTCACGCTGATGAAGTCCGGCGCAGGCGCGCTCAGCTACGCCTCCAACGGCAACGGCACCTACCCGCACCTGTCGGTGGAAATATTGAATCAGGTGCTCGGCAGCAAGCCCCTGCACGTGCCTTACCCCGGTGGTGGCCAGGCAGTCACTGCACTGATTTCGAACGAAGTGCAGTTTTCGCAGAACCATATCCCGGTCGTACAGGCGCATGTGAAGTCGGGCCGTCTGCGCGTGCTGGCCACCACGGGCAGCAGCCGCTCCCAGACGTTTCCGGCGGTCCCCACACTCAAGGAGGCCGGCATCGACGTCGTGGCATCGGCCTGGTTCGGGTTGTTCGTGCCTGCAGGCACACCGCCAGCGGTGGTCGAGCGCCTCTACCAGGCGACCGCCGCAGCCGCCAAGTCGCCGGTCCTGCGCCAGAAGCTCGCCGCCCAGGGCGATGAAGTCGTGGTCGAAGGGCCTGCCCGATTCCAGGCCTTCCAGGCCGCGGAGCTCGAGAAGTGGCGGCAGGTCATCACGCGCGCCGGGCTGAAACTGGATTGAGACGATGAACCGCCCAAACATCATTCTGATCATGACCGATCAACAGCGTGCCGACACGATCGGTGCGCTGGGTGCGCACTGGATGCAGACGCCACACCTCGACCGTCTCGTCAATGAAGGTGCGGCCTTCAGCGAGTGCTTCGTCACCTCTCCCGTGTGCGTGGGCGCTCGCGCCAGCCTCTTCACAGGCAAGTATCCCCATGGTTGCCAGGTCTTCAGCAATTTCCAGCCGTGGCAGCCGACGTGGGTGAGCACGCTGGCCGATCAGGGCTACCACTGCGTGAACATCGGCAAGATGCACATCAACCCCTACGACGCGCCCGGGGGGTTTCACCAGCGGCTGATCATGGAAAACAAGGACCGCCCGCTGTTCCTCGAAGAGCGCGATCGCGCGATCTACGACGAATGGGACAAGGCCCTGCGTGCACGCAAGCTGATCAAGCCGTCCCGCTACAACCGCCATGCGGCCGACCCCGCGGGCTACAAGCAGGCACTGGGCGCGTTCGAGTGGGACCTGGACGTCGACATGCACCCGGACCACTTCATCGGCGACACCACCTGCTGGTGGCTGGGTGACCGCAAGAACAATGATCCGCTCTTCCTGCAGATCGGTTTTCCGGGCCCTCATCCGCCCTACGACCCCACGCCCGAGGCGCTGGCGGCGTATGCCGACGTGGATATCCCGCTACCCACGGTCAGCGAGGACGAGTTGCGGGCGCAGCCACCAGCGCAGCAGCAGTTGCGCGACAACATGATCGACTTCAATTTCGACTCGATTGCCTGGCGACGCGGTGTCAGTCCGGCAGACCTGTTGCGGCTGCGCCGGCACTATGCCGCCAACGTGAGCATGATCGACCACCAGGTGGGCCGGATCCTGGCGGCGCTGGATGCCCGTGGTTACCTCGACAACGCGCTCGTGGTGTTCACCTCCGACCATGCCGATGCACTGGGCGACCACGGCCACATCCAGAAGTGGACGATGTACGACTCCGTGGTGCGCGTGCCGCTCATCTTCTGGTCGAAGAACCTGCCGATCAAGCAAGGCGTCAGGGACGACCTGGTGCAGATGTTCGACGTGGCGCCCACGATCCTGGAGGCGGCCGGACTTGCAGTGCCCGAAGATTTCGAGGCGCGCACGCTGTGGGGCGCCTTGTCGAACCGTACAGACCACCAACCCCGCGATGCGGTCTACGCCGAATTGGCACGCGACCACATCCAGACCGGCAGCGAGTTCATCCTCATGCGCCGGGACCGGCGCTGGAAGATCGTGCTCTACCTCGACGATACCGCCGGCGAGCTCTATGACTTGCAGGCCGACCCCGGCGAGCACACCAATTTGTGGGAGACACCAGCGCTGCGCGCCATCCGCGACGAGCTTTCCACTCGGTGCCTGCACTGGCTGGCGCGCGGCTCGCTGTTTGCCAACCGCCGCGCCAGCCGGGCCCCGCAGCAGGCCATGCGGATCTGAAGCGGCAGCCTGGGACGCCGCGCGACCGCGCGGCGTTCAACGACGCGCTGAGAGGGCAGGACGCGCGCGAACGCGTCCTCCTCCCCAACGACCCCCTGTCCGCCGCCTGAGCGCCCCGGGGTCCGGTCCCAGAGGTCGGCTGCAGCCCGCCGAAGGTCGCGCAGCCCCCTGAAGCTGCCCATTTCAGCGACGGCTTGTGCAGGCGGAGCGAGTTGTCGCCCGCGGGTCACTCGAGCCGCGCGGCGGGCCCCCTCTCAGGCGAGCCGGCCGCGCTGCGGCGTGGCGCGGCCGGTGCATCCCGTTCCGCCGGCACCCCGTGGCCCGCGCTCGCGCTCACGGTGCCCATCAACGCGAAGTAGTCGCCGCCGGCGTCGGCGCCGGGCTCGCCGGTGCCCGCGGGAAGCCGTTTCCACCTCCGTCTGGCGGACCCGCCAACGTTCCGGCGGCGGCAGGCTGCAAGCGCCCGCGCCCCGCATTGACCCGAATTGCCGAGGCAACGCCCAGGACAGTGTCCGAAATAGCGCGCCACCGTGAACCAATTTGCACCAGGGTCGGTCAAGCGGATCGGGCCGGAAGCCGAATAGCGAAGGATGGCCCATCTCCCCACCGACGGCAATTCAGTTTCACCGGCAAAGAAGATCTTGCTGGTGGAGGACAGCTTCGCGAATCGCGACATGCTGACCCGCCGATTGCAGCGCCGAGGCTTCACGGTCTGCGGCGCGGAGGATGGTTTTGCCGGCGTCGCGATGTCCGTGTCCGAGCGGCCCGACGTCATCCTGATGGACGTGGCGCTGGGCGAAATGGATGGCTGGCAGGCCACGCGGCTCATCAAGGCCGACCTCCGGACCGCCCACATTCCCATCATCGCGTTGACCGCCCACGCGCTCGCGAGCGACCAGGATAAGAGCGTCGAGGTGGGTTGTGCCGACTTCGATACCAAACCCGTCGATCTGGCACGCCTGCTCGGAAAGATCCAGGGCTGCCTGGCGCGCGCAACGGCTCGCAACCCACCCCTTACCCCCATCAGCAACGTCACCTTTCCACAGGACATCAAGGAGCGCAATGTGAAGTCGGCAATCGATCCGGTAGAAGCCCTAACGGGCAGTGTGCGCGACTTTCGCGAGCTTCAGGGAACGGACCTGATGGCGCGGGTCGCCCCCTTTTACGACTGGCAGAACCTGCGCCGGCAACAAGGCCTGTGGCCCTATTCGAAATCGACGCAGAAGGCGCCGCTGTCGATCTGCACCGCGGCCGACGACACCGGAATGAAATTCACCGGCCTGAACTTCGGCACGCAGGACTACCTGGGCCTGTCGTCGGACCCCGAGATCAAGGAAACCGCCAAGGCAGTGATCGAGGAGTACGGCGTCCACAGCGCCGGCTCGTCGGCCCTGGCAGGAAACACCAAGTATTCCCTGCGGCTGGAAGAGACGATCTCCAGCTTCCTCGGCCTGGAACATACCGTCCTCTATCCCACGGGGTGGGCGGCCGGCTACGGCGTCATCAAGGGCCTCGTGCGGCCGGCCGATCACGTCGTGATGGACGGCCTGTCTCACGCGTGCCTGCAGGAAGGCGCGTACTCCGCGACGCCCAACGTGCACCTGCACGGGCACCTGAATCTGGATTCCGTCCGCCGCCACCTGCGCCGCATCCGCGACAAGGATCCGAAGAACGCGATCCTGGTGGTGACCGAAAGCCTGTTCTCGATGGACTCCGACACCCCGGATCTGCAGGCCTTGCAGAACCTGTGCCGCGAATATTCGGCGACGCTGCTCGTCGACGTCGCGCACGACCTGGGTGCCATGGGACCCGGTGGCCGGGGTTTTGTCGGCGCGCAGGGCATGCTGGGCAAGGTCGACATCATGATGGGAAGCTTCTCGAAGACGTTCGCATCCAATGGCGGGTTCGTGGCCTGCAATTCGGTCGCGGTGAAGCAATACCTCAAGTACTACGGCAGTTCAGCGACCTTCTCGAACGCGCTTTCACCGGTCCAGGCCGCCATCGTCACGAAGGCCTTCGACATCGTCGGGTCCGACAAGGGCCAGCGGCTTCGCGCGCTCCTGATGGAACGGATCGGGCAACTGCGCGAAGCCTTGACCGCCGAAGGCCTGCGCTACACGGGCGACCCTTCTCCGATCGTGCCTGTGCGCGTCGGCGACGAAGCCCTGGCGCGCCTGGTGAGCCGGCGCCTGCCGGCGATGGAGGTCATCGCCAACCTGGTCGAGTACCCGGCGGTCGCCAAGGGCGATGCCCGCTTGCGCCTTCAGATGATGCCGACACACAGCCTGGAAAACGTGCAGGCGCTGGCCTGGCGGCTGCGCTCGGCGCTCGAACAGGCGCAGGTCGAATACACGCGGCATCGGGCCTCCGTGACCGAAGCCGCCGGCACCTCGGTTGCCGTTGCATAGACCGTTGCCGGCCTGAAAGACAAGACAAGTGGCATTCAACGATCGCCTGATCCGCGCTGTCGACTGGTTCATTCCCGCCGAACTGCAGAAAAGTACTGCAGCGCACTGGCGGGCGCGGATCTTCGTCATCAGCCACTTCCTGGGGCCGTTCAGCGCGGTCGCTGCGCTGGGGTATCTCTACCGCGTGCAGGCGTCGCACGACTGGATCTTCTGGACGCTCTGCGCCCTGTGCGGCTCGTTCTGGACGCTGCCCATCGCGCTCAAGCTGACACGCGACCTGTTCAGGCCCGCCCTCTATTCCTTTTGTGCCCTGACCATCATCAGCGTCTTCGGGTCCTACTTCTACGGCGGTGTGAATTCGCCCTTCCTGCCGTGGTTCCTGACGGCGCAGATGCTCGGATTTTTCTACCTGAGCGACCGGCCGATGCTGGTGCTGAGCGTCATCGGCGCGAGCCTGGCGGCCTTCACCACGGCCTACGTGCTGTCGGGCGGATTCCCCGAGCGGGTGCCGCTCGGCGAGCTTGCCACGGTGGGCGTGATCTCCATCTGTGCCGCCACGCTGTACAGCTCGATGATGGCGATCTACTACGCCTCCGTCATGGTGGCGCAGTCGACCCTTCAGGAAGAAATCAGGAACCACCTCGATACGGCGGCCAAGCTGCGGGTGGCCAAACACGAGGCCGAGCGCGCCAACGAAGCGAAAGCCATCTTCCTCGCGAAGATGAGCCATCAGCTGCGCACGCCGCTGAACGCCATCATCGGCTACAGCGAAATCCTGATCGAGGACAGCGAGGCGAGCGCGGACGCGGTGGACGCCGAGGAACTGCGGTCCATCAACAAGGCGGGCCGCCACCTTCTGTCGCTGGTCTCGGACGTCCTGCACATGCCGAAGATCGACTCCGACGACGTCGAGGTCAGGCTCAGCCCGGTCAACCTCGACAACTGTCTGGAGGAGGTCTACGCCACGTGCCGGAATCTCGTCTCGACCAACGGCAATACCTTCGCCCTCGAGAAACACGGTGAACTCGGGACGATCCAGACGGACGAGATCCGCCTGCGGCAGATCCTGATCAATCTGCTCGGCAACGCGGGCAAGTTCACCCAGAGCGGCACCGTGACCTTGCGCGCACAGCGCGAGAAGGACATCGACCGCGAACAGCTGGTGATCTCCGTGCAGGACACCGGCATCGGCATCCCCTCGGATGCGATTCCGAAACTCTTCAAGAATTTCAACCAGGCCCACTCGAATTCATACGGCGGGACCGGGTTGGGTCTGGCCGTGAGCCAGAAGCTCGCCCAACTGCTCGACGGCGAGATCTCGGTGGAAAGTCGACAGAACCGCGGGTCGGACTTCACGCTCCGGCTTCCGGTGCGGGCTCAGGCCGTCGCCGCCGCAGCGTGACGGTTCCCATCAAATTGAAAGCGAATGCGATGGGAAACAAGCTGACCAACTTTCTGCCGCGACTGAACGCGTCGGTCGACTGGTTCATTCCTGCACATCTGAAGCAGTCTCGGGACACGCTGCAGGCCGTGCGGATGTTCCTGTTCAGCCATCTCTTCGGCCCGCTGCTGGGCCATACGGTCTCGCTGTCCATGTTGTACGTGGAAGGGGGCAAGGCCGACCTCTCGTGGTGGATCTTCTTCACCTGCGTCACCGGCTTCTGGCTGTTTCCGATCCTTCTGCGGCTGACCGGGTCGTACGTGCCATTGGCGCTGATCTCGATCGAGAACCTGATGTTCTGCGTCTTCTGGGGCACCTACCAATATGGAGGCGTCAGCTCGTCGCTCATGCCGTGGCTGGTGACGGTGCCGCTGCTCGCCTTCTTCTACCTGCCGGAGCGGTCGACGCGCATCGTCGTCGCGCTCCAGATCGTCGCCAACCTGGCGCTGTTCTATGTCCTGTACAGCGCGCTGGGGTTCCGCGAGACCGTGGCAGCCCATGGGCTGGCCCTGCTCGGCCTGATCTCCATCGTCTGTGCGAGCGTCTACGTCTCGATGATGGCGCTCTACTTCGCGAGCATCGTGTCCTCGCAGGGCGAGCTCGAGCAGGAGGTCGAGCGCCATGAAGCAACGGAACGGGAGCTTCGTGACGCCACCGGCCAGGCACAGCGCGCCCTGCTGGCGAAATCGGAATTTCTCGCCAAGATGAGCCATGAGCTGAAGAATCCGCTGAATGCCATCATCGGCTACAGCGAGATCCTCATCGAGGACATCGAAGAGGCGGAATCGCAGAAGTCCAACGACCTGACCTCGATCAGGAGTGCCGGTTACAGGCTGCTCGAGCTCATCAACGACCTGCTCGAACTGTCGAGGCTGGAAGCCGGCAAGGTGGGGCTTCGTGTCGAGGAATTCGACTTTGCCGACTTCTTCGAAAACGTGGTCTCGCGCTCCCGCGAATCCATCGCGGCGAACGGCAACACGCTGGTCATGCGGCCGCCGCCCGCGGGGCAGATCGTCTGCGACGCGCAGAAACTGCTGCGCGTGGTCGAGGGCGTGCTGAGCAATGCCGCCAAGTTCACGAAGAACGGCCGCATCACCTTATCGGCGTCGACGCACGATGACGCCTGGACCGTATCGGTCCAGGACACGGGTGTCGGGATCGCCGAGACCCAGATGGCGGGCCTCTTCGAGACCTTCGGCAGGTCGGAAGACGAAACCGCCAGCAAATACGGCGACGAGGTGCGGCTCGGGCTTCCTCTTGCCTACCGGTACTGCCAGCTGATGGGCGGCACGCTGTCGGTTCAAAGCAAGCTGGCAGAGGGATCCACCGTCACCGTCACGTTGCCGAAGGCACCGCGTGGCGTCGAGCAACCAGCCGATCAACGAATGCAACTCGAAAGGCAAGCCGCCTGACACAGCAAGAAGCGATCGATTCGCAAGGTTCGAGACGACGGCGCAGGGGTCCTCGACTGGAGGATTCCGGCGCGCCGCGCGCAGCAGCCACTTCTTGCCCGCCCAGTCGCTTTCAGGGGTGAACTCACGATGAGCATCACGAACATATTTCCGCTTAGGAGCGTCGCGCAGGCAGCGAGCGATCGGCCTCTCGACGAGCCACCAGGTTCTGCGGCCACGGGCAAGGCGCGCCTGCTCATCGTCGACGACGTCCGTGAAAACCGAGAGATCCTGCGGCGCCGTTTCGAGCGTCATGGCTACCATGCGACCGAGGCCAGCGGCGGACTCGAAGCGATCGACTTGATCGAGCGAGAGACCTTCGATCTCGTCCTGCTGGACATGATGATGCCCGACATCGGCGGGCTGGAAGTCCTCGCGCGCATTCGCTCGAAATTCTCGCCCGGCATCTTGCCGGTCATCATGGTCACCGCCAAGAGCCAGAGCGAAGATGTCGTCGAAGCGTTGAACCACGGCGCCAACGACTACATCACGAAGCCGGTCGACTTCTCGATTGCGCTCGCCCGCGTAGTCACGCAGATCGACAGAAAGCGCGCTGAAGAGAAGATTCAGCAGATGAACGACGAGCTTTCGCGGACCAACGAAGCGCTCGAGGGCCGTGTCGCCGACCGCACGAAAGACCTGGTTCAAGCCAACCTCCAGCTTCGAAGCGAAATGGAGCAGCGCGAGAAGTCGCAGGCCAATATCGTGCACCTCGCGCATCACGATGCGCTGACGGGCCTCGGCAACCGGCTGCTCTTCCACAAGGAGCTCAACGATGCGGTTGCGCACAGGCAGCGGCACGGCGGCGATCTCGCGGTGCTGTTCATCGATCTGGACGGATTCAAGAGCATCAATGACACGCTCGGGCACGGGACCGGCGACTCGGTGCTGAAGCATCTGGCCACCCGCATGCGAAATGTCCTGCGGGAAGGCGACAAGATCGGACGCCTCGGCGGCGACGAATTCGCGATCATTCAATTCGGCAACGAGCATCAGGCTGCGGCGCTCGCCACCCGCTTGATCGAACTGACGAGAGTGCCGTTCAGCGTGGACAACCAACGGCTGGTGATCGGCGCCAGCATCGGCATTGTGGTCGCCCAGGGCGACTATCAGGATTCCGTGCAATTGCTCAGGGCCGCGGACTTGGCGATGTACCGCGCGAAGGCGGCTGGACGCGGCCGGTTTCAGTTTTTCGAGTCGGAGTTCGACCGTCAGGTCCAGGAGCGGCGTGAACTCGAGGTCTCCTTGCGTGCCGTCGTCGACGAGGACGGGCTCGAGATCCACTACCAACCCTTGATCAATGTGCTTACCGGGCGGATCAGCGGGTTCGAGGCGCTGTCACGATGGGAAGATCCGCAACGCGGGTTTGTGCCGCCGAGCACGTTCATCCCGCTGGCAGAAGAAATCGGATTGATCGGCATCATCGGTCAGCGAATTCTCGAGCGCGCCTGTGCGGAAGCGGCCACCTGGCCCGGAGAGATCACGGTCGCCGTGAATCTCTCGCCTGCGCAATTCCTCACCGGTCATCTGATCTCGGCGGTCAAAGGCGCGCTGGCCGCCTCCGGGCTGCCGCCAAGCCGGCTGGAGCTGGAGATCACGGAATCGATCTTTCTCCAGGGCAGTGACGCGAATCTGGCGGTGCTCAGTGAGCTCGGAAGGCTCGGCGTCAAGATCTCGATGGACGATTTCGGCACGGGCTATTCCAGCCTGAGCTATCTGCGCAGCTTCGCGTTCGACAAGATCAAGATCGACAAGTCGTTCATTCAGGACATCTCGACCAGCGAGAGCAGTATCGCCATCGTGCGGGCGGTCTGCGGATTGGCGCGCAGCTTTGGCGCATCCACCACCGCGGAAGGCGTCGAGACCGACAGCCAGCTCGATCAAATCAGGGCTGAGGGGTGCACCGAGGTCCAGGGCTATTTCTTCAGCAAGCCCTTGCCCGCGAGCGAGATTCCCGCCCTGCTGGCGCGCCTGCTGCCTGCGCCGGAATAGCGTTCGGTCCTGTCGGGTCGCGTGGCGGACGATCCGCCGCGGGCAGAAGACCGGCGACGCGATCGGCGCGCCGCTGCCATCGCGCCGATCAGCCCGCGCGGCGGGCCCTCTCGCAGGCCAGCAGGATGCGCTCCGGCGTGGCCGGCGCATCCAGGTCCACCGGACCCTGGTGGCCGGCGCTCGCGCTCACGGCGTCCTTCAGCGCGAAGAAGGCCGAGAGTGCCAGCATCAGCGGCGGCTCGCCGGTGGCCTTGCTGCGGTTCGGCGTGGGCTTGATGTTCTGGTTCTCGAACAGGCGCACGTTGAAGGCTTCGGGCACGTCGCCTGCGACCGGGATCTTGTAGGTGCTCGGGCCGTGCGTCAGCAGCTTGCCCTTTGCGTCCCAGATGCACTCTTCCATCGTCAGCCAGCCCATGCCCTGGATGTACGCACCCTCGACCTGGCCGCGGTCGATGGCCGGGTTGATGCTGCGCCCCACGTCGTGCAGGATGTCCACGCGCTTGAGCCACCACTCGCCGGTGAGCGTGTCGATCTCGGTCTCGGTCACCGCCGCGCCGTAGCAGTAGTAGTAGAACGCGCGGCCCTGCAGCAGCACGTTGTCGTAGCCGATCTCGGGCGTCTTGTAGAAGCCGGCCACCGAGAGGCCCACGCGGTCGAGCCAGGCCTGCTTGACGAGGTCCTTCCACGGCATCGCCCGGCCGTTGCCCCGCGCTTCGCCGCCGGCAAACACCACGTCGCCCGGCGCGCAGCCGAGCTTGGCCGCCGCCACCGGCGCCAGGCGCGCGCGCAGCTGGTCGCAGGCGTTGTTGATGGCCGCGCCGTTGATGTCGGCGCCGCTGGACGCCGCGGTGGCGCTTGCGTTGGGCACCTTCTGCGTGTCGGTGGCCGTCACGCGCACCCAGGCCACCGGCACACCCAGCCCGTCGGCGGCCACCTGCGCCATCTTCGTATTCAGGCCCTGGCCCATCTCGGTGCCGCCGTGGTTCACGCTGACGCTGCCGTCGTTGAAGATGTTCACCAGCGCGCCGCCCTGGTTGAGCATCGTCGCGGTGAACGAGATGCCGAACTTCAGCGGCGTGATCGCAAGGCCGCGCTTGCGGGTGCGGCTGCCGGCATTGAACGCGTCGATTTGTGTGCGGCGTGCACGATAGGCGGACTCGGCCTCCAGGTCGTCGAGGATGCGGTCGGCGACGAAGTCCTCGATCACCTGGCCGTAGTGCGTGGTCAGCGTGGTGGCGTCGCCGCTCTTCGCCGGGTCGGCGTAGAGGTTTCGGCGGCGCACGTCGAGCGGGTCCTTGCCGAGCTTGCGTGCGATGGCGTCGATCACGGTCTCGATGCCGAACATGCCCTGCGGCCCGCCGAAGCCGCGGAAGGCGGTGCTCGACTGCGTATTCGTCTTGCAGCGGTGGCTCACCAACCTGAGGTTCGGCAGGTGGTAGCAGTTGTCGATGTGCAGCACCGCGCGGTCGTTCACCGGGCCGGAGTAGTCGATGCTGTAGCCGCAGCGCGAGGCGAGCATCACGTCCAGACCGAGGATGCGGCCGCTGTCGTCGAAGCCGACGTCGTAGTCGATCCGGAAGTCGTGCCGCTTGCCGGTGATCGTCATGTCGTCGTCGCGGTTCACGCGCAGCTTGACCGGGCGGTTCAGCTTGAAGGCGGCGAGCGCCGCGCTCTGGCTGAAGATGCTCGCGTTGCCTTCCTTGCCGCCGAAGCCGCCACCCATGCGCCGGCAGATCACCTCGACGTCCTTCGTGCTCAGGTTCAGCGCGGCCGCGGCCTCGCGCTGGTTGCCTTCGGGGTGCTGGCTCGAGACGTAGAGCGTGAGCTGCCCGTCCTCGCGCGGCACGGCATAGGTGATGTGGCCTTCGAGGTAGAACTGCTCCTGCTGTCCGGTGCGCGTGGTGCCGCTCAGGCGGTGCGGCGCCGCGGCGATGGCCGCCGGCGCGTCGCCGCGGGTCACGGTCTTGGGTGGCAACACGGTCGTCTGCGCTTCGAGCGCCTGTTCGATCGTCGTGATCGCCGGCAGCTCGAATACCTTGACCTGCGCCTTCTTGGCCACCTCGCGGGCGTAGAGCATTTCGCGAGCGACCACCACGGCCACCGGTTGTCCGATGAACTCGACCTTGCCGGCGGCCAGGAACGGGTCGTCGTGGATGATCGGGCCGCAGTTGTTCTCGCCCGGGATGTCCTTGGCGGTGAAGACGGCGACGACACCGTGCTCGGCCATCAGCGCGGCGCGGTCGATGCCCTCGCCGATGAGCTCGCCATGGGCCACCGGCGAGGTGATCAGCGCGGCATACAGCGTGCCGCGCAGCTCGGGGATGTCGTCGGTGAAGACGGCTTCGCCCGTGACGTGCAGGCGCGCCGACTCGTGCGGCAGCTCCGCGCCGAGCGCGGCGATGGACGTGATCTCGGCCAGGGTGGACGGGGCGTTCATGGCTCAGGCCTCCAAAGTCTGACGTTCGGGTTGCAGCGCAGGCTGCACGAAGCGCAGCACGAGGTTGCGTGCCACGAGCGCGCGGTAGGCCCAGGTCGCCCGCAGGCCGTCGCGGTGCGTGAAGCTGGCACTGACCGCGGCGTCCAGCGCCTCGGCGCTCACGTCGGCGGGCGCCTGCCCTTCGAGCACCGCCTCGATCTTCGGCGCGCGCGCCGGGAACGGGCTCAGGCCGTTGTACGCCAGGCGCACGTCTCGAAGTTTGCCGCCATCGAGCTTCCAGCTCATCGCGGCGCAGGTGGCGCTGATGTCCTGCTCGAAGCGCTTGCTGATCTTGTGCGCGCGGAACTGACGCGCGCCCGGGCGCGGCAGCTCGATCGCCTCGATGAATTCGCCCGGCTGCAGCACGTTGCTCTTGAGGCCGGTGTAGAACGACTCGAGGGCGACGCGGCGGGTCTCGTCCTTGCCCTTGGCATTGCGCCGGTGCAGCACGAGCTTGGCGCCGAGCGCGATCAGGCACGGCATGGAGTCGCCGATCGGCGAGCCGTTGGCGATATTGCCGCCCAGCGTGGCGGTGGCGCGGATCGGCGGCGAGCCGAAGCGGCGCAGCACCTCGGCGAAATCGGGCAGGTCCTTGGCGACCAGCGCCTCGACGCGGTCCAGCGCGACGGCGGCACCGATGCGCCAGTCGGCCGCCGTCTCGTCGATGCGCTGCAACTCGGCCACACCGCCCAGGTAGACGATGCTGGCCGGCCGCTCGTAGCGCTTGTTCACCGCGAGGCCGAACTCGGTGCTGCCGGCGAGCAGATAGGCGTCGGGGTGCTCGGCGAGGTAGGCCGCCACCTCGGCCAGGCTCGAGGGCGAGACGAACTCGTTGCCCTTGCGTGTGCGCACCACGGGCTGGACGATCAGGTCGCCGTCGAGGTTGTAGCTCGGCTTGGCCGGGCGCGCGATCTCCTTCAGCAGCGCGAGCTCCCGGGCGTCCTGCAGCGAGCGCGCCTCGGCCGGCGCGGCGCACGCCTGCAGCGCGGCGTCGACGATCGGGCGGTAGCCGGTGCAGCGGCACAGGTTGCCCGACAGCGCGTCGTTCACCTGGGCCCGCGTCGGGGCGCTGTTGCGCTCG
Organism: Rubrivivax sp.; assembly: GCA_024641945.1. Lineage (GTDB taxonomy): Bacteria > Pseudomonadota > Gammaproteobacteria > Burkholderiales > Burkholderiaceae_C > Rubrivivax. Next base: position 23,417 of record JAHECD010000041.1, on the reverse strand, counting down.
GCCAGCGCCGCCATCGACATCACGAAGCCCGGCGTGCAGAAGCCGCACTGCGTGCCGTGGCACTGCACCATCGCCTCCTGCGCCGGATGCAGCGTGCCGTCGGCGCGTTTCAGGCTCTCCACCGTCTTGAGCGCCTTGCCGTCCAGCGTGGGCAGCATCTGCATGCAGCTGTTGACGGGCTTCCAGTCGATCCGGTGGCCGCTGGCATCGGCCTGGCCGACGAGCACGACGCAGGCGCCGCAATCGCCCTCGGCGCAACCCTCCTTGGTGCCCGTGCGCTGCAGCTTCTCGCGCAGGTAATCCAGCACGGTGGTGGTGCGGCGTTCGCCGGCCGCATGGTGGATCTGTCCGTCGAGCACAAAACGGACGGCGTAGTGGTCGCTGGTCATGCGGCGCGCCTGGAAAGGAGGGGGGTGGAGGGGCGGGAGAGCCGACGATTTTAGGCGCCCGCCCCCCGGTCGCGCCCCCGGGCGACTACGGCTTGATGTCGGCCGCCTTGATGGCCGGCGCCCAGTCGGACACCTGCTTCGCGACGAACGTGCCGAACTCGCCTGGCGCCATCTTCACCGTCGTGATGCCGAGTTCTTCGAAGCGCTTGACGATCGCCGGGTCGGCGACGATGGCCGCCAGCGCCTTGGACAATTTGTCCGTCACCTCGGCGGGCATGCCGGCCGGGCCCGAGACGCCGAAGTAGTTTTCCGCCACGAGCTGCGGCAGGCCCAGCTCGACGACGGTGGGCACCTCCGGAAGCAGCGGCGAGCGGGTGCGTGTGGTCACTGCCAGCGCCTTGATCTTGCCGTCCTTGACCATCGGCACGAAGGCGGTGATGACGTCGATGCCGACCGGGATCTGGCCCGAGATCAGGTCGGTCGTCATCGGGGCGCCGCCCTTGTACGGGATGTGCGTCATCTCGATCTTCATCGCCGACTTGGCCATCTCGCCCACGATGTGGCCGATCGACCCCGGCCCGCCGCTGCCAAAGTTGTATCCCGGCGCGGCGGCGGCCTTCGGCAGGTCCTTCAGCGTGGCCGGACCGGTCTTCGGGTTGGCCATGATCAGCACCGGTGCGACGCCGAGCATCGCGACGTGGGTGAACTGCTTGACGGGGTCGTAGGGCACCTTGGGCACCGTGAACGGGCCGATCGACGTGGGGGTGCTGTTGGACAGCATGAGGGTATAGCCGTCTGGCGCCGAGCGAACGACGTCGAGCCCTCCGATGGTGCCGCCCGCGCCGGGTTTGTTGTCCACGACGATCGGTTGCCCCAGCGCCTTGGCCAGCGGTTCGGCAATCACCCGAGCGACGATGTCGCTGGCGCCGCCGGCGGCAAACGTCACGACCAGGCGCACGGGCTTGTCGGGCCAGGCCGCGTGGGCCGTGGGGGCGATCAACAGGACCGCCGCGGCGGTGGCGGCCAGGAAATGTCGGTGCAGGCTCATGAGGGCTCCTTCGAGGAATCGGATAACGGGGCTGACGTACACGCAATGGCCATGCCCGGGCGTCAGCTGCCTCGGTAGGTGCTGTAGCTGTACGGGCTCACCAGCAGCGGCACGTGGTAATGCCCCGCGGCGTCGGAAATTCCGAAGTCGAGCTGCACCGTGTCGATGAACGCTGGCTCGGGCAGTTGCACGCCCCGCGCACGGAAATACGGCGCCACCTCGAAGAGCAGGCGATGCCGGCCCACGGCCATGGCGCCGGCGTCGAGCATCGGACCGTCGGCGCGGCCGTCGGCGTTGAGTGTCACGGCGCGCAAGGTCGCCCAGCCGTCGGCCGTCTCGCGCAGCAGCGTGACCTTCATGCCCGCCGCGGGGCAGCCGTGGGCGGTGTCTAGGACGTGCGTGCTGAGATGGCCCATGCGGCGGACTCCGGGTGAACGAGGTTGCAGACCAGGGAAAAGTGTATACACTTTGGAATACACGTCAACCCGCCCGAACCCGTCCCGACACCCCCATGGTCCGCAGCCGTGCCAACCTCAAGGTGATCAAGCCCGCCGGCTCCGCGCGCAAGGCGGCCAGAGGCGATGACACGGCTGGCGCCAGCAGCACGCAGCGCATCGTCGATTCGATCACCACGGCGATCGTCGAGCGGCGGCTCATGCCGGGCACCAAGCTTGCCGAGGCGCAGATCGGCGAGATCTTCGAGGTGTCACGCACCGTCGTGCGGCAGGCGCTCAACCGCCTGAGCCGGGACCACCTGGTGGCACTGGAGCCGGCACGCGGGGCCTTCGTCGCCCAGCCCAGCGTGGACGAAGCGCGCCAGGTGTTCGAAGTGCGCACGATGATCGAGTCGTCGATGATCAGGGCGCTGTGCGCCCAGATCACCGATGCCCAGATCGCGCAGCTTCGCCTACACCTCGGGCAGGAGCACGCCGCGGTCGCCCGCACCGATGTCACCGGCCGCACGCGGCTGCTGGCCGACTTCCACGCCGTGCTCGCGCGCATGCTCGGCAACGAGGTGCTCGCGCAGTTGCTGGCCGACCTGCTGGCGCGCTGCTCGCTCGTCGCCCTGATGTACCAGAGCTCTCACTCGGCCGAACATTCGCAGGACGAGCATGTGGCCATCGTCGACGCGCTCCAGAAGCGCGACGCCCGCGCCGCCGTCCGGTTGATGGAAAGCCACCTCGGCAACGTCGAGCGCAACCTGCGCCTGAACCCCCGCATGAGCGACCTTTCCCAAGCCCTGAAGCCGCATGACTGAATCGCACCGCTACCCGCGCGACCTGAAAGGCCACGGCCGACGCCCCCCCCACCCGCACTGGCCGGGCGATGCCCGCGTGGCCGTGCAGTTCGTCCTGAACTACGAAGAGGGCGGCGAGAACTCGGTCCTGCACGGCGACGCCGGCAGCGAGCAGTTCCTGTCCGAGATGTTCAATCCACCGGCCTTCGCCGGGCGCCACCTGAGCATGGAAGGCATCTACGAGTACGGCTCGCGTGTCGGGGTCTGGCGCCTGCTGCGCGAGTTCGAGCAGCGTGGGCTGCCGCTGACCGTCTTCGGCGTCTCGATGGCCCTCGAGCGCTGCCCCGAGGTGACCGCCGCCTTCGTCGAACTCGGCCACGAGATCGCCTGCCACGGCTGGCGCTGGATCCACTACCAGCACATCGACGAGGCGATCGAGCGCGAGCACCTGCAGCGCGGCATGGAGATCATCGAGCGGATCACCGGCGCACGCCCGCTGGGCTGGTATACCGGCCGCGACAGCCCCAACACACGCCGCCTCGTCGCCGACCACGGCGGCTTCACCTACGACAGCGACTATTACGGTGACGACCTGCCCTTCTGGCTGCAGGTGAAGAAGACCGACGGCACGCTCGCGCCCCATCTCGTGGTGCCGTACACGCTCGACTGCAACGACATGCGCTTTGCGCTGCCGCAGGGCTTCAGCCATGGCGACGAATTCTTCGAGTACCTGCGCGATGCCTTCGACGTGCACTACGCCGAGGGCGGGCGCGACCCGGCCGACGGCGGCGGCGGACCGTCGATGATGAGCATCGGCATGCACTGCCGCCTGCTCGGCCGCCCTGGCCGCATGCGCGCGCTGCAGCGTTTTCTCGACCACGTGCAGTCGCACGACCGCGTGTGGGTGGCGCGCCGCATCGACATCGCGCAACACTGGCGCCGGCAGCACCCCTTCGACGCCGCCACCGCCTTCCTGTGGGAATGAACATGCTCGCCCTCGACCAACTCAACGCCGCGACGCAGGACGAATTCACCGCCCTGCTCGACGGCACCTACGAACACTCGCCGTGGATCGCACGCGAGGCCTGGGCGAAGCGCCCGTTCACCACGCTACCGGCACTGAAGCACGCGCTGATGGCCGTCGTGCGCGAGGCCGGCCGCGAGCGACAGGTCGCGCTGATCCGTGCCCACCCCGAACTGGCCGGCAAGGCGATGGTCAGCAAGACGCTGACGGCCGAATCGACCAACGAACAAGGCAAGGCCGGGCTGACCGATTGCACGGCAGACGAGTTCACGCGCATCCAGCAACTCAACGCCGACTACAACCGCAAGTTCGGCTTTCCGTTCATCCTCGCGGTGCGCGGCCCGCGTGGCCTGGGGCTCGACCGGCACCAGATCATCGAGACCTTCGCACGCCGTCTGCAAGGACACCCGGACTTCGAGCTCGCCGAGTGCCTGCGCAACATCCACCGCATCGCCGAGATCCGCCTGAACGACAAGTTCGGCAGCACGCCCGGGCTCGGCAACGTGGTGTGGGACTGGGCCGAGGCGCTGGCCGTGCACAGCGACCCCGGCTTCAAGGAGGCCGGGCAACTGACCGTGACCTACTTGACCGAGGCACACCGCGCCTGCGCCGCGCAACTGGTGCAGTGGATGCAACACGACTGCGGATTCGACGACGTGCACATCGACGCCGTCGGCAACGTCGTCGGCGTGTACCACGGCACCGACCCGGCGGCGAAGCGGCTGCTCACGGGCAGCCACTACGACACGGTGCGCAACGGCGGCAAGTACGACGGGCGGCTCGGCATCCTGGTGCCGATGGCCTGCGTGCGCGAGCTGCACCGCGCCGGGCGCCGCCTGCCTTTCGGCGTCGAGGTGGTGGGTTTCGCCGAAGAAGAGGGCCAGCGCTACAAGGCCACGTTTCTCGGCTCCGGCGCACTCACGGGCGACTTCGACCCGGCCTGGCTCGACCAGACCGACGCCGACGGTGTGACGATGCGCGACGCGATGCGCACCGCCGGCCTGCCGGCCGACCTGGGTGCGATCGGCAAGTTGAAGCGCAACCCGGCCGCGTACCTCGGCTTCATCGAGGTACACATCGAGCAGGGGCCGGTATTGAACGAGATCGACCTGCCGCTCGGCGTGGTCACCTCGATCAATGGCAGCGTGCGTTACCTGGGCGAAGTGACGGGCGTGGCCAGCCACGCCGGCACGACGCCGATGGACCGGCGGCGCGATGCCGCAGCCGCCGTCGCCGAACTCGTGCTGTACGTCGAACGCCGCGCCGCCGCCGTGCCCGACGTGGTGGGCACGGTCGGACAACTCCAGGTGCCGGCGGGTTCGATCAACGTCGTGCCCGGCCGTTGCCAGTTCAGCCTGGACCTGCGCGCCACGACGAACGAAGCCCGCGACGCGCTCGCGGCGGACGTGACGGCGGAACTGGCGCGCCTGTGCGAGCGGCGCGGCCTCGTGCACACGCTGGAGCGCACGATGATCGCCGACGCCGCGCCGAGCGCCCCGGGCTGGCAGGCGCGCTGGGAGGCCGCCGTGCAGGCACAGGGCCTGCCGGTCTTCCGCATGCCCAGTGGCGCCGGGCACGATGCGATGAAACTGCACGAGACGATGCCGCAGGCGATGCTGTTCCAGCGTGGCGGCAACGCCGGCATCAGCCACAACCCGCTCGAAACCATCACCAACGACGACACCGCGCTGTGCGTGCAGGCCTTCCAGGGCCTGCTCGAGCAGCTTGCCAAGGACACGGACGCATGACCTACGAGAGGCTCGACGCCTGGATCGACACGCACTTCGACGACGAGGTGAGATTCCTGCAAGCGCTGGTGCGCGTGCCCACGCCCACGCCGCCGGGCGACAACGCGCCGCACGCCAAGGCCACCGCCGCGCTGCTGGCCGGCTTTGGCTGGACCGCCGAGCAGCACCCGGTGCCGGCCGACGAAGTGCATGCCGGCGGCCTGCAGTCGATCACCAACCTGATCGTGCGCCGCAGGATGGGACGTGCCGGCGACGGCGGCCCGACGATCGCGCTCAATGCCCACGGCGACGTGGTGCCGCCGGGCGAAGGCTGGACCCACGACCCGTACGGCGGCGAGGTCGTCGACGGCAGGATCTACGGCCGCGCGGCCGCGGTGAGCAAGAGCGACTTCGCGACCTTCAGCTTCGCGGTGCGCGCGCTGGAGGCGCTCGGTGCGCCGCTGAAGGGCCACGTCGAACTGCATTTCACCTACGACGAGGAATTCGGCGGCGAACTCGGCCCGGGCTGGCTGCTCAAGCAGGGGCTGACGAAGCCCGACCTGCTGATCGCCGCCGGCTTCAGTTACCAGGTGGTCACCGCGCACAACGGCTGCCTGCAGCTCGAGGTGACGCTGCATGGCCTGGCCTCGCATGCCGCTTACCCCGACACCGGCGTCGACGCGCTGCAAGCCGCCAACCGGCTGCTCACGGCGCTTTACGCCTACAACTCCGTGCTGCGCGAACGGCGCTCGAAGGTCGCCGGCATCACGCACCCGTTCCTGAACGTCGGCCGCATCGAAGGCGGCAGCAATACCAACGTCGTGCCGGGCAAGGTGGTGCTCAAGCTCGACCGCCGCATGATCCCCGAGGAAGATGCCACCGCGGTCGAGGCGGAGGTGCGTGCACTGATCGACACCGCGGTGGCGCAATCACCCGGGGTGCGCTGCGACGTGCGCCGCATGCTGCTGGCGCGCTCGCTCAAGCCGTTGCCGGGCAACCGGCCCCTGGTCGAGGCGATCCAGCGCCACGGCGAAGCGCTCTTCGGCGAGCCGATCGCCGAGAGCGGCACCCCGCTGTATACCGACGTGCGGCTGTACGGCGAGGCCGGCGTGCCGGCCGTCATCTACGGCGCCGGGCCGCGCACGGTGCTGGAGTCGAACGCCAAGCGGGCCGACGAGCACCTGGAGCTCGAAGACCTGCGGCGGGCCACCAAGGTGATCGCCCGCACCCTGTTCGATCTGCTGTCCTGACTGCGCGCACGCCTTTGGTGCAATACCCGAGGGTCAAGCGTGCACGCTAATTGCAAAATGAGCCACGACCGTCCCTATCCGGAGCCTTTCACCATGTCCCTTGTATCCGTCACCCGCCGCGCCGCATTGGCCGCAGCCACCGCCCTGCTCACCTTGCCGGCGATGGCCGATACGCCGATCAAGTTCCAGCTCGACTGGCGCTTCGAAGGCCCGGCCGCCCTCTTCCTTGCGTCGGCCGCCAAGGGCTATTACAAGGCCGCGGGCCTCGACGTGACGATCGACGCGGGCAACGGCTCCGGCGGCACCGTCACGCGCGTGGCGTCCGGCTCGTACGACATGGGCTTTGCCGACATGGCGGCGCTGATGGAGTTCGTCGCCAACAACCCGGACGCGCCGAACAAGCCGGTGGCCGTGATGATGGTCTACAACAACACGCCGGCCGCCGTGCTCGCGCTCAAGAAGAGTGGCATCGCGAAGCCGTCCGACCTGAACGGCAAGAAACTCGGCGCCCCGGGCTTCGACGCCGGCCGTCGCGCCTTCCCGATCTTCTCCAAGGCCAACAACGTGAGCGGCGTGCAGTGGACCAGCATGGACCCGCCGCTGCGCGAGACGATGCTCGTGCGCGGCGACATCGACGCCATCACCGGCTTCTCGTTCACCTCGCTGCTCAACCTCGAGGCGCGTGGGGTCAAGCCGGCCGACATCGTCGTGCTGCCGTATGGCGACTACGGCGTCAAGCTGTACGGCAACGTGATCATCGCGTCGCCCAAGATGATCAAGGAGCAGCCCGAGGCCGTGAAGGCTTTCCTGCGGGCTTTCGCGAAGGGCGCCAAGGAGGTGATGGCGAACCCCGATCCGGCGGTGGCGTATCTGAAGGAGCGTGACGGCATCATCAACGTCGACCTCGAGAAGCGCCGCCTGCGCATGGCGATCGACTCGGTGGTGGCCAGCGCCGACGCACGTGCCGAAGGCTTCGGCACCGTCAACCCAGGCCGCCTGTCGCTGATGGCGTCCCAGGTGTCGGATGCCTTCAATACCAAGACCCGCATCGACCCGACCGTGGTCTGGACCGACGCCTTCCTGCCGCCGAAGGCCGAGCTGAATATCCTGCCGCCGAAGAAGTGAACCTCGATGCGGCCGCGCCGGGCGCCTCTGCCCAGGAAAGGGGCGCCTCGTGGCGGCTTGACCCGGCCCTGCTGTCCTCGTTGCCAGACTGACCACCCATGAACTTCGTCGACTTCCGCAACGTCTGGCTCGCCTACAACGACGAGCTGCTCGCCGAGGGCCACTTTGCCGTCGAGGACATCTCGCTCCAGGTGAATGAAGGGGAGTTCATCGCCATCGTCGGGCCGTCGGGCTGCGGCAAATCGACCTTCATGAAGCTCACCACCGGGCTGAAGATGCCGAGCAAGGGCACGATCCGCATCGGCGGCCAGCCCGTGACCGGGCCGCTCAAGATCAGCGGCATGGCCTTCCAGGCACCGAGCCTGCTGCCGTGGCGCACAACGGTGGACAACGTGCTGCTGCCGCTGGAGATCGTCGAGCCCTACCGCTCGACGTTCAAGGCGAAGCGCGCCGAATACGAGTCCAAGGCCCGCGAGCTGCTCAAGAGCGTGGGCCTCGGCGGCTACGAGGACAAGTTTCCCTGGCAGCTCTCGGGCGGCATGCAGCAGCGCGCGAGCATCTGCCGCGCGCTCGTGCACGAGCCCAAGATGCTGTTGCTCGACGAGCCGTTCGGCGCGCTCGACGCCTTCACGCGCGAGGAGCTGTGGTGCACGCTGCGCGACCTGCACGCGGCGCAGAAGTTCAACGTCATCCTCGTCACGCACGACCTGCGCGAGAGTGTCTTTCTCGCCGACACGGTGTACTGCATGAGCCGCAGCCCAGGGCGCTTCGTCGTCAAGCGCGAGATCGATCTGCCGCGCCCGCGCGACCTGGAGGTGACCTACACGCCAGAGTTCACCGACATCGTGCATGAACTGCGCGGGCATATCGGCGCGCACCGCCAACCCACCGGCGTGGCGGTGCCGCAATGAGCGGCGCCGTCGCCGTGCTCCGGGCCGAAGCCACGGGCATGAAGGGGGCCGCATGAAGATCAGCCGACGCATGGAACGCTGGTCGCCACTGGTCGTGCTGGTGGCGGTGCTGCTGCTCTGGCAGGCGATCGTGTCTCTGTTCGGCATTGCGGAGTTCATCTTCCCGAGCCCGCTGCAGATCGCGCGTGAATTCATCGAGTTCAAGGGCCCGCTGCTCGAAGCGGCCTGGAAGACTTTCTGGGTCACGATGCTCGGCTTCGGGCTGTCCATCGTCGTGGGCATCCTGCTCGGCTTCCTGATCGGCAGTTCGCGCCTGGCCTATACGGCGCTGTACCCGCTGATGATCGGGTTCAACGCGGTGCCCAAGGCCGCCGTCGTGCCGATCCTCGTGGTGTGGTTCGGCATCGGCCTCGGCCCCGGCATCCTGACCGCGTTCCTGATCTCGTTCTTCCCGATCACGGTGAATATCGCCACCGGCCTGGCCACGCTCGAACCCGAACTCGAAGACGTGCTGCGGGTGCTCGGCGCCAAGCGCTGGGACGTGCTGATGAAGGTCGGACTGCCACGTTCGATGCCGTACTTCTACGGCTCACTGAAGATCGCGATCACGCTGGCCTTCGTCGGCACCGTGCTGGCGGAGATGACGGCCGGCGACTCCGGCATCGGCTACCTGATGCAGACCGCCGGCAGCCAGCAGCGCATGGCGCTCGCCTTCGCCGGGCTGGTGACCATCGGCGCGATGGCGATGGCGATGTACGAGCTCTTCTCGTGGGTCGAGAAGCGCACCACCGGCTGGGCACACCGCGGCTCGCAGGCGGCCTGAGCGGCGCCGGCTGCACTCGGCGAAGCCCGACGATGACCCCCGAGCAGGCCGTGCGCCACCTGAGGCGCGCCAACGCGCTGGCCCGCGCATCGATGGAGGCCGGTCACCACCCGTTCGCCGCGTTGCTGGTGGCGCCCGACGCCGAAACCGTGCTGATGGAGCAGCGCAACGTCGATACGGTCAACCACGCCGAGGCAGTGCTCGCGCGCGAGGCGGCCCGCCTGCACGCGCCGGCGCTGCTGTGGGACTGCACGCTCGTCACCACCGTCGAACCGTGCGCGATGTGCGCCGGCACGCAGTATTGGGCGCACATCGGCCACCTCGTCTATGGCCTGAGCGAGAAGCGGCTGCTCGAACTCACGGGCAATCACAGCGAGAACCCGACCCTCGACCTGCCGTGCCGGGCGGTCTTCGACGCGGGCCAGAAGGCCATCCAGGTCGTCGGTCCGGTGCCCGAGGTCGAGGACGAGATCGCCTCGCTGCACCGCTACTTCTGGCGCCGCTTTCCGCCGCTGCGCTGAGCGCCCGCGCCGCGACCGCATGGGCTGGCACGGCCGACTCGACCTGCACTACCGCCGCGACGGCGAACGCACGATCGCGCTCGACCGCCACGAAGGCCCGCTGCGTGTGCTGCGCCGCCTGTATCCCGAGGGCCCGGGCATCTGCCACCACGTGCTGGTGCATCCGCCCGGCGGCGTGGTCGGTGGCGACGTGCTCGAGATCGACGCACGGCTCGACGGCGACACACACGCCCTCGTCACGACGCCGGGTGCAACCCGCTTCTACCGCAGCGCGGGCGACCTGGCGGTGCAGCGCGCGACGCTGCGGCTGGAGGCCGGCGCACGGCTCGAATGGCTGCCGCTGGAGAACATCGCGCAGCGCGGATGCCGGGCAGAGAACCGGGTGCAACTCGACCTTGCGCCAGGCGCGCAGGCCCTGGGCTGGGACGTGCTGGCACTCGGCCTGCCGGCGTCGGGCCAGGCCTTCGACGACGGCACGTTCGTCCAGCACATGGAACTGCCGGGCCACTGGCTCGAGCGCGGGCGCATCGACGCTGCCGACACGCGGCTGCTCGATTCGCCGCTCGGCTGGGCCGGCCGGCGTGTGCTCGCCACGCTGTGGTTCACGGCCGGCGAAGCGTTCGCCGATGCCTTGCGCGAGTCGCTGCTCGAGGGCGCGCGAGACGCCTCCGCGGCATCGCCGTTGGCCGCACAGGCGGGAGCGACCAGCCCGCACGGGCGCGTCGTCGTGCTGCGTGCGCTGGCCGACCGCGTGGAGCCTGCGATGGCGCTGCTGACGGCCGTGCGCGGCGCGTGGCGCAAAGCCGCGTGGGGTCTCGATGCCGAGCCGCCGCGGGTCTGGCGTACCTGAACCGGCCCGCCCCGAGCAACGACCTCGGCGCCGAGATGCAAGGGCCCGCTCACACTTCGGGCGGGCGCGTGCGGTGTGAACAGGCTCTAGATCGATGCGACGCGGTGCGGGTTGAGGCGCCCCCATTCGAACTCGACACCGGTGCCGGGCACGTCCGGCGCGACCGCCAGATGGTCTTGAACGACGAGGGGCCGCGTCGTGTACTGGTCGATCGGAAAGCTGTGCACCTCCAGCCATCCGGCATGCGGCTGCCCGGCCATCAGGCTCACGTGCAGTTCCTGCATGCCGTGCGAGCACACCGGCAGGCCATGCTGCCGCGCCATGCGGGCCACCTGCAGCCAGCCGGTGATGCCGCCGCAGTTGGACGCATCGGGCTGGATGAACGACAGCCGCGCGTGATCGAACGCGAGGCCGAACTCCGCCATCGTGTGCAGGTTCTCGCCCATGGCGAGCGGCACGCCGGGTACCGCCTCGGCGATGCGGGCATAACCCGCATAGTCGTCGGGCAGCGTCGGCTCCTCGAACCACACCAGGCCCTGCGGCTCGAAGGCACGCGCCGCGACGATGGCCTGCTCGACCGTCAACGCGTAGTTGGCGTCCACCATCAGGGCGGCATCGGGCCCGATCACTTCGCGCACAGCGGCGGCCCGCTCGACGTCCTGCGCCAAGTCGGGGCGCCCGACCTTGATCTTGACGCCGTTGAATCCCGCGGCCAGGTAACCACGCACGTTTCGCAGCAGCTTGTCGAGCGGAAACATCAGGTCGATGCCACCGCAGTAGGCGCGGCACGCGGTGCCCGCACCGCCGGCCATCTGTCGCAGTGGCTGGCCGGTCAGCTTGCCACGCAGGTCCCACAGTGCGATGTCGAGCGCGGAGATGGCAAAGGAGGCGACGCCGCCGCGGCCGACGTAGTGCACATGCCACTGCATGCGCTCGTGCAGCGCTTCGACGCCCGTCGGATCCTGGCCCATGAGCACGGGTGCCAGGTCGTGCCCGACCATCGCGAGGATCGCGTGACCGCCCTTGCCACCGGTGTAGGTGTAGCCCGTACCTTGCAGGCCATTCGACAGAGTGACGGTCGTCGTGACCAGCTCGAAGTGCGTGTGGTCGCCGTGCATCGCATCGCTCAACACCTCGGCCAGCGGCACGTGGTGGAGGCGGGTGTCGATGTGCTGGATGGTCGTGTTCATCGATCGAATCCACGTGGTGTGGTGGACGACGGCAGGCTGCTGTTCGCGTTCGACCGCGCCGCCGGGACACCGACGATTGTGCTGCATCACGCGGGCGGCCCTCGAGCCGCGGCGGGCACGCCATCGGCCTGTCCGCAGGCCCCGGCACCTCGCGCAGCGACGCCGCCGCAAACCGCCCACGTCACGCCGTCTTCAAGCAGTCCACTTGGCGCTGCAGTCGACGATGCCGTTGCGCAGCAGGCCGATCACCATGTCGCCCGTATCGGCCACGCTGCGCTGCGTCGCGGGGTCGGCCCACACACGCACTTCGAATTGCGCTTCTCCCGGCGCGGCCGAGCGCAGCACGGCACTTGGCGACGGAGATTCCAGCACCCCGGGCGCGCCCGCAAGCGCCGCCAGCAGTCGGCCGCGCACCGTTTCCTCGGGGTCGTCGCCCGGCACGGTCGCGAGCACGCTCACGCGCCGTCGCTCGTTGGCGGTGTTGACGATCACCCGCGTGGTGAACAGTTCGCTGTTCGGAATGAGGACCATCCGGTTGTCATAGGTCCGCATGCGCGTGGCGCGCAACTCGATGTCCTCGATCGTGCCCTCGTGGGCGCCGCTGACGATCTGGTCGCCGAGCCGGAAGGGCCGCGTGACGAGCAGCAGCAGACCGGCAAGCAGGTTCTGCAGGATGTCCTTGAACGCGAAGCCGAACGCCACGCCGCCAATGCCCAGCGTGCTGAACAGCGTGGCGGTGTCGATCGACGGCGCCACGATCGACAGCGCGAGCAGGAAGCCCAGGGTATTGACCACCCAGGCCGCGAGGCGTCCGAAGACACGGGCCACCTGTTCAGGCTGCCCGGCATCGCGCGATACACGTCGCACGCCGCCGCGCACCGCCTTGCCAGCGAGCCAGAAAAGGAACAGCACCGACAGACCCATGACGAGGTTGGGCGTGGCGGCAATGGCACCCCGCGCCATGGATTCGATGCGGCTGAGGATGAGGTCGACGGCGTCTAGCATGCAAGGTCTCCGAGAGGTGAAAACTGGTGACGTCGGCCGGGTAGGCCGTGGCGAAAAAAGTGAACGGCGTGCCGCCCGCCCGGCGGCGCGATGCCGTCCGCGATCAACGCACGAACAATTCGCGATGCACCTGCTGCAGATGCAGGCGTTCGTCGTCGATCTGCGCCGCCTTCATGCTGCGCTCCAGCGCGCGGCGCGCCTGCTCGCGTGCGGCATGGCGGATCGACACCAGGCCGTCCGTCGCCACGGCATGGAGCAGTTTCTGGATCCGCAGCGCGACCTCGAGATTCGCCGCTCCGTCGCGCGCAATCGGATCGAAGCTGTCGGCGATGAAGGCGGCCTCGTCCAGCGCCACCACGGTGAGCCGGTCATGGCGGGTCTTTCGTTCTGGCGATGGGCGCGACCGTTGCGTCTCGGCCTCGATCAACAGCCGCGCCAGGATCGACAGCACCTGTATCGCCGTGCCGGGGTCGTTCACCGCTGACGACAGGGCGCGTTGGCCCACTTCGCCGAGCACGATGAGGCCGAACCGCGGGTCCTGGTCGTAGCTGCGATCGCGGCCGGTCACGAAAGCAGCGCGCAGTTCGGACAGTTCCTCGTCCGACAACGCATCGGGCGTGCCCTGCGCGCCCGTGATTCGGAGCAGTTCGCTCGTCGGCGCGACAAAGGCGCCGGGTCGCACCTGCAGGTGGAACTCGACGCCGATGGTCTGCGCAAGATGCTGCAGGGCGTCCAGGTCGACATGCGTCAGGTAGCCGGTCTTGTCGCTGAGCACCACCCGCCCGTCGGGCCGTGGCCGCGTTCCGGCGCGCGCGCCCATCCACGGATCGCGCGCCTGCGTCGAAAGCGCGTCCCAGGCGGCATGCTCGATCTTCCGCAACGTATCGGGCAATCGGCCGAGCGTCGACAGCGTCCTGACCCACAGGACGAGGCTGACCACCAGGTAGCTCAGCACGCCGAGCGTGGCGACGAACAGCACGAACAGGCCACCCGGCCCGTAGTAACCGAGGTCCATCGCAATCTTTGCGACGATGGCATAGATGAAGGCCGCGATGAAGCTGCCAATGGCGCGGCGTGTGCCCTGGTCGCTCATCACGAGTTCGGTGGCGCGCGGCGTGGCATTCGACGATGCCGATGCGGTGGCAGACACCATGATGCCGAGCGAGAACGTGGCCACCGACAACATGCTCGTCGCGATGATGGTGAGCAGACCGTCGACCGACTCGCGGTCCACACGCGGCAGAAATGCAGCGTCGAGCCACGGGCTCACGAGCCGCGCCGCCAGCGCCAGCACGATGGCACCCAGGGCAGCGACCGCCGGCGAGAACCAGGCCTGGTTGCGCCGGTCCTTCAGCCAGAGCAGGAAGCGGAACATCGAGACAGGCCCGCCATCACGACGTGATGCGGTGGCGAGAGACGGCGTGACGAGATCATCCTGACATTCTGGAGACCCGGCGGCGCCATCGACATCGGCGGTGCCCGTTGCCACCTGTAGGACAAGAGGCCGCGCCGGGCCGGCGACGCGACGGCGTCACGGCCCAGGGCAAGCCGACACGGAGGTGCCGGCACCCGCATGCCACGGCAGGGCCTCGCGGCCCTGCCGGCGGCTTACTTGACGAACGTGTAGAGCATGGCGTTGGCCACCACGCCGCCGCCCGCCGACACCTGCAGCACGGCCTGCTTGTGGCCCGCCGCCGCCCCCTTCTGCAGCGCCACGGACACCGTCACGGAGGCGTTCTCGCCTGCGCCCAACGTCACCGGCGCCCCACCCACGGTGAAGCTCGCGCCGCTGCCGGCCGACTCGACCACGGCGAGCGTGTAGGTCTTGGCGCCGCCGGACGTATTGGTCAGCGTGACCGGCACCTGCAGCGTCTGCCCGCTGCCCGACGGCACCGGGCCGAAGCTCACGCTGACCGGGTCGAGCGCCACCGCCGCCTGCACGGCGGAGAGCAGGTTCTCGCGCCCGGTGCCGACCTGGTTGGCGCTCTTCACGATGGCGGTCTTGTCCAGGCTCTGGATCACGCCGCGGTCCGCGGTGTTGACGATCGCTGAACGCACGTCCGCCGCACTCCAGTCGGGGTGCTGCTGGCGCACGACGGCGGCGCTGCCGGCCAGGTGCGGAGCCGCCATCGACGTGCCGTTGAAGAACGCGAAGCAGCTCGTCGCGCCGCTGCCGCAATAGGCACGCGGGATCGACGACACGATGTTGACACCCGGCGCCATCACGTCCGGTTTGACGCGGAAGTCCACGTCGGTCGGGCCCCACGACGTGAAGTCGGCAATGACGTCGTTGTCACCCGCGGCAAACTGGTATTCGCCGAGCTTGGGCAGCGTGGTGGGCTGGCCGTCCGCCGCCTTCAGCGCCGCGAGGTCGGCCGGATCGACCATGAAGCCCGGAATGGTCGGCTGGCCCGGTTCGCCGTTCTGGCCCATGACGAACGTGCCCGGTACCCGGTTGACGACGATGGCGCCCACGCCGCCAGCGTCCTGCACGTTGCGCATCTTGACGGTGAAGTCGCAGACGTTGCGCGAGATCAGCGCGATGGTGCCGCTCAGCGAACCCGGCGTGAAGGGCGCACAGGCGAGCGACAGGCCGTTGAATCCCGCGGGGTCGGCCACGACACGCAGCGGCGCGGTCACCGGCCCGGGACCGAAGTCGCCCTTCACGGCCGCGTACTGCGCGCCGCCGACCGTGACCTTGTGGCCGATCTGGTGGCCCACCGCGCTGGCGCCCGCCGTCAGGCCGCGGGCTGCCGAGCCGGGCGAGCCGACGGTGCCGTAACCCGGACCTTCGTTGCCGTTGGAGATGGCCACCACCATGTTGGCGCGGTCCAGGTTGTCGACCGCGATCGTCAGCAGGTCCTGGATGCCGCTGGCGCCGCCGCCCAGGCTCATGTTGGCCACGTCGAAGCCGTCGGCATAGGCCGCTTCGAGGGCGTTCAGGATATCTTCGGAGCGTGCATTCTCGACATCGGCCGGGAAGACGTTGTAGTTGCCGACCAGCGCCCGCGGCGCCACGCCCGACATCTTGTACGGCAACGTCACGCCGTCGACCGCCACCGGCGTCTCGAAATTGCAGGCGACCGTGCCGGACACGTGCGTCCCGTGCGCACCGACACCCTCGGCGGTGTAATGCCGCGAAGGCGACTTGTTGTTGAAGACCCGGGCTGCGATGACCTTGTTGTTGGTGAACCTGCGGTCGCCGAGCTGGGTCTGCGCGGGGTAGCCGGCATCGCTGAAACACGGGTGGCCGGTGTCGATGCCGGAATCGACGATCGCCACTTTCACGCCTTCGCCGGCCTGGGCGGACCCGCCCGCCGCGGCCCACGCGTCGGTGGCCTTGATCACCGCCAGGTCGGGGTCGGCGGCCGTGGGGTAGTACAAGCCCTGGTACTGCGCCGCGCTCACCATCGGCGTGGCAGACACCTGCGCCAGCGTGGCGCCGTTGAGCTTGACCGAGACGGCGTTCAGCGACAGGTCGAATTCACCGCTCACCGTGGCCTTCGGCACGTTGGCGCGCAGCCAGGCCTTGTAGTCGTTGCGCAGCGCGGACAACTGCGCCCGGTACGACTTGGTGGTGGTGTTTCCGAAGTCGACCTTCTTGCCACGCGCGGGTTTGGTCTTGACGTACGCGGCCAGCGGCTCACCTTGCAGCTGGACAAGGGCATAGCCGGTGTCCTGCATCGCGCGCGCGGTAGAGCTGTCGCTTTGCGGCGCGGCCTGGGCAAGGGCTGGCAGCGCCAATGCGACGGCAGCGCACAAGACGCTCGCCATGAAGGGCGTGCGGCGCCGAATCGAGAGCTTGGAGACCTTGGTCATTTGGGTGATCCCGTCAGGTTTGAAAACGCCGGACGCTAGCCGGTCGCATGCACCGTGTCGACCCGCGTTTGAAGGGAGGGGCCTGCCCGCACGACATGGAAAACCCGGCCATCACGGCCGGACAGACCTGCCAAACCTGCCAAACCTGCCAAGTGCCTTCGCGGCAATGCCCTCCATCAGGGCAACGCATAGGCCACGAGGTGGTCGCCGCGCTGGCTCGAATCCTTGTAGCCGCCGGCCGCGATGACCAGGTATTGCTTGCCGCCGATCGAATAGGTCATCGGCGTGGCCTGGCCGCCGGCCGGCAGCTTCACTTCCCAAAGTACGTTGCCCGTGTCGATGTCGAAGGCCCGCATCCGGTCATCCAGGCTGGCCGCGATGAAGATCAGGCCGCTGGCCGTGACGATGGGGCCGCCGAACCCTGGCATGCCGACGGTCAGTCCGACATAAGGCGTCTTTCCCAGCGGGACCTGCCACTTGATCGTTCCACGCGACATGTCGACGGCTGCAAGCGTGCCCCAAGGCGGCTTGACACAGGGGATGCCGAGCGGCGACAGGAACGCCTTGCGCCGCATGCCGTAGGGCGTGCCCTGCTGGAGCGAGAAGTCGAAGCCCTTGTAGCGCGGGTCGTCACGCTGCGCCTGCATCTGCCCGCGCGGCACCAGGGCCACGACGAACGGCAGGTTCAGCGTATTGGCGACCGCGATCTGGCGTTTCGGGTCGAAGGCGATGCCGCCCCAGTTGGACCCGCCGGCGTTGCCGGGCTGCATCAGCGAATCCTGCACCGCGGGCGGCTGGAACATGCCAAGCGAGCGATAGGACTCGATCTGCCTGCGGCAACTTCGTTTGTCGAACCAGAGCACGCCCCAGGCGTCGTCGGGCGTGACCGGAGTTTGTCGCACGAGCGCCGGCGGGGCCACGGGGAACGGCTGCGTGGGTGAGGGGTGCTCGCCCGGCACGGCCTCCTGCAGGACCGGACGCTCCTCGATCGGAAAGACCGGCACGCCGTTGTCGCGGTCGAAGGTGAAGAGGAAGCCGGTCTTGGTCGGCTGGATCACCGCGGCCACCGGCTTGCCGTCGCGCACCAGGTCCACCAGCGTCGGCTGTGCCGGCACGTCGTAGTCCCACAGGTCGTGGTGCACCAGTTGCCGGCCCCATCGCAGCTGGCCGGTGCGGCTGTCGAGCGCCACCACCGAATTGGCCCAGCGGTTGTCGCCCGGCCGCTCGCCGCCGAAGAAGTCCGGGCTGGCCGAGCCCGTGGGCACGAAGACGAGGTGGCGCACGGGATCGGCCGACAGCGGCGCCCAGGCGTTGGCCGCGCTCGCCGTGCTCGCGGCCTGCGCGCCCCATTCCGCAAAGACGGGATTCGATGGATCGCGCGGGATCGGGTCCCAGCGCCAGACGATGGCGCCGCTGCGCGCGTCGAAGGCGCGCACGATGCCGATTTCCTCCTGCACCGCACGGTTGTCGCCGATGGACGAGCCGACGACCACGTTGCCGTCCACGACGGCCGGTGGCGACGTGACGAGATAGTTGCGCCATTCGCTGCTGGCCTTGTCGGTGGAGCCGACACCCACCAGCAGGTCGACGGCGCCCTCGCGGCCGAAATCCTTGCACGGCGCACCGGTCGCGGCATCGAGCGCGAGCAGGCGTGCATCGAGCGTGGGCGCGAAGATGCGCGCGCGGCAGGCGGCGCCCGCCGGCACGCCGGCGTCTACCCACAAGGACACGCCGCGTGACACGCCGTCCGAGTAGTGCAGGTCCTTGCGCGTTCCACTCGCATGGCGCCAACGCCGTACCCCCGTGGCGGCGTCCACGGCAACCACGTCGGTGCCGCTGGTGGTGAGGTAGAGCAGACCCTCGTGCAGGATCGGCGTGGCTTCGAAGGCCGCCCGTTTCCAGTCCTTGACACCCTCGCCGGCATCTCCGGTACGGAACGTCCAGACGACGCGCAAGGTCGCGACATTCGCCGGCGTGATCTGCTGTGCGGCGGAGTATCGCGACCCGCCGGCGTCGCCACCGTAGGCCGACCACCCGGCGGTCGACTCGCCTGCGGCCACCGCCGTCATGCCGGCAGCCCACAGCACAGCGAGATGAAACATCGCGGGGATCGACCGAATCGGCAGGTTCATCGCATCCTCATGTTGAAGCCCGTGCCAGCGCGCGTATCTTGGCCACGACGGCGTCGTTCAGCGCTGCACCGCGGTCGGCCAGCGCCTGCAATATCGACAGCGCGGCCTGCGGCGTGTGGAGGTACCCCGGCATGAGTTGCGCGAGCTCCGCCGCCAGCCGGGGGCTGCGCGCCTCGACACGACGCTCGCGGTTGAACGGGTCGGCGCCGGCAGCAGACTCGGGCGCGCGCAACGCGTCGAGTTCGAGCAGGCGATCGAGCGCGTGAACCTGAACGAAACGTGCGGCCGACAGCCGCTCGCCACGCTGCCAGCGCTGCAAGCCGACGAGCAGGCAGGACAGCGCCTCGCCGACGATCCATTCCTCGCCCGGTGGCGCGGCCGCGGGCAGGGCCTTGCGCGGCCGCGCGATGGTGTCGCCCACGCCGTCGCGCTTCCAGACCACGCGGCCGGGCGCAAACGGGATCGTGTCCAGTTCGTGCGGCTCGAACACCGCAAACTCGCAGAACACACCGTCGGCCATCAAGGCCTTGTGGCCGTCCACCGTATTGCGGTAGTGCCACACGACCGGGTGCGCGGCCGCCAGCCAGTCCAACCGGTCGAGGTAGCGCGACTTGGCACCCGGGTCCACGATGGCGAAGAAATCGAGGTCGGACCAGACGTCCAGCCGTTCATGTTCCTGGCCGACCGAACCCAGGCCGATCAACGCCTGCGCACGACCGCTGTCGCGCAACACCGCGCCGATGGCATCGAGCCGCGCCAGCAATCCGGCGGGTGCGCTCACCGGGCGCGGCTGGCGGGTTCGAATGCCAGAAACGATTCTTGAAGCTGCGCGACCATGCCGGATGGTGCCATGGCGCGCCAAGGCGCCGCCGCTACCAGGGCGAGTCGGGCGACAACTCCGCGATCTCCACGGCCGACGTCGTTGCGGCCGGACGCGCACCGGCGCGGCGAGACACGAGCCATTGCCATCCGGCGAGGACGACGAAGGTCGTATTCGTCACGAGGTAGCGGCGCCACAGTCGGCGCGGCTCGGCAAGCAGGCGGTGCGCCCATTCCAGCCCGCGCTGCTGCATCCACTCGGGCGCGCGCCGTTGCACGCCGGCGTGATAGTCGAAGGCCGCGCCGACCCCGACCATCGTCGCGTGGATGCGGCCAACGTGCGCCGCCATCCACTGCTCCTGCTTCGGGCAGCCCAGGCCGACAAAGACGACGTGCGGCTGCGCGGCATTGATGCGCGCCACGTCGGCTTCGTCCTCCGCGGGCGTGGCGGCGCGAAACGGCGGCGACCGCTTGCCGACGACCTCGATACCGGGAAATTCGCGCTGCACCCGCTCGCGCAACAGCGCCAGCGTCGCCTCGCTGCCGCCGTAGAAAAAGACCCGCCCTGCCCGCGGCGCCTCGGCGGCGAGGTAGCGCCACATCAGGTCGGGGCCGTTCAGGCGCTGCTGCTGCGGCGCGCCGAGCTGGCGCAGCATCCAGGCGACCGGCGCACCGTCCGCGGTGGCCATGTCGCTGCCTTCGATCACGTGGCGGAATCCGCGGTCGAAGACCGCCGAAACCGCCGAATGCACGTTCACGAGGCAGACGTAGCGCGATTGCCGCGCGCGGCCCCAGGCCGCGATCGAGTCGACCGCGCCGCGCCAATCCATGAGGTCGATCGGCACGCCGATCACCGGTACTCGACGACGAATGGAAAACATCCTCTGGCCTCTTCCGTTGCGCAGTGCGCCCGTCTCTCGGCACGCCGCAAGGGTGACTCCGCGGCTCTGGCGGCCGCATCAGGGATGAATTGTGGGAACCGCTTGTGACACGCCTGTGGCAACCGGGCGCCACGGCCGATCCCGCCGGTGCCGTCGAAACCGCGTGTGCCATCCGCGACAAACGCCCACGCGGCTCACCAGCTCACGGGGTCACGTGCCAGCGGCACCTGCCGCCTGCCAGAGGACGCTGAGGCCGCGTGCGCGGCGCTCGATCTCTTCGGGCGCCAGGCCGGGGACGAAGATCGACGAGCCGACCCCCACGCCATCAGCGCCCGCGGCCTTGAAGGCGGCAAGGTTGTGCTCGCCGATGCCACCCACGCTGAACATCACGGTCGATGGCGGAAAGACCGCGCGCCACGCCTTGAGCACCGGCGGGCCGAGCGTCTCGGCCGGGAAGAGCTTGAGCGCGTCGGCCCCGGCCGTCAGCGCATGGAATCCTTCGGTCGGCGTCGCCACGCCGGGCACCGACAGCATGCCGCGTGCCTTCGTGCGCAGCACCACGGCGGTGTCGAAGTTGGGCGACAGCACGATGCGCCCGCCGGCGTCGGCCACCCGGTCGGCATCGTCGGCATCGAGCACGGTGCCGGCACCGACCATCGCCTCGACGCCGAGCGCGCGCGCGAGCAGCGCGATGCTCTCGAACGGCTGCGGTGAGTTCAGCGGCACCTCGATGATGCGGATGCCGCCGGCGACGAGCGCGCGCCCGACCGCAAGCACTTCGGCTGGCGTCACGCCGCGCAGGATGGCGATCACGCCGGAGATCGATGTCGTCATTCGGTTTCCTCCACCAGGGCCGCCTGCGTGGCCACGCGCCACTGGCCGCGTGTGGTCGCCTCCGGCGCCGCGCGCTGGGACCCAATGTCGGCCTGCGCCAAAGCAGCCTCGTAGCGCGCACAAAGCGCATCGTCGCCCAGCAGCGTGACGCTGCGCGGTACGCTGGACCGTGTGGCGCCGGCGATCTCGATGCCGAGCAGCAGACCCGAAAGATAGTCCGGCAGGCTCGCCGGTGGCAGCCGGCCCATGAGGCCCGCCGTGCGCACGCCGAAGAGCACATGGGTCGCGTTCGCATATTCGGACAGGCCGAGCTGCACCCCCTGTGCGAATGCGGCCGCGTCGGCCTGCCCGTAAGTCATCAGCCGGCCGAGGATGCCGTGCTGCGTGAGCAGTGCATACAACTCGCCGGTCATGAAAGTCTGGAACGACACCACGCTGCCGGCGTCACCCAACCACGCCCATTTGGAATGGGTGCCGGGCAACACGCAGCAACTGCCGTCGGGCAACAGGGCGCCCCAGAGCTGGGTTTCCTCGCCGCGCATCACGTCGTCCTGGCCATCGGCGCCGACACAGCGCAGACCCGGCACGATGTGCAGCGCGCCACCCGCCGCGAGATCGACGCGCACGAGTTGCGCCGACGCTTGCGCCAGATCGGCCGGGCACGCCACGTAAGGTGCCTCGACCCAGCCCTGGCGGCTGCCGATCATGCCGCTGGCGACCACCGGGCACCTGTGGCCGGAAATCCAGTCGCCGCAAAGCGCCATCAACGCCTGCTCGAAACGCCGGTCCTGCACCGCCATCACACCGCCGGGCGCGGAGCGCGTCTCGATCACCCGCCCGCCGTCCCCGAGCAGGCTGGCGCGGAGATTGGTGGTGCCCCAATCAAGGGCGATCAGGCGAGGGCGGGACACGGTCGAGCAGCAGGTGGCAGGGCTTGGTGGAGCGGCCCCGCAGTATCGCGCCGCGCGGCGGTCAGATCGACATGCGCTGGCGCACGCCGTCGGCTTCCATGTCCTTGCCGATGCCGCTGGCGACGACCTCGCCACGCTCCATGACGAGGTAGCGGTCGGCCAGTTCGGCGGCGAAGTCGTAGTACTGCTCGACCAGCACGATGGCCATCGTCTTGCGGTCGGCCAGCATGCGGATCACGCGGCCGATGTCCTTGATGATGCTGGGCTGGATACCTTCGGTCGGCTCGTCGAGCATCAGCAGCTTGGGGCCCGACGCGAGCGCACGCGCGATCGCGAGTTGCTGCTGCTGGCCGCCGGAAAGGTCGCCGCCACGCCGGTTGATCATCTGCTTGAGCACCGGGAACAGCTCGAACAGCTCGGCCGGGATCGGTGTGCCGCCGGGCTTGATGGCCAGCCCCATGCGCAGGTTGTCCTCCACCGTCAGGCGCCCGAAGATCTCGCGTCCCTGCGGCACGTAGCCGATGCCGGCACGCACGCGGTCGTACGCCGTGGCACGCGTGAGGTCCTTGCCGTCGAGCGTGATCGTCCCGGTCTTCACCGGCACCACGCCCATCAGGCTTTTCAGCAGCGTGGTCTTGCCCACGCCATTGCGCCCGAGCACCACCGTCACCTCGCCGAGCCGGGCCTCGAAACCGAGGTTGCGCAGGATGTGGCTGCCACCGTAGTACTGATTCAGGCCATCGACCTTCAGCATGCGGTGGCACTCCCTGCGCAAAGCCGGCCAACGCCCGCCACCGGCCCGTTGCGGTCGTTCGCACATTGGGCCGGAGACGTTGTGCGGGCCGAGGCCGCCGGGCGAGTGCCTCCGCTCATGTCCCCCGGACCGGGCCGCGCCCAGCCCTCCTCCTTTACGTCGCTGCG